>JBKGZS010000004.1:0-43090 GCA_046543285.1 Candidatus Acetothermia bacterium | reverse complement strand
GCTTTACTGTAACTGGAATCGATCTGCCACTATTGAGCATAATCGAGGAGGGCACTAAATGAAATTTAGCCGATACATGCTCCCTACTCTGAGGGAATCCCCCGCAGAAGCGGAACTCACCAGCCACAAGTTGATGCTTCAAGCCGGAATGATCAGAAAAGTGGCCTCCGGCGTCTACGAATACCTTCCACTGGGATTTAAAGTCCTAAAGAAGATCGAGGAAATAGTTCGAGAAGAGATGAACAGATCCGGTGGACAGGAAATCAGGCTACCGATTATTCAACCGGCCAGTCTCTGGAGAGAAACTGGTAGATGGGAGGATTTCGGTCCCGAAATGTTCAAATTAAAGGATCGAAAGGATCAATCCTTTACCCTGGGTCCGACCCATGAAGAGGTGATTACGGACCTGATTAGAAGGGAAATCGATTCCTATAAGGACATGCCCCTGCTTCTCTATCAGATCAATGACAAATACAGGGACGAAATCCGCCCTCGCTACGGGGTGATGAGGTCTCGGGAATTTTTAATGAAAGATGGCTACAGTTTCCACGCCGATCAAGAGAGCTTAGAAGACACCTATCAGGAGATGTACGATTGCTATGGTCGGATCTTTGACAGGTGCGGACTGGATTGGGAGGCCGTCGAGGCCCCTACGGGACTGATGGGCGGTAGCTTTTCTCAAGAATTTATGGCCCTGGCCAGCGAAGGTGGGGAGGAGCTAGCTCTGTGTCCCCGCTGTGACTACGCGGCAAACATCAATATCGCTGAGGCGGCAACGGCAACGGGCGGCGGCGAGCGAGAAAGCCCGAAGAACCTGGAAAAAGTTTCCACGCCCGACCAGGAAACAGTCAGCGAGGTGGCTCAATTTCTGAACGTGGAAGAGGCCAAGATAGCAAAGACCTTCTTGTTCCGGGTAGACGGGGATTACATAGCGACTCTGGTACGGGGCGACAGAGATCTGGAGGAAAACAAACTGTACGCCCACCTGGAGACCGCCAATGCCGAAATGATATCGGAGAGCGATGAAATTCAGGACCTCACCGGAGCCCACTTTGGTTCGGTAGGCCCTATCGGATTGGAGATGCCGGTCATCGCCGACCGAGAGCTGCGAAATTGGAACAACTTGGTTACAGGGGCAAACGAGGACGGCCACCATTACATCAACGTGAACCTTACCAGAGATCTGGATCAGCTCGAATTCGCTGACATCAGGCGAGTTGAGCAAGGAGATCCCTGTCCCGATTGCGGGGAAGCACTGGCATTTCAACGAGGGATCGAAGTGGGACAGATTTTCCAGCTGGGGACAAAGTACTCAGAGAGCCTCAATGCAGATTATCAGGATCAGGAAGGAAATCTTAATCCTATTGTAATGGGCTGCTACGGTATCGGCATCAGCAGGATCATCAGTGCGGTAATAGAGCAGTACCACGATGAACGGGGGATCAAATGGCCGATTCAGCTGGCTCCTTTTCAGGTGGAAGTAATCGTCCTGCAGGGGGAAACGAAAAAAGCCCTACAGCGAGGCGAGGAGATATACACGAAGTTGACCGAGTCCGGAGTGGATACTTTGCTGGACGACAGGGACGTTTCCGCAGGGGTCAAGTTCAACGATAGCGACCTGATCGGGATACCTGTCAAGCTGATCATCGGCCCTCAGGGAATGAAGAAAGGAGTGCTGGAAATTGAAACACGGGAGGGCGCCAAAACTGAGCTGAGTCTGGACCAAGGGT
This sequence comes from Candidatus Acetothermia bacterium, assembly GCA_046543285.1. Lineage (GTDB taxonomy): Bacteria > Bipolaricaulota > Bipolaricaulia > M55B111 > M55B111 > JBKGZS01. The sequence goes on along the minus strand of JBKGZS010000004.1, from coordinate 41,360 downwards.
CGGATGAAATCCTCCACTCGGTCAGAGATATCCTCCACTCGGCAATTGACAGCAGCAGTTAAGTAGACGAAAATAGAACGAATGGCCTTTGGTTGTTCAGCAATCGATGCCCGGTCCACAGGCACCTCAACAACAGGGGAGGAAAAACGGATGACGGTCTCCGCAATCGTACCAGCTTATAACGAGGCAAACCGCATCGGGTCGGTACTCTCCGTCCTGAACTCGGAAAAGATCGGGGAAATCATTGTAGTGGATGACGGGTCCACTGACGGTACCGCGAAGGTTGCAGAGCAATACGACGCGGACATAATTCGCTTGTGCGAAAATAAGGGAAAGGCATATGCACTACAACGGGGAGTTGATCTCGCCCGTTACGAAACCTTGCTCTTTATGGATGCCGACCTTATCGGGCTGACCTGTTCACACGTGGAAAAGATGCTTTCTGCCTATTGGGAGGGCGATTCGGATATAGTTATCGGGGTATTTCACAATGGTCGGCTAAATACCGACCTCTCCCAAAAAATCAACCCCCACCTTTCCGGCCAGCGCGTCTTCTCCGCCACACTCTGGCAAAAAGCAAATCAAGAAGAGGAACTGGAGAAATTTGGCGTGGAAATAGCCATGACGCGCTTAATTCACAAAGAGAGACTAACCACTGAAAAGGTCAAGCTGGAGGGTGTCACACACGTGATGAAGGAAGAAAAACGAGGTTTCGGCAAGGGCTTTTTGTCGCGGCTGGAAATGTATGGAAACATCATCAAAACTTTTTTCTCCAGGCACTGGGTCAAGAAATGACTGCTCATCCGGCCTATGGATAAATTTCACGCTCTTACTCCAATCCAAATCTTCCCCGCTCCTTTCCGTACCTTAGTAATTGACTTTGTCGAGGGATCTGGGTATACTAAAGATGTCCAAAGTAAATTCCTAGGTTTCAATCCCTTCAGTTGGAATTTCGAAGCGACGGAGAATTTCACTCCAACCATTACAAGCCAACGGATAGGTTAGCGAAATCTCCCTGTATGAGTAGAGCGCCAGGGCAGAAACTTGGGGATGTTCGTGATAAAATTAAAGTCGTTTTACGTCATTCGAAAAAACATGCATTTTCTGCGCAGCTTATATCTTTCCCAACCGACGTCGACAGTGGCTTATCTTTAACCAGTTATGGTTGCCTTTCAGGGGGGTTGCCGATATTTAGGCCATGGCTCGGCACAAGAGTGAAGTTTTGCAATCTTCAGATCTTTCCTGTCGAACCATCAAAGGATCGTCTCGGGTGAGGTAGCAAGAAAATTTAGCCCTTGAAGCTTACTTTGAGGTGAGCATAGTGGAACTTAAGGAACTTCAATCCAAAAAGATGGATCAATTAACAGAGCTAGCCAAAAATTACGATATAAATCTCGATTCCAAAAGAAAACAAGAGCTAATATACGATCTCTTAAAGGCCGAAGCAGAGGAACAGGGACATGGCTTTTCGGACGGGATTTTGGGAATTTTGCCCGACGGGTATGGTTTTCTTCGCGATAGAACATACCTCCCGGGCAAGAACGATATCTACGTCTCTCCTTCCCAGATCAAAAGGTTTGGCCTGAAGAACGGGGATCGGGTTTTAGGCGAAACGAGACCTCCTAAAAACGACGAACATTACAGCGCTCTGTTGAAGGTAAAGGCCATCAACAACCTTCCTCCCGATGACATACGCGACCGAACGGAATTTAAATATCTCACCCCTCTTCACCCTTCAATGCGACTCAAGCTGGAAAACGATCCGCAAGAAATTTCGACCCGGGTTATCGATCTGTTCGCCCCCATCGGTAAAGGACAGCGAGGTCTGATCGTTTCCCCGCCCAAAGCGGGTAAGACAACCTTGCTCAAAAAGATCGCCAACGGGCTGGCGGCAAATCATCCCGAAGTCGAGCTGATCATCCTGCTCATTGACGAACGTCCCGAGGAAGTAACCGACATCCGTCGATCGATCGCCATGGGAGAAGTGGCGGCAGCCACTTTCGATCAGGAACCGAAGCACCACACCGAGGTCGCTGAGCTGGTAACGGACCACGCCAAAAGACTGGTGGAGGCCGAGAAAGACGTGGTAATTCTGATGGATTCTATTACTCGTCTGGCGCGGGCTTACAATCTCTCCGTGGACCACAGCGGAAAACTGCTTTCAGGTGGTATCGACCCCGCCGCCCTTTACAAGCCCAAGGAATTCTTCGGAGCAGCCCGAAACGTGGAAGAAGGCGGTAGCTTGACCATTATCGGCACGGCTCTGGTGGAAACCGGAAGTAAGCTGGACCAGGTGGTCTTTGAAGAATTCAAAGGAACCGGAAACATGGAACTAATCCTAGACAGAGGGCTGGCCAACAGACGGATATACCCTGCTATCGACCTGGAACAGACGGGAACCAGAAAAGAAGAATTGCTGCTGGAAGGTAGCGAAGAAAAGAGCCTGTGGATCCTGCGAAAGATGATCGGCGAAATGAACGATAACCAACAGGCTCTGGAGTTCATAAAAAAGAAGATGGAAGCGACCGAGGACAACGATCAGTTTCTAGAATTGATGCGCAATGGTTAAATGCAAAAAGAATTAACTATCACCGGTGGAAGACCGCTCCAAGGAACTCTGGCGGTAAACGGTGCCAAAAATTCGGCCCTGCCCCTGTTAGCCGCCACTCTTCTGACTGATCGTCCCATTACCCTCCACAACGTCCCTGATCTGGAAGACGTCTCCACAATGCTGGAGATGATCTCTCAGCTGGGAAAATCAGTGAAAGCCCGAGAACAGGGTACCTACACTATCGAGGGAGTGCCCGACGAACACAGGGCCCCTCCGGAGCTAGTGAAGAAAATGAGGGCTTCTTTCCTCGTGCTTGCACCTCTCGTGGGCCGCCTGGGGCAAGCTGAAGTGGCTCTGCCCGGCGGCTGTACTATCGGCTCCCGGCCCATAAACCTTCACCTTCACGGTCTTTCAAAACTGGGCACAGAGGTTAACCAGAGGGACGGAAAAATCAGGACCAGCGCTGACCGTCTGAGAGGGAGCCAAATTTATTTGGACTATCCCTCGGTAGGCAGCACTGAACAACTCTTGATGGGCGCGGTGATGGCCAAAGGCGTTACGGAAATCTACAACCCGGCCCGGGAACCCGAAATCGACGATTTAATCGCCTTTTTGCGCAAACTCGGTGCGGACATTGAGAAAACGGCCACCGAAATCACGGTGCGTGGCGGGCAACAACTAGGCGGAACGGACCATGACGTGATTCCGGATCGAATCGAAACTGGTACTTACATGATAGCTGCCGCGGTGACCGGGGGATCTGTAACTCTGCAGGAAACCAATCCCGGTCATTTAAAAGCGGTGAGTCTCAAGCTTCGGGATGCAGGCGTGGAAGTCAAGGAAAGTGAGAATTCAATCACGGTTAACGGCCAAAGGCCTTTGCGCGGGGTCACTATCAAGACTCTGCCCTACCCCGGCTTTCCCACGGATCTCCAGGCCCCGGCAACAGCCATGCTTACGCTGGCTTTGGGCAAAAGTGTAGTAGAGGAGACGGTTTTTGACGGCCGAGTTGACCACGTTCCGGAGCTGAACAAACTAGGTGCGGACATTACGGTTTCCGGCTCGGATACCATTTTTATTAACGGTACCGATCAATTGCAGGGTACCTCAGTGACAGCACCCGACATCCGTGCTGGAGCCTCGCTGGTAATCGGGGGACTCGCGGCAGAAGGAACCACCACCGTTTCTGGATTGGAGCATATCGATCGGGGGTATAGCGACATCGGGGATAAACTATCTCGATTGGGAGCAAAGGTAAGGAGGTCCGCTTAGAATGAACCAAAACCACCACCGGCACGTGGAAGATCGGGCAGGCAAACGCGCCCGTGTAAAAGCCCGAGAGAAAGCCATCCTGGTAGGTTTGGAGCTTCCAAAACAAAGCGGCTATCGACAAACTTGGAGTATAGAGGAATCCCTGGAAGAGCTGGCTTCCCTGAGCAAAACCGCCGGCGTTCGAGTGCGGGGGCAGGTCGTCCAGCGAAGGGCCAAACCGGATCCTTCATTTTACATCGGAAAGGGGAAGGCCGATGAAGTTAAACAACTGGCCGAAAGAAAGAACGTCGATACGATTATCTTCAACGAAGAGCTAGGCCCGGCCCAATCGCGGAATCTGGAGAACAGGATCGGCAAAAAGACCGTGGATAGAGCCCAACTGATCATGGACATCTTCGCTCAACGAGCCACAACCAAAGAAGCTCAATTACAGGTCGAGCTGGCCCAGCTAGAGTATTTGTTACCTCGTCTTCGAGGATGGGGTGAAGCTCTGGAAAGACTCGGAGGAGGCATAGGTACTCGCGGCCCTGGAGAGACCCGCCTCGAACGGGACCGCCAGAAGGTCCAGAGGAGGATCGAGTCCATCGAAAGAAAACTGGATCAGGCTGCCAAGGAATGGGAGGTGCGGCGGAAGCGAAGAGTCAAACATTCCATACCCGAGATTGCAATAGTGGGTTATACCAACACCGGCAAAACCACGCTTTTGAATCAGCTGACCAATTCTGGTGGATTCGTGGAAAACAAGCTGTTTGCCACCCTGGACCCCCTGACCAGAAAATTAAAGCTCCCGGACAAGCGGGAGGTTCTGCTTATCGACACCGTTGGCCTGATTCGCAACTTGCCTCATCAACTTATCCCCGCTTTTCGCTCCACCCTGAAATCTGCAAGGGTAGCATCTCTACTGATAAACGTGATGGACGTGACCAAGGAACAAATTGCTAAACGGTGGCAAACCGTAAACCGGATACTGAACGAAGACGTATTTGACAAGGTGGAGGACCGCCCCCCGGTTATTAACGCTTTAAACAAGGTCGATCAGCTGGAAGACCAAAGCAAATTGTACCAGCTGGAAAAACAGATCGACAATGCGGTTTCCGTCTCCGCAAAATCGGGAACGAACATGAAAGATTTAAAAGCTATGATAGCCGATAAGCTGGGAAACAATCTCAAAAAAGTTTCCCTCGAGATACCCTACGCTCAGGCAGATCTCGTAGAATGGTTCCACGAAAAGGGAGAAGTTAACTCGGAAGAATATCAGAAGGGAAGCATCAAATTACAGGGAACCATGGAAAGCCACCTGCTGGAACAGCTAAAAAGAAAAGCGGATGGAGCGGGAACCATCAAATCCTGTTAGCGCTCTACCTTCCCTCACTCCACCGGGGAAAGTTCGGAGTTTTTGAGCTCAACCTTCTCTTCTTCATCCTCAAGGTCAACGGTGACCGTCCTAGTCTGGACGTTGCGGGATACTACTTCCCCCACACCTTTTGGGCACTGAACCTCATCACCCAGATCGGGCATCTCCTGGAGAGACTTGACATAGTCCTCGTATTCGTACTTCAAACAACATAGCAGTCGACCACAGCCACCGGTAAGCCGATCGGGGGAAACGGACAGCTCTTGTTTTTGAGCAATTTCCATCGGAATAGGGCCCGGATCGGACAAAAAGCGCCGACAGCAAAATTCCCGGCCACAACGCCCCTGGCCTCCAATTATGGATGCCGCGCTTCGGGGGCCCACCTGCTCTAGTTCAATTCTGGTGGAAAACTCCCCAGCTAAGTCTTTGAGAAGGCCCCGGAAGTCCACTCGATGAGGGGCCTTGAAGTAAAACTTTAGCTGACTACGATTCAGAGAATACTCCGCACCCAGAATATCCATGGGCAGCCCCTGACATTTAATTAGAGATTCGGCAGTCTCTATGGATTCTTCGGCGGCTTCCGCGTTTGCTTCGAATTGTTCTAGATCCTTCTTTTCGGCCTCCCGGAGAACTTTCCATTGCACGGAGTCCAGATCCCTATGGAAGAGTCCGAGCACTTCAGCCAGCTCCAAACGTCCTTGATCATCCCCTATCACACACTTTGACCCCTCGGACAACGAGCGACCTGCCAGACGGGCTTCTCGGGTGATCCTTCGCGCTTTCCGGATCCCAACCACTGCTACATTAGGGTCAGCCATCACAACCCCCTAGTTTTGTCGATCGCCTCCCGGGTCCAACCGGGACCGATACCGCATATCCCATGGTGCTCGGTGATTAAAAAGTAACTGGCCCCTGCGTCGCTCGCAAGCTAACCTTCAGGCAGTCGGGTTGAAGATTCATCGAGCATCTTTATCCCCACCCTGAAGGGCCAAAAAACTGGACTCCAGCAACAGCTGCTTGTTGGCGTTTCTCTGCAACCCTTTCCAGGCCGTATTCAAGCCTATTACCGCATCCCAGGAAGAGAGGTCGGCAGTCCGGACTCCTGGAATAGAATCTTCACCCGTCAGATGATCGCGATATAAAAGAGCTCCTTTGTGAAGCACGAAACCCAGCTGGCGCCTGCTCAACCCGCTCAGAGCCTCGGCCACTTTCAGGGTCTGGAAATCATCGAGCTCAATCAATTCCGAAAACAACGAGCGGCAATATTCATGAGTTTGAATCCAGCCTCTATCCTCAACGACGCCCTGTGCCAGTTCCACTGGAGACATTTCCCGGCACTGCGGTCGAACTTCAGCCCGAAGTTCCAGCAGATCCTGGTCCGAGGACAACAGATCCTCCAGCAGAGAAGCCTCCCCGTTGATCACCCGGTATAAATAGTTCGTTTCCCCCTCCCCGTAACCGGCCTCCCGAAGTTGGTTCAGAATATCTTTCCGCTCCAGACCGCCGGTAGGCAACCTCTGACATCGAGAAAGGACTGTCAGAGGCAGCGAATTGGGGTCCTCGGTCAACAGCAGAAAATGCACAAATGAAGGAGGTGATTCCAGGGTTTTCAACAAGCTATTGGCGGCCGGCAGCGATAGATCGTTGGCACCAAGAAGGGCAAAGACCTTTCGTTCCGCCTCCACAGGTGCATAAAAAACCTTCTGCTGAAGATCCCTAATCTGATCGATGGTAATGCTCTGCTTGGGGGACTCCAGCGAAACGTAGTCGGGGTGAACTCCACGACTGACCTTTCTCCTGCAGGCCTTTCCCTCCTCCGGGCAGAGAATTTGCCGGGCCAGGCTCCTTCCGTATCCTCCGAGATCAGTACCACGGCGAACCGGAGCCAGATAGGCGTGGTGCAGTGTGTTCGCTCGCGACGCATTGACTAGAAGATTCTGGGCAGCTGTCATAGCAAAAAATTATGCCAGACGGGCTTGATGTTGTAAAGTATGGTAAGGAAAGGGAAAAATTATGCTCAAATATCTGTTGGGAGCGGGGATTGCATTTGTAGTCTCTTTTCTGCTTTCCCTGGCGCTGAGACGTCTGAGCCCTAGGTTGGGCCTGGTCGACAAACCAAACCAGCGCAAGATCCATGCCAGCAGCCAATCTATTGGAGGGCTCGCTCCGGTGGGCGGCTTTCTAGCCACTTACTTCTGGGGAGGTACCCCTTCTTTTGCCTTTGCAATTGGGCTGGTAATCGTCACCCTCACCGGCTTGGTCGACGATATCCGAGGTCTCGGGGCCTGGTCCAAGCTGGTCCTTCAGGTCCTCGCTGCCCTCCCCCTGGTGATGTTGATGGAACTTCCCTCGACCTCCTTCGGGCCCGAATTCCTACTGGAGGGAAAAGCCAATTTGATCTTCCTGGTCTTCTGGATCGTCGGAATAACCAATGCCTACAATTTAATTGACGGGCTGGACGGGCTGGCAGGCGGAATAGCACTTATCACTGCTGCCGCGGCGTTGATGGGGACCCAACCGGCGACCTCAAATCTCGCACTGGCCGGTCTTATTGGGGCTATTCTGGCCTTCCTCCTGTTCAACAGCTATCCGGCACAACTTTTTCTGGGCGACGGAGGAGCTTACTTCCTGGGTTTCACCCTGGCTTTTCTGACCGTTTATAGTCTTCAGACTCCCGCCGGGAAGAGTGCCGCTGAGTGGTCGCTGATCGCCGGTGGGCTATTGGTAGGGATACCAATATTGGACACCACCTGGGCCATCGCGCGCAGAGTTTATCAAAGTAAAGGTGTCTTTCAATCCGACAGCAACCATATCCATCACCGATTGCTGGAGGGGATGGGGCATAGGAAGTCCGTATTCGTACTGTATGTCCTTCAGATATGTGCGGTAATGGGTGGGCTGGCCTACTGGTGGCTAGTTTAGGGTTAAGCGACCGTTCACAAAGGCCTGACAGCTGATCTCATTTCCCGAACCGCTTTTCCAGGATCCTTCTGACCAAATATCGCAGATCCCGCAACCAGTACATCGGCCCCGGCCTTTGCAACAGCACCCGCCGTATCTGGATTGATGCCCCCGTCAACCGCAATCTCTACATGGGCTTCCCTCTTATCGATCTGGGCCCGCAGGCTAGAAATGGTCTTCAGTGAGCTAGACATGAATTCTTGACCCCCGAAACCCGGATACACGCTCATCACCAACACGTGGTCGACGTAGGGAAGGATCTCACTGAGGGATTCAGGATCAGTATCCGGGTTCAGCGACACCCCCACAGCAGGGCCGAGGGATTGGATCTTTTCTACGGTCTCCCGGGGCTTATCAACCGCCTCCACGTGAAATATCACGGTATCCTGCTGGTCTACTTCAAAAGCAGGGGCGTACTTTTCAGGATCGGAGATCATCAGATGAATATTTAACGGCAGATTCCTGAATAGGGCCTTGACTGCGTTGGAGACCGCCGGACCAATACTGATATTGGGGACGAAATGGCCATCCATCACGTCCACGTGAAGGCTGTCAGCGAAATCAGCTACTTTACCGATGTCTCGGGCCAGATGCCCAAAGTCAGCGGCTAGTATCGAAGGCGATATTTTAATGGTTGCCATCTTCATTCCTGTGATACAACAAAACGTGGGCTGATTTCAAGCCTCGGGTTACGATGGAAGTCAGGTGACAGAGGGCCGCCAGGGACAAAAACCGTCGAAGCTGGTGCCGCTCCCGGGACGAGATCAGATCACGTTGCTCCAGAGAGGAAATGGCCTCCCAGCTGGCGAAGAATTCCAGGGGGACTCGTAAGAGGATATACAGGATCAAAAAAGCGAGCATCACCGCACCGACCAGGGTCGCAGCGCTGTTAAACAGGAATCCAAATATGAGCAGAAGAACCGCCAGAGGCGCCGAAAGTCTGGCTGCCGGGTAGAGAATCCGATAGAGGGGATACAACAAACGGCTCCGCTGGTCCTGGAGAAAGTGGATCCCCTCGTGAGAAGCCGCGCCCACGTCCGCTAGAGACGTACCCTCGGGCCTGTGGAGGTAAATCAACCCCTGGGTTCCCTCGTATCTATCGTCCAGGGGAGATGAGGTCTTTCTAATCGATGGTCTTTCGGCCGGAGATTCCGCCAGCAGGGCCTCCAGGGCCTCTCGGGCCGTAACACCGCTGGAAATCTCAATCTGGGACAATTTTTGATAAGCGGACTGAAACAGAAATTCCACCACAAAAGCGACGAAAAAAACTAATCCTGCAATCGACAAAGCCGGTATCAAAAATCTGGAGATCATGCTGAGGACCGTTGGATATTATATCCCTCCCCGAACCTCGGGACAAAATTCGGCATTGAGTACTTCAACTCCTATTTCAGAGCGCTGCGGGTTTAGAACCAGACCTGTTTAAAACCCCGCCCCCCTTTCACTAAAATTAGAAATAGCTGGAGAAGAGGATATAGGAGGCCAAAATGGCGAAAAAACGCGTTCATCTTACCATTAGCGGCCACGTGCAGGGGGTCTATTTCAGGGCCAACGCCCGCGATCGAGCCAAGCGCCTGGGCGTCAAGGGATGGGTTAAGAATTTGCCGAATGGAGATGTAGAGGCGGTGATGGAAGGGGAAGAAAAAAGTTTGCGGGACATGATTAGCTGGTGTCAAAAAGGGCCACCCATGGCCAGAGTAGATGGCGTGGACGTAGCGTGGCGAAAGTTCGAGAATCAATTCGACGACTTCCGGATCAAATATTGAGCCCTGCTATACTGAAAAGGCTGCCCCCAGAAGCCGAGTCCGGAAGAAAGGCCGTAGAGCCGACTTGATTATACTTCAGTAACTTTCTCGTCGCTATACAGGTATCTTTTGACCTTGAAAGTGGGGGTCTTCTCGAACGGCTCCTCCAGTATCTCGATATCTCTTTTGCTTTTTATCCGCTTGTAAGATGCGAGGCGCTGGCAATCGTTTTTGACGACCTGCCAAAGAACGTCCTTAATGGCGTCCTCGTCGACAATTCCCTCCTCTTCCAACCTTCCGTAATCGGGGTAGACTACTGCGGAGACCACTGGTTTTCCGGAGCGCTTTTTCTCCTGCACTAGGGCTTCCTGGATAAAGGGCAGCCGTTCCAGCTCCCATTCGACTTCCTCGGGGTACACGTTCTTGCCCGATTCGAGGACGATCACGTTCTTCTTTCGCCCGTTGAGATACAACCACTGCTCCTCGTCAAAGGAACCCGAATCCCCGGTATGAAACCAACCATCCTCATCGAGCACCTCTTCGGTCCGTTGGGAATTTTTATAGTAGCCTTGCATGATGTTTGGGCCCCGCGCCAGAACCTCCTGAACTCCTTTTTCGTTGGCGGAATCTAATTTGAGCTCTACGCTGGGTAGAGGAGAACCCACAGTTCCCGTCTTTTCCGTAAAGGGGTCCTCCGTTAGAGTTAAAATCGGAGAGGTTTCCGTCAGACCGTAACCCTCCATGATACCTAGCCCAAGCTCCCTAAACCCCCGAGCCGTCTCGGGGTCCAGCGGAGCACCGCCGGAAACGGCAAATCTAAACTGACTACCTGCAAATTTCTTTTTTACCAGCCAGCTGAGCAGGCGAGGGGAGATACGGTACAGGATCCGGCTAAACATGTTGGATTCTATCTCGTGTTTAATTTCCTTGTACACAGCATTAAACAACTTGGGAACACCGAGCAAGAAGGTTGCCTCATTTTCCTTAAGCACTTCGGGCAGGTTACGGTAATCTTCCGTATAGGATATGGATGCCCCGTAATTGATGGGCAGCAAGAGGTTGGTGTTCATGCCATAAATGTGATGCCAGGGGAGGATAGAGGTAAGCATATCATCGCTCCCGATATCTAGCATGGTGTCCACGTCCACCACGTTGGTCACCAGATTTCTATGAGAAAGCATTACGCCTTTGGCGTCCCCCGTGGTCCCGGAAGTATACATAATTACCGCAGTATTTGTAGGGGGGGTGTCGGGACCGTCTTCCAACGTTTGCTGACCGATAAAACCGTTCCAGTCCGCAAAACCGCCCCGGGCCTGACCGCTATATACCAGAACCTCTTCCACATGGGGTAACAAGTCCACGTTATCAGCTACTAAATCCTGACTGACACCCTCAATGGCCACGAGCTTGGTCTCTGATTCCTGGAGAATCCGCCGAACTTCGTCGGATGTAAGACCGCAATCGATTGGCACGCAGATGGCGCCCAGTCTCTGGGTGGCAAAGAACGTGGCAGCCCAACGAGGGTGGGGCTTACCTATTAGAGCAACTTTATCGCCCTCGGAGATCCCCGCCTTTCGCAAACTATAACTCAACTGGGACACGGATTCCGCAAGCTCAGAAAAGGAGTTTTTCAAATACCGTTCGCCGTCCGAGCTTTCGGGGTCGGCAGTTTTAATTATGCTATCCGGGTATTCCTCCACAGATCTGACAAACATGTCATCCAGCGTAGTCCGTTTGATGATAAATCACCCCTTCCTCATATCCTATTTATCTTTAATTAGCAACAATAGTTTAAAATAAAAAACTACCAGGCACAAGCTAGCGCCAAACAACCCAATATAACGACCTTTCTACCAGTCAATCTCCCTCTAGTATATGTTCAAACGACTATATGTCAAGATCCTCCCAGGAAAAGGAGCCCTCGGAGTCTTCGATCACTTTCTTTAGCCGGTCTTCAGACTCTTCCAGTTTGTCCTTGATGGAGTCAGCCAGTTGAACTCCTTCGGAGAACAGATTCAAAGACTGATCCAGATCCAAGCCTTCCTCCTCCATACCCTCGACGATTTCTTCCAGGCGATCCAGGCCTTCGGCAATATCAAGTTCTCTGTTCTCGTCTTTATTCATCGGAAATTACCTCCTCTACTAGAGAAACTATAGCTCCTCGGTGGAGACGAGAGCGGATAGACTGACCTGACGAGAGAGATTCAGCGTCTGTCACGGGTTCTCCGTCGAAGAGGGTAATTGAATATCCTCTTTCCAGGATGGATGCGGGGTTGACCAGTTCGAGGCGGTTGACCAAGTCTTGGTATCTTCGGTTCGCTTCTACAAAACTGGTCCGGACCGTCCGGAGCAGGTCCTCCGTGGATTGGTCCAGCTGTTGAAAATAATCTTCCAGCATCCGGAAAGGCCGTTTAAAGGCATAGCTCCTGCAGGCACGCTCAAGTCTGTCCTGGGCCAGGTCGATTCGCCGGACCTGAATCCGCAGCATACGCTTTGCGATTTCTTCGACTCGATCAACGAGGGCTCGGCCGTCGGGCACGGCTTCCTTCCCCGCTGCAGTAGGAGTAGGAACGCGAAGATCGGCCACGAAATCGGAGATGGAAAAGTCGACTTCGTGGCCCACGGCGGAGATGACCGGCAACTCGGAGCGAAAAATGGCTCTAGCAACCAATTCTTCGTTAAAGGGCCACAAATCTTCCAGAGAACCTCCTCCTCTCCCCACCAGGAGCAAATCCAAACCTTCCTCGTCGGCAAAACGATTGGCCGCGTCAATGGCCTGCGCAATTTCCGAGGCTGCTTCTTCACCCTGAACTCGGACCGGAAAAAGAAACAGCCGGGCCGGCGGAAAACGATCTTTGATCACTGACACCATGTCCTGGACCGCTGCCCCTTCAGCCGAAGTCACCAATCCGATCCGCGAGGGAAATTCGGGGAGGGACTGCTTGTGCTCCTCGTCGAAAAGACCTTCCTCTCTGAGGGCCTGCTTGAGTTCCTCGAACTTGATCTGCAGTCGCCCTTTGCCCGCTTGCTTCATCCGGGTAACTTTCAGCTGATAACGTCCCCTGCGCTCATAGATGGTCAGGTTTCCCCGGGCCAGGACGGCCTGGCCGTCCTCAGGCTCAAATTCCAGACGGCAATTGTCTCCGGCAAACATTACCGCATCCAGCTCTGAATCCTCGTCTTTGACGGTGAAGTAGAGATGACTGGAAGAAGAACGGGACAGATTGGAGAGCTCTCCCTCCACCCAAACGGCCGAGAAGTTAGCCTCGAGCAAGTTTCGGGCCTCTCTGTTGAGCTGCGAAACGCTATAGACAGCCTCCTTTTCGGGGAGATCTTGCGAAGAAGAGAAGTCAAAAGCCCGATTTACCATTCCCATCACCGATCCCACAAACCAGGAACGGACTCACCACAGTCGGGACAATTTCCTTCCTTAATACGGTATTCCTCCAGCCGAAAACCGTACCGAGAAATAAGCTGTTTTCCGCACTCCGGACAGTATGTGCTTTCCCCTTCGCCGGGAATATTTCCCTGATACAGAAACCGCAGCCCTTCTTCCTGCCCGATTTGCTTGGCCTTCCGAAGCATTTCTACGGAGGTCGGACGTCGATCGGTCATTTTATGTGCAGGTCGGAAGCCCGTAATGTGCCATGGTACAGAAGAATCGAGGTCGGCAATAAAGGAAGCAATATCTCTTAGCTCCTCCTCCGAATCGTTTAGACCGGGAATGATTAGGGTGGTTATCTCCAACCAGATATCTAGCTCGTTGATCAGTCGAATGGTGTCTAGAACTGGTTCCAGACTCCCTCCAGTCACGTCTCGATAAAAGCGGTCCCGGAAGGATTTTAAATCAACGTTGCAGGCGTCAAGGTACTCAGAAACTTCCATCACCGGGCCTCTTTCCACGTAACCATTGGTCACGAAGACATTGTACAATCCCCGATCGGCAGCGATTTCTGCAGTGTCGTAAGCATATTCAAAGAAGATGGTAGGTTCCGTATAGGTGTAGGCAATCCCTTCACATCCCGCTCGGGCGGCGGCTTCCACCACCTGAGAAGGGGGAAGATCACGACCTCTCACATTTCCCTCCACCTGGGAGATATGAGCATTTTGACAGTGCTTGCAGCTGAGATTACAGCCCGCGGTGGCGATGGAAAAAGCGCTGGTACCGGGAAAGACGTGAAACAGTGGTTTCTTCTCGATGGGGTCCGGATTGGCAGCAATGACTTTGCCGTAATTTAAGGAATGGAGAGTTCCTCCATCATTTCGTCGCACTCCACAAATTCCGGTCCGGGAAGGGCTAATGTTACAGTTATGGGGACACAGATTACAGAGAACTTCTCCATCTGCGAGCTGTTCGTAATACTGTGCCTCTTTCAACGCGGAGTTCACCTGAATCCGGCCCCCGGGTTCCACTTCTCAGCCTTCATGCGTTGTAATTCTAATGAAGCGGAGTCTCGATCACAACGCCTCCCCAAACCTCCATCCCCCTGCCTGATGCGGAAAGCCGGGGTGAGCTTGCAGACCCTCCTTAGTAAGTCCGCGGCTGATCTACGTGGGGTAATCTCTCCAAATCTATCTTTTCACCTTCGAGATAGACTTCCTCTACCTTGCTGTCCACTCTGAGGGGCAAGTCCTCGGCAACTATGAAGTCGGCGTCTTTGCCTTCTTCCAGCGAACCTACCCGATCCCCGACTCCCGCTATTTCGGCGCTGTCGATGGTTATCGCCCTCAGAGCACTCCTTTCATCCATTCCCTCGCGGATGCAGAACCCGGCCATCAGGGGCAGATACTGTATAGGGACTACCGGGGCGTCGGTGGTAATGGCAACTTTTACCCCAGCGTCACTCAAGATCCCGGGAGTTCTAAAGCTCCGCTGCATCAGTTCCCGCTTGCTCCGGGAGGTAAAGAAAGGACCTGCTACCGCTTCTGCGCCCCGTTCTGCCAAAAATTGAGCCACTTTATGCCCCTCTGTACAGTGCTCAATAGAGTAGCTGAGACCGAATTCCTCTGCAATGCGCACCGCAGTCACTATGTCATCTGCCCTGTGGGCGTGAATCTTTGCTTTCAGTTCACCCTTCAGCACCGGCAACAGGGACTCCAGGCCAAAGTCCTTTTTGAAACCTTTTTCTCCTTCAGATTTGCGCTCCCGGTAGTTCTGAGCGTCGAAGAGTGCCTGCCGAAGTTTCGCGGCCGTTCCAGTCCTGGTGGAGGGCATGGAGTCCTTCTCCCGGTAGACTCGTTTTGGATTTTCTCCGGTGGCCATCTTCATGGCCGTGGGCTCACTGATCACCTTGTCCTCCACCACAGAAGCCCCACCAGTTTTCACGGCCACAAATTGGCCTCCTATCACGTTTCCCGAACCGGGACCGGTATTTACGGTGGTAACGCCGGCGACGGCCGCGTCCTGCAAGCCCAGATCCTCCGGATTGAGCCCGTCGATACCGCGTAGCTGCGGGGTAACGGGGTCAGTCATTTCATTGGTATCCTGGCCTTCCCACCCTTCGGCATCCTCGTGGATTCCCAGATGAGAATGGGCGTCCACAAACCCGGGAAGTAGAACTTTGTCTGTAAAATCGTAACGCTCGGCGGAGTTCGGAATTTCCAGCTCCCCTTCCGCCCCCACCTGTTCGACTTTCCCCCCTGCGGTCAACATGATTCCGTTCTCGACATCCCCCTGCTCGCCCATAGTGACAATTTTTTTGGCTCGAAAGGCTTTTCGCTCCATTGAAATACCTCCATTGGAAAGTGAAAATTTTGGCGAAGGTCTCTAGCGCAACTCAGCCATCTAGCTTGTTCAACATTTTCGATTTTACCTCGGCTTCGGCCAAGAGGTCCCCCTCCTCTGAAAGCAACTCCGCCCTGGAGGTGACCACTCCGTGCCGGGTTTCCAGCACTTTGCCCCTGACCAGAAGAGAAGTAACCAGAGGAACAGGTTTTCTGAATTGGCAACATATCTCGAAACTGGGGGCGACGTATTCAGTCTGGAGCATGGCCGCCCAAGCTCCCGCTTCGTCCAGCATGGTAGCCACGATACCGCCGTGGGCCACGGATTTAAACCCCTGATATTTCTCGTCCAGCTGGGTCCGCGCCTGGACCCATCCGTCGTTTTCTTTGAAGTCCAGTTTCAGACCCCAGGGATTGTCTCCACACCCGAAACAGTGATTATCCTCTTTGGTCCAGCAAAATTGACTCAACCTACACCTCCTTCAAACGGGACAGGCATACGGTGCCGTTGTGGCCCCCAAATCCAAAAGAGTTGGTCAGCGCGATCTCGACCTTCTTCTCCTGGGGTTTATTGGGAGTATAGTTCAAATCACAATCGGGATCAGATTCTTCATAGTTAATGGTGGCAGGAATGAGGTTTTGTTCGAGGGCAAAGGTACAGGCTGCGACTTCCACCACACCGGCGGCACCCATCAGGTGACCGAGCTGCGATTTTGTAGAGCTTATGGCAACTGCGGCGGCTCGTTCGCCAAACAGCTGTTTTATTGCTCTAGTTTCCATGGCATCGTTCAAGGGCGTGGAGGTCCCGTGAGCGTTTACGTAATCTACGTCTTCCGGTGCCAGGCACGCCCGATCGAGAGCCCGGGACATGGATAGAAAAGCACCTTGCCCCTCGGGATCAGGTGCGGTAATGTGGGTGGCGTCTTCGCTCATACCAAAACCTCGTATCTCAGCATAGATGGACGCACCCCTTTCTCGAGCTGCTTCCAGGGTCTCCAGGACTACAACCCCCGCTCCCTCCGCAGGAAGAAAACCGTCCCGAGTCAAATCGAAGGGTCGGGAAGCAGTGAGAGGAGAGTCGTTCCGTCTGGTGGTGGCCTTTGCTTTGGCAAAGGCAGCTAGTATCAGAGGAGTAAGGACGGCCTCCGTACCTCCAGCCAGAGCCATTCGGCCCCTTCCATCCCGCAGCAGCGTGGAAGCGAGGCCGATGGCGTGGGTGCTACTGGCACAGGCTGAAACGTTGGTGGTACTAAAACCCCTCAACCCGTACTCGATGGCGATTACTCCCGAAGTGCTGTTGGGCATCATTTGAGGGGTAAAAAAGGGACTGACTTTCCGCGGACCACCACTTAAAAATCTCGAGTAGTTGTGCTCAAAGGATTCAATCCCGCCAATTCCGGTGCCCATGAGTACTCCGACCTGATCACGATCGATACCTGAGAGGCGAAAACGATCATCTTCCTCGGAAGAGACTATCCCAATGCCTGCATCTTCCAGAGCCAGCCGGGAAGCGGCCAGAGAAAATTGGGAGGCTCGGGTCAACCGAGAAGCTTTCTTATCCCCCATGTATACGGTAGGATCAAAATCCAGAACCGGAGCACCCACTTTGGTAGGGACGTCCTCTAGCTCCAGCGGGTAGGTCCCCCCTTCGTCGGTTACCTGATCCAGGCGTTTCCCTCCGGAATCCCCCTCCTTGAGGGCCCGATAGTAAGCTTCCTTTCCAGTTCCGATAGGGGTAATGAGCCCCAGTCCGGTAATAACAATCCGCCTGCCGGCGTCGATCAATCTAGCTCACCCCACGCTGGTTCACGGCTGGTTAAAGATATCTAAAAACCCCGGGACAGAGGGACGAAGATCCCTGTCTCCCGGGGCCGTAATGACATTTGCAAACTGAGTTTCGCCGGTTTTAATCGTTACCTCTGACCTTCCTTCCTCCTAAAAGATAACAGGATACAACGGAAACAGCGAGGCGAAGAGGATAGAAACCACCGACATCAACTTTGCCAAAATATCCAGCGAAGGTCCTACGGTGTCCTTGAGCGGATCGCCCACGGTATCACCGGTCACACTGGCAGCGTGTGCTTCGGAGCCTTTCCCGCCATGGTGGCCTTCCTCGATGTACTTCTTGGCGTTGTCCAGTGCTCCACCGGTATTGGCACAGAAGATTGCCAGCTGAAGACAGGACAGAAGCGCTCCGATCAGGAAGCCGGCCAGAGCGAAACGACCCAGTATCAGGCCCACGATCAGGGGCATTACCACGGCCAGTATGGAGGGTACCACCATTCTTCTCAGTCCTCCGGCCGAGGTGATGGAGATGCACTTGTTGTATTCAGGTGTGGTCTCCCCTTTGAGGATCCCCGGCATCTCTTTAAACTGGCGACGGATCTCCTTAACCATCAACCCCGCCGTATCACTTACACCCTGAATTAATAGAGAGGAGAAGACGTAAGGTATCATGGTACCCAGGAATAGAGCCGCGACGACTGATCCCCCAATCTGTGCGTCCGAACTAATTATCTCAATAGTGGGGACGGTGACGTTTTCCGCGGTACCGACAGCTGACCACATGTAAGCGGCAATAAGTGCCAGAGCGGAAAAAGCCGCTGAGCCGATGGCGAAACCTTTGCCGATGGCTGCCGTGGTATTTCCGATGGAGTCCAACTTGTCCGTTCTGCTCCTAACTTCGGGATCCAACTCGGCACCCTCGGCAATCCCACCTGCATTGTCCGCGATGGGGCCGTAAGTATCGACGGAAACGGTCATGGCCACGAAGGAAAGCATCCCCAGTGCGCCATAAGCCACACCCATCAAGCCGGCCAGCCAGTAAGCCACGATAACTGCCACGCCGATCGCCAGGGCTGGAACCAGCGTACTGGCCATCCCCACGGCCATGCCGGAGGTGACCCCCACTGCGGCGCCCGACTCGTTTTGTTTGGCCAGGTTCTTCACTGGACCGTATTCCATGGAGGTGTAGTACTCCGATATGTAGCCAATGGTAACTCCGACGGCAGCACCTACCAGCACGGACCAGAAGGGCGCAAAATTCATCGGCGAGATCCAGATAATTATAAACGTGAAAAGCACCGTCAGACCCGCGGCTAACCGTGTACCGTTCATCAGAATGGCCTGCATTCCTTCTTCTCGCTGGCTGGATCGGATGTAGATGATGCCTATCATGCTGGAGAAGATCCCGGAAGCCACGATCACCAGAGGAACCAGAACCATCCACCAGTACTGTCCTACAGCAAGATCTGCGGGCATACCCAGCCGACCCAGCAACATCTGGATGGTCTCGTTACCCCGTCCCACGAACACGTAAAGGACGATAATGATTACCGAAATAATGGAACCGATGAAGGATTCCAGTAGATCCGCGCCCAGCCCGCCGACGTCTCCCACGTTGTCCCCGACGTTATCGGCGATAGAAGCGGGATTTCGGGGGTCGTCTTCGGGCAATTCCTGCTCGACTTTGCCGACCAAATCGGCGCCCATGTCCGCGGCTTTAGTGTAAATTCCGCCACCAACACGGTCAAACAGGGCCACCAGGGAGGCACCCATTGAATAAGCGCTGACGATCAGAGCACCTTTGATGAAGTTTATATCTCTGCCCAAAATTCTGCTTATAACCGGAATGGACTTGGACTGAATCTCCAGCGTGGAGGGGTTGAATGCACCGCTAAACATGCTAATAACCAGTGCCAGTCCTCCCAGAGCGAGCCCGGCGACGGCCAACCCCATTACCGCTCCACCAGAAATCCCTATGTTCAAAGCTTTCTTGAAACTGGTACGGGCGGCGTTGGTAGTTCTACCGTTAGACAGGGTAGCAGAATCCATCCCTGCAAAGGCCGCAGACATGGAGAGAATGGCCCCGATCAGAAAAGCAACCGCTACTTCCCAGTAAAAGATCCCCCACAACAGGCCGGCCAACAAAAACATGACCACGGCAAAAACTCGGACTTCTTCACCCATAAACGTCCAGGCACCATCTCGGATATAGGTCTGAATATCCTTCATGGCCTCAGTACCGCGATCCTGCTTGACCACGTAGCGCCGGAAACCAAAGGCTACGATCAGAGCGGCCACGGAGATCAATCCCGGAACCAAGATCAAGTTAAAAATCGATTGCATCTTAATTATCCTCCTCCAATTGTTTGAGATTTAGGTGTAGTTCAACTGTAATCTTACAAATTGTGAACACTAACAGCACTTCTCAATCCGCCGGGTACTTCTGCAAATCCTAGTCTAATGCACCACTAGACCGCTATCAACCTAGAGTGTAGAGCCGATTCGTTGGACGGTTTCGGAGGGACCGAGAATTGCTATGACCTCTTTTATTTCGGGTCCCGAAGTCTTTCCCGTTACCGCAGCGCGGAGCGGTTTGTAAATTTCCTTGAATCCTACGTCCTGCTCCTCCTTGACCTGCCGGACTATCTCGGTAACCTCCTCCGGTGTAATCGAAGAACCGTTTTCCAGCTTACCCTTGATAGCCCCAAGCACCTGGGGGGAGTTTTCCCACTCCAGCACCTCCCGGGCCTCCGCATCATACTCTAGAGTTCCGTAAAAAATTTCCAGATCTTCGTGATCTGGCAATTCGGCCAGCTTGTTCAGGGAAGGTCGAAGCAGGTCGAGTATCCGCCGGAAGCGAGCAAGTTCCTTTTCCGAAGGCTCCTGGGGAATCAGTTCTTTTTCCTGACAGTAAGGCAAGGCAAGTTCCACCAGGCGATCCAGCTCGGCCTCTTTGAGGTAATGATTGTTGAGCCAGTCTAGGCGATCCTGGTCGAAAACCTGGGGACTATCCACCACGTTACCCAGGCTAAACTCATCTATCAATTCCTCCCGGGAAAAGATATCTCGTTCGTCTTTTGAAGACCAGCCCAGCTGGACCAGATAATTTATAAGGGCCTCAGGAAGGTACCCTTCCTGATTAAATTCTCTCACTGACGTGGCGCCGCTTCTCTTGCTCAGCTTTGATCGGTCCTCGTCCAGGAGCATGGAAAAATGTCCAAACTCCGGTTTTTCAAATCCCAAAGCGTCGTAAAGCATCATCTGTTTGGGGGTGTTGGAGAGGTGGTCTTCGGCCCGCAGTACGTGGCTAATTTCCATCAGATGATCGTCCAGGGCGCAGGCGAAGTTGTAGCTAGGGGACCCATCGGACTTGAGGATGACGAAATCACCGGTCATCACCCGATCAAATTCTACCTCACCTTTGATCAAATCCGGCACGGTGACCGATGGTTGTTGTTCAGGAAGTTGAAATCGCACCACGGGCTCTCGCCCTTCATCGCGCAGTTCTTGTTGTTCGGATTCCGTCAGATCCCGACAACGACCATCGTAAACGGGCGGTATTCCTTTTTCAATGGCCCGTTCTCTCCGGCGCTTCAGCTCTTCGTCGGTACAAAAACAGTGGTAAGCTTTACCCTCCTGAACAAGTTTTCTCGCGTAGCGCTTGTATATCTCTAGCCGAGATGACTGGCGGTAAAACTCGTCCCACCGGAGATCGAGCCAGGTCATATCTTCTTGTATTTGATCCACGTATTGTTCCTGGGAACGCTTTAAATCCGTGTCCTCGATCCTGAGAATGAATTTTCCTTCCTGGTTTTTGGCAAACAACCAGTTAAACAGGGCCGTCCTGGCTCCCCCTACATGCAACCATCCCGTTGGACTGGGCGCGAACCTAACTCGCGTGGTCTTCACTCCATTAACCTCCAGGTACAAAAGCAATATTGGTGGTTCTCCGAATTCATCGCTTCTCTGACTTCATATCATTATATGGCCCAGCAAGTAAGGTGCAAATAATCTGGGAAAGCGGAGTGGCTGCAGGAGTTACAGCAGCTTGTTTTCCTCGTAGCCTAAATGTCTTACGGATTTGGGAGTAGCCTTCCGACCCTGACTGGTGCGCTCCAGAAAACCTTTCTTCAACAGGAAGGGTTCGTAGACCTCGGAAACGGTATCTTTTTCCTCCGACAGAGCCGCCGCCAGAGTTTCCAGCCCCACCGGTCCGCCGTTGAACTTCTCCACGATGGTCTTCAGAATCTGCCGATCCAGTTTGTCCAGGCCCGCCTCATCGATTCCCAGCATTTCCAGGGCCTTCCTGGCCACCTCCTGGTCTATGTAGCCGTCGCCCCGAACCTGGGCATAATCCCGCGCTCGTTTGAGCAAGCGATTGGCAATTCGAGGAGTACCGCGGGACCGTTTCGCTATCTCCTGGGCCGCGCCGTCGTCGCTTATTTCCACGTCCAGAAGGTCCGCTCCCCGGAGAATTATCTCGCGGATGGCACTTTCTTCGTAGAAGTCCAGATGAAGAACTACCTCGAACCTATCCCGCAGGGGAGAAGTGAGCAATCCTGTCCGAGTGGTAGCTCCAATCAAGGTAAATGGAGGGACGTCCAATCTAATGGACTGAGCACTGGGGCCCTCTCCGACGACGATGTCAATTTTGAAATCTTCCATCGCGGGGTACAGGACCTCTTCCACGTTTCTTCGCAAGCGGTGAATCTCGTCTATGAAAAAGATGTCGCCAGGGGCTAAGTTGCTGACTATGGCGGCCAGATCGCCTGGCTTTTCTATCGCGGGGCCGGAGCTAGTCTTGATATTTACCTCCATCTCGTGGGAGACAATATTTGCCAAAGTGGTCTTCCCCAGTCCGGGAGGTCCATGAAACAGGATATGATCGACCGTGGTCCCTCGCTGTCGAGCAGCTTCCAGTAAAATGGATAACCTCTTTTTCACGTCCTCCTGACCCGTAAAATCCTCCAGACTGGTGGGGCGGAGAATAGTGGCATTGCTCTCGTCTCGCCTTCGCTGGCCGTCAAGAGGTCCTCTATCGGTGGAATTTTCCTCGCTCATAGTGACTAGGTTAGATTTTAACTCCCCGCAGTTTAGCCTGCAAACACCGCGGTCGGGTAAAGGCTAGATATGGCTTCCTCAGGCCTTACAATTTGGTAAGCGACGGCGCGGCGCTCGAGAAACTGAAGTTCTTCGCAACTCATTTAAAAGTTATTTTCAGGTGAGAGGGCCTGTCTAAAATGAGCAAAAAGTTTCAACTGACCACGGAGAAAGAACCCAAAGGCGACCAACCCAAGGCAATTACGGAATTGGTGAGGGGCGTAGAACAGGGAATGGTGCATCAAACCCTGCTGGGGGGCACCGGAACCGGCAAGACCTTCACCATGGCCAACGTAATTCAACACGTCCAGAAACCAACTTTAATTATCGCTCACAACAAAACCCTCGCCGCCCAGCTGTGGAACGAGTTCAACGAATTGTTTCCCGACAACCCAGTCCATTACTTCGTCTCTTATTACGACTACTATCAGCCAGAAGCCTACATTCCCGAAACCGACACCTACATCGAGAAGGACTCCTCGATAAACGACGAAATCGACAGGCTCAGACACAGGACCACCTCGGCACTATTCGAGAGAAAGGACGTAATAGTGGTTGCCAGCGTCTCCTGTATCTACGGCCTCGGTTCGCCCTCCGAGTACTCGGATATGGCCCGTCCGCTCCAGGTCGACGATCAGCTGGACCGCGACCAACTCCTCCGGAGGCTGGTCGAGATCCAGTACTCCCGAAACGACATAAACCCCGAACGGGGGACCTTTAGAGTGCGAGGGGACACGGTAGAGATCATTCCCATATACGGCGAGGGGGTAATCCGGGTGGAATTCTTCGGAGACCTGATCGAACGAATCAGAGTTCTGGACCCCATAACCGGTCATACCCTGGAAGAGAAAGATCAGGTAGTCATCTATCCCGCCACTCACTTCATAACTTCCAAAAGCAGATTGAAAAAAGCAATCGAGGCCATAGAAGAGGAACTGGAGGAGCAACTGGAGTATCTGAGAAGCAGGGACCGACTGCTTGAGGCTCAGCGGCTGGAACAGCGAACTCGCTACGACCTGGAAATGATGAAGGAGGTGGGGTACTGCAAGGGGATTGAAAATTACGCTCGGCACCTTACCAATCGCGATGCCGGGGAACCTCCATCCACGTTAATCGACTATTTTCCCGACGACTTCCTTATGTTCATCGACGAATCTCACCAGACCATACCCCAGATCCGCGGAATGTACAACGGAGACAGATCCAGAAAGGAGACCCTGGTGGAGCACGGTTACCGTCTCCCCTCCGCGCTGGACAACCGCCCACTCCGATTCGAAGAATTCGAAAACAGGATCAATCAGGTCATTTACACTTCCGCGACCCCCGGACCCTACGAACACGAACACAGCGAGCAGATAGTGGAACAGATAAATCGACCCACCGGTTTGGTTGACCCAGAAGTAGAAGTTCGACCAGTGGAAAATCAGGTGGACGACCTCATGGCCGAAATCGAGAAAGTAACCTCCCGGGACGAACGAGTTCTAGTGACCACCCTGACCAAAAAACTGGCCGAAGAATTGACCGATTACTTCCTGGAAATGGGCATCAAGGCCCGCTACTTACATTCGGAGATAGACACTCTGGATCGGGTCAAAATCCTGCGCGACCTCCGGCGGGGACAGTTCAACGTGCTGGTGGGCATTAACCTGCTCAGAGAGGGGTTGGATTTGCCAGAAGCCTCCCTGGTAGACATTTTGGACGCGGACAAAGAAGGGTTTCTTCGATCCGACACCTCGCTCATCCAGACCATGGGCAGGGCGGCTCGGAATGTCCGAGGCAAAGTGATCCTGTACGCGGACGAGATTACGGGGTCTATGGAACGAGCTATCGAAGAGACCCGGCGGCGGCGGGAAATCCAGCTTGCCTACAATGAAGAACATGACATCGAGCCTCAGACCATAGAGAAGGAAATTTCAGATATCGCCCAGTTCATTAGTCCTGAATCCGAAGAAAGGGTGGCCGGTCCCTCCGAAAGCAAGCTGGAAGAAATGGGCATCGACGAGCTGGCGGACGTGATCGAAGACCTGGAAGAATCGATGCACAAGGCCGCGGACCGGCTGGACTTCGAGAAAGCAGCCGCGTTGAGGGACGAAATCGAAGCCCTCAAAGAGGAGCTGGTCTAAGCGACGTCCCTAAGTTCAGGCAAAACGAAAATCGAACTCACGTTTGACCTGCCTGCTCCCCGTGGCTATAATCAGCTGAAGAAAGGGGAAGGGTGATGGCAGCGGTATATATTATATGCCGTATCCGTCTCCTCTCACAGCTCTCCCCTACCTTCATCGGATAAAATGTTCAAAAATTCCAAAACTCCACCAGAAAAAGGAAGGGAAGGAGCAACTATGGTTCGGTTTAAAGAGATCGAAGACGAAATCAAACAGCACGACAGGTTCGTCCTGGCCAGTCATTTCAGTCCCGAAGCGGACGCAATAGGAAGCCAGCTGGGTTTAAATAGGGTCCTGCGTCGGATGGGAAAAGAAACCATCATGACCAATCAGGACGCGCTTCCCCGCAACCTCAGTTTTCTCAAAGGCTCCAGTGGAATATGTCGACCCGGAGAGGTGCAAAGAGAGGTGCGTAACGCCGACATATGCATTGTCCTAGATTGTGGAAGCCTGGACCGGGTGGGGAAACAGACTCTGAATTTGATTGAAGATCTACCCATAATTAATATCGATCACCATCCCGACAATCCCGGATTCGGCTATCTAAATTATATCGAAGATGTGGCGGCCACCACCCAAATCATCTATAACTTGATTCAGTACATGGGATTCAATATCGACTCCCCGCTGGCAACTGCACTATATGCCGGTATAATAGCCGACACAACTTCTTTTAGAAACGATAACGTAAGGCCCGAAACCCTGGAAGTGGCAGCGGACTTGCTGGATCGGGGAGCCGACTTCAGAGCCATTGCAATCAACCTCTACGAGCGCTCCCCTTTCAAAAAGCAGAAACTGCTGGGAAGAGTCCTGGCCGATGCCGAATTTCAGGACAAAATAGTTTGGGGAACCATCACTCAGGACTTGATGGCCGAAACCGAAACCACCTCCGAGGACACAGAGGGCATAATCCAGCATCTCCGGACCACTGAAGGTGCTCTGGTAGCCATTTTGTTCAAGGAATTGCCCAACGGGAAAGTTAAGGTTTCTATGCGGGCCAAGGGGAGGACCAACGTCAGTGAGATAGCTAAAGGCTTCGGGGGAGGCGGACACGCCAAGGCGGCAGGATTCATGGTAAAAAGTAGCTTAAAAGCAGCCAAAAGACAGGTGCTCGAGGTGACCCGGAGGCGTCTCAGAGATGACCAATAAGGACTGCGAGAGAGTTCTGACCGTGGGGAACTTCGACGGCGTTCACCGGGGCCACTGTCGGTTGTTGAACAAGGTCAGCGATATTGCATCCCGTACAGGCGCTAAAAGCCTTGCTTACACTTTTTCTCCCTCCCTGGCACACAACAAAAACGGAACCGCCCGATCGTTGATAATCCCCCCCCAAGAGAGGATAAACCTACTCAGAGGGTACGTGGACGAGGTTCACGTAGCCGACTTCGAGGACATCAAAGATCTTTCCCCGGCCCAGTTCGTGAAATCGGTATTGATCGAGGAGCTCAATTGCTGCCACGTGGTGGTAGGGGAAGATTGGAGGTTCGGAAAAGGCGGACAAGGGACGCCCGACCATCTTCGTGCTCTGGCCGGGAGCCTTTTCGAAGTTCATGTCATGCCCCCTGTTCTGGACAATGGACGCCCGATCAGCAGTACCCGCGTAAGAAAAGCTATTCAGAAAGGAAAGATTAAATTGGTTGCTAAACTCCTGGGTCGACCACCAGCCCTCCATGGAGAAGTGGTACGGGGGCGGGGAGTGGGAAAGATTCTAGAATTTCCCACCGCCAACCTGACGGTTGACAGCCGGATTATTCTGCCCAAGAACGGGGTTTATGCGGCAGTGACCCGTTTGGAGAATCAATCCATTCCCAGTGCCCTGTACATCGGGGACAGACCCACATTCAGCGGAGAAGACCCCGTCGTGGAGGTGCATTTGCTGGGTGGGCGGAGCTGGGACCTTTACGACCGTGAGCTGACTGTTCACTTGAAGAAATACGTCCGGGAAGATCGTAAATTCGACGACCCCTCAGAGCTCAAAGCCGCCATCGAAAGAGACATTTGCGAAATAAAAGCAGAGCTCGGAGTATCAGTGGCTGAGGGGGCAGAAGTCCAGGGAGTTGACGGGAATTAGTTTTATATCCTAACGGAAGAGCCCGTTCTCTCCGGCCAATCACCCAAGGGGGAAACAGGTTATGCCAAAGACCAAATGGCGAGAGTACGTGAACAGGGAGTTCCTTGAAGTAGACAATAAATTCGTGGAAGCCCTGCCCTACAAATCAATCGACGCCGCAACTTTCGGCTTCATCACCGAGGCCTCCCGTTTTGTACTTGTAAAAACTAAAGAAGAAGTACACATCAAACCGCTGACCTCGGGGCTGCGAAATCTCAAACACGACTTAAAAGCCTCATCCAGCCCCGGCGGAGATTTCAGTCTGGACGACGCCATCGGGGCTTTAGAAAAATTCAGTAGTCAGTGGGAGGAAAAGATAAAAGATCGGGATAAGTGGGATCGGGTGGTCAAACTGGCCCGGGATGAGGACCAGATCGTTAGCGAAGAGCAATTTTTATCCGGGAAAAGTAAGCGTAAATCATTCCTGAGTAATCTCTTGGATTTTTTCAAGTAATGCAACTCGACCCTTCACCCGTTTTCAAAAACCATCCCTTTGCCGAGGAAATAATAACCCGTCTGCAGGATGGAGGCTACACGGCCGTCCTGATAGGTGGAGTGGTTAGAGATTACCTCCGAGAGCAGTTCGAAGCCTGCTACAAATTTGATCCCGCACAGGTGGACGTGGATATCGCCACCGACGCCCCGCCGGAGGAAATCAAAAAAACTCTTTCTGATAGAAAAACTCTGGAGGTCGGCGAGCAGTTTGGGGTCATCGTAGTAGTGGGGCCCGAAGGCCGGAATTACGAAATAGCCCAATTCCGAACTGAAGAGAACTACGATGGCCGAAGGCCGGGAACGGTAGAAAGGGCCACCAGCCTCGATGAGGACGTCCGCCGCCGCGACTTCACCGTAAACGCCCTGGCTATGAAGGACGACGGAACGATTTTGGACTACGTAGACGGTATCAGAGACCTAAAAGGAAAGGTAATCCGGGCCATCGGGGACCCGGACTGCCGAATGCAGGAGGATCTCCTCCGGACCCTGCGAGCGATAAGGTTTGCCTGTTACCTGGATGCACGTATAGAGCAAGATACTTATCGGGCGGTAAAAGAAGCGGCGCCGCGAATCCAAGAAATATCCCGAGAACGGATCGGCGAAGAGATTTTAAAAATCCTCGGAACCAATAACGCGGGACGAGGAATGGAGCTGCTCCAGGACTGCAGCTTGATGGAAGAGCTAATCCCCGAAATGGCTGAAAATGTTGGCGTGGAACAGCCAGAAGAATACCATCCCGAAGGAGACGTTTTCGCCCACAGCATAGCGGCCTTGAAAGTGGCCGATAAGCTGAACTTCGACCCCCTGGTCAAGCTGGCCGTCTTTCTCCACGACGTGGGAAAAGCTCAATCATATCTCCGCCATGACGGAGAACACAGTGCAGGTCACGAAAAAGACGGGGCTAAAATGACTGAAAAGATCTGCAGGGGACTGCGCTTCTCCAATGACCAGACGGAGCTGGTTACCTGGCTGGTAGAAAATCATATGAAAGCCGGGCTACTGCCCCGGATGAACAGAGCCAAGCAGGTCCGACTGATCATTTCCAACCAGGACAAGAATCGGCCCTTAAACGACATACGGACGCGCTTTCCCCGCTTCACCGCCCTCTTGCAGGTGTTAATCGCGGATAGTCAGGGTAGCGCCCATCTTTCCTCCGGCTGGCTCTCGTCGCTTAAAGAATTCGCCGAGCTGCTGCCCCACATCCGAGAGCTGGAAAAGCGCGAAGACGCCCGAGAAATGTTGAACGGTAATGATATCCTGGAAATGGGAGTACCTCAGGGTCCCCGGATAGGAGAGCTTCTGGAAAAAATTCACCGCAAAATTTACGCCGGCGAAATTATCTCAAGAGCGGAAGCCCTCCGAGAAGCCCGCCGCCTCGTTCAAGAGGATGAGCCAGGGGACGGCTGAAGGGGTTTTTAAGTTCAAAGTTCAGAGCTTAACAACTTACAAACAATCAAAGAGCTCCAGTCACTGGGTTTGAGTGATGTCACACTGATACATCAGCAGCTCGAGCGCGGTGACGCTTGCTGCTACGTTATTTGACCTTGGACTGTGTTTTTAACTTTGAACTTCGAACTAGAAAACTTAGTTCATATGAATCTCGATTACGTCACCCTCCTGCAGCACGTGATCCCTAGACACCTGCTGACCGTCGTATTTGCCCGAGCCCCAGATTCGCACGTAATCCAGCTCCTCCACCAGGTCCCGGTGGATGGCCCGGACCGCGTCCACAATCTTGCTCCCTTTCTCCAGCAGGTAGGGTTCCTCCAGATCTGGATCCTCGCCGGGCTTTTTGGTATAAATTCTTATCTTGCCCAGCCCCCTGAAAACTTCTTCGCGGAACCGCTGGAGGGCCTCTTCGTCCAGTATGGAGACCGGGATCAAGGGCAAGTCTACGCTCTCCCTAATCTCTCTTAACTCCTCTTCTCTTTCCAGGGCGTCGCATTTGGCCGCCACCAGCTGGGCGGGCTTGTTGGTTTGTCCGATAGCATCACGCTGGAAGTCTGCGTGGGGGTCGAAAAGGTGGATGGCCTCGTTTTTCAGCAGATCCAGAGTTTCCTGGAATTTTGTCCCTAGATCATTAACAGAACAATCCCCGAGCAGTAGCACCAGATGAGCCTTTCGAATGAGGTTGTACACCCAGGTTTCTACGTGTTTCTCGCAGAGAGGCGGGGTATCGATCAGCTGAATCTGTACGTC
Source organism: Candidatus Acetothermia bacterium (assembly GCA_046543285.1). GTDB lineage: Bacteria > Bipolaricaulota > Bipolaricaulia > M55B111 > M55B111 > JBKGZS01. Next base: position 11,902 of record JBKGZS010000004.1, on the reverse strand, counting down.
CTCGTAAGCCATCATGCCCACCGTGGGATCGTAGGTGGAATAAGGGAAGTCGGCCACTTTGGGGGTGGCGTTGGTCAACATGTCCACCAGGGCCGATTTGCCACAATTGGGTAAACCGCAAACCACTACCTGCCCCGCCCCCTGAGGCTCAATCTGATCCGGAGTTTTAGCTTTGGTGGGTCCCTTTTTCTTAGACTTGGTTTTGGCGTCTTTAAGATCCGATATTCTGCGGCGGATATCGGCCTCTATCTTGTCCGTGCCTTTGTGGCTGGGCAACAGGGAAAGCATTTCCTGCAGAGCGTCAATCTTGCTCTCTGGATCCTTGGCTTCCCTGAAACGCTCCTCAGCTTCCTTGTACTCGGGCGGCAAGTTGGCGGGCACAATCACACCTCCTGGAAGGCCACGGGAATGAAAAGTAGGTAATTACCGAAAACTCCGACCGTTCAATTCTACCTGCCTCCCGGGAACAGGACAACCGAAGTGCGAGGTAAGAAGGCCAGCGGCAGGGGTGGCTGGCTGATGAAAATGAAAGGAGCTCCGAAGCCCAAAACCGCCCTCGAACCTCCCAACCTGTAGAAAAGAGGATTGAGGTCGCCCTTTGCACTTCGGAGCCTAATCAAAAGTCAATATGTTATAAGCAGAACTTAGCTCAACTTTGAGCTCTCTCGTCCAGCAGCTCGCCTTGGGAGGACCGCAGTTCCACTTTGAGGGGCATTTGACCCATGGCGTGCGTGGAGCAGGATAGGCAGGGGTCGTAGCAGCGGATTGCGCTCTCCATACGGTTCAGGGTTCCTTCGGGGATCTCTCCGTTCGTGGAGGGGTCCACGAATTCCTTCGCCACCGCATTGACTGCCATGTTCATGGCCACGTTGTTGTGACCAGTGGCCACGATGAAGTTGGCAGATTCGATAACCCCGTTCTCGTTGGCGCCGTAGTCGTGAATCAAGGTGCCCCGAGGCGCCTCGATAACACCTACTCCCCGTTCGTTTGTCGGAGCAGTGTTGACTGCCGTCTCTCCAGAGTAGATCTTCTCGTCCTCCAGCAGCTCGACCATCCGCTCCAGATTGTAAAGCATCTCCACCAGACGAGCGTAGTGATAGTACAGAGAGCCCTCGAGGATTCCGTCTTCTCCAAGCTTACGGTATTCCTCCCATTCCCTGTGGGCCAGCTCGGTACCGATTCCCTCTACCACGTTGAGCCGAGCCAGAGGACCGACCCTGTATATACCTTCTTCGAAGCCGGCTTTACGGTAGTAAGGAAACTTCAGATAGGACCAGTCCTGAGAACGCTCAGCGACGATGGAATCGTAGCTGTCTGGACTAACTTCCTCCAGCAACTGCCCTTCTTCGTCCACCAATCTGATCCTGCCGTCGTAGAGCTCCAGCTCCCCTTTGTCGTCCACCAGTCCCATATATCCGGTGGGAAACTTGGCACATCGGTCCACCTCATCTTCTAACTCTCGGTAGATGCCCCGGAGAACCTCGATGGTATCCAATAGGGGATCGATCAACTCCTTGGACTCTTGCAGAAGATCTTCCCCCTTCTCTCGGCCCAGATTACTGTTGACGCCACCAGGTATGGCATAGTCGGGGTGAACTCTCTTTCCCCCCAGAGCCTCGATAATCCTTTGACCGAAGCTGCGCATCTTCACTCCCCGGGAAGCAAGTTGAGGTTCTTCCTTCAACACCCCTACTATATTCCGCTCGGCCGGATCGGCTTCAAAGCCCAGCACCAATTCCGGACTGGAGAGGTAGAAGAAGCTCAGAGCGTGGGACTGGAAGACCTGCCCCATGTGCAAAAGCTCCCTCAGCTTGTGAGCTGCTTCCGGAATTTCCGCCCCGACCAAAGCGTCGCAGCCCTTGGCCGCGGCCAGATGGTGACTGACCGGGCAGATCCCACATATCCGCGAGGTTATATCGGGCATCTCCCACAGCACTCGTCCCTCTACGAACTTTTCGAACGCCCGGTATTCAGTAACGTGAAACTTGGTGTCCTCGACCTCTCCTCCATCGTCAAGCTCTATGGTTATCTTCGCGTGGCCTTCTATTCTCGTGACAGGCTCAAGTACTTGAGTCTGACCCATCGTGACCTCCTAGTTGTATTGCAGCTGTTCGCCGTGGAGTTTGGGTATCCTTCCCGCCAGCAGTTCTTCCAGTCCATATCTAATCAGATCGGCTGATGGAGGGCAGCCGGGTAGAAAAACGTCCACGTCAACGTATTCATCGACCGGTCCCACCTTGTCCAGCATCCGGGGAACCTGATCGGGGGAAGGTACCTCGCTCTCTCGGTCTCCGCGTTCACGGTAGACCTCCTCCAGGACATCGTCGATTTCCAGGAAATTGCGCATGGTCATAATTCCGCCCAGACAAGCACAGTCGCCCCAGGCCACCATGATATCGCTTCGCTCTCTGATTTCCCGGACCAGTCTCACGTTTTCCTCGTTGGCTATGGAGCCTTCTACAATTCCCACGTCTACTTCCGGTATTTCCTTGGTATCTACGATCATGTGACTGGCCAAAATATCGACGTCGTCCAACAAATCTATGATAAATTCGTCGTTGTCCAGAAAGGACATATGACAACCGGAACAACCGGCAAGACATCCGGTAGCCACTTGCACTTTATCTTTAGCCATCTAAAATCACCCTGCCTTTTGGGTTTGAGTAATAGTTCCTGAAGCCAGCCCTTCTATCAAGTCCAGAGCGGAAGGGAAAGATAACTTTGATTCCAGAGGTGCTTGTACCACCTTGGAACCGCCTTCCAGATCCTGGAAGGTGCCCTCCATCTCGAACCAGGCCGGCGAAGGCAGTACGAGGTCCGCCAGAGCGGTTAGCTCAGACATTCGAGCGGCCTGTACGATGACCTGATCGGCGCTTTCGGCCACAGAAATCATCTGTTCCAGCTCCTGATCGTCAGAGGCCAGCAGGTAGGCTAGCTCGGGGGATTCTTCCAGTTCCCCGTGATCCAGCTGTAGAGCTCCCCGATTTGATACCGAAGTCAGGTTTACAACTTTACTGTCGGTAAGGGAGGCCAGTTTAAAGATCGACTTCAGGTCCTCACTATTCGCTACTTCTTGACCTATCACTACGTAAGTTTCGTCCTCTTCCAGCAACTCCCCTATTGCATTAGCGGCCTCTTCTCCATTCACGGAAAGTCCGCTCAATTTTTCATCCAGGTCAGCTGCCTCAGTCGCTCCCTTCTCAACGGCCTCGACAAGTGTCGCCGTAAGCTCCTCCTCTGGAGAGGAAAGTTCCAGATAACTGGTGGAATAACGATCAAAACAATTCTCGCCGCAGTCCACGACGGACAGGCTACCTGGCCCTTTGCTGGCTTTGCGAAGATAAGCACTCAGAACAGGATGGGTCTCGACCATGGTACTGTCGTAGGCCAAAACGGAGTCCGAGGAAAGAAGATCTGCAACTGAATCGGCAAAGAGGGACTCGTCCAGACCTGATTGCTCGAGGGCAGCATTCTCGGCACGATCCTCGGCCGCGCCCACTACGTCCAGGGTAGCTCCCATATCCTTCAACGTCCGCTCAAACCCCTGCAATAACTCTGTGGGCAGGCGGCTGGAGGCGAAAGCATTGATGGAGCCGGCATTTTTCAGCATATCTCGGGCCCGTCCAAGTGCTTCTTCAAGCTCTAATTCTTCTCTCTGGCCGTCCCCGTTGCTCGAGGGGGACAATACTCGTTCTCGATCTTCCATCAAGGGGCGATAGCGTCCTTTTTCACATAACTGCCCGCCGGAAGCCCCCTCGGTTTCCGTGCCCTGGATTTGAACCAAGTTATTTGATCTGGTAAAGACCTCGGTCTCACAGCCAATACTACAGTTCAGGCAGGTGGTTTCCTGAGACTCACATTCCCGGGTGTTTCCTTTGTATACGCTGTGTTTGCTGAGTATAGTTCCCGTCGGGCAGACCTGTTGACAGGCCCCACAGGAAATACATGTAGACTCGCCGATGGGCTGGTTGAGATCTGCAACGACTTTTGTATCCTGTCCCCGGCCGCCGAAGTCCAGAGTGTCGTTGCTTACCACCTCTTCACAAACCCTGATGCACCTGCCGCACAGAATGCAGCGATTGTGATCGATGATCAGATGATCGCTGACTGCGTCTACGGGAAAGGAGCGGTAGCTAAAGGGAATCCGTACGTGATCTAAGTCGTACTCCTTGAACAGGTCCTGCAATTCACAATCCCCGTCCATGTCACAGTACATGCAGTAATGATTTTCCTCGGCACAGATCAGTTCCAGTATCCGCCGTCGATGTTCCCGGAGCTCTTCGGTATCGGTCTTCACCACAAGCCCATCCTGTGCCGGCGTAGTGCAAGCAGTTTCAAAACCGCTTCCCTCGATTTCGACAGAACACATTCGACAGGCACCGACGTCGGAAAGGGTGCTGTGATGACAGAGCGTCGGAATTTCTATACCCGCATTTTCACAGGCTTCCAGAATAGTGTCGCCATCATCGGCAGTAATCTCCCGACCGTTCACCTCGAGAGTTATCTCAGTCATCTGTTTTTCCTCCTACGTAAATGTAAATATTGATCTCACAAGAAAACAGGGTCGCAGGCTTTCACCCTATCTTCCAGGATCGAATCACCTTCGGTTGCACAACAATACCACAAATTTCCGGAAAAATTAGAGGGATGAAATAAGGCTCTCCCCTCCCAATCCGGGGCTCCAATTGCCTGACACATAACGTCCTGAAATCCAGTCAAGGAAACTACTTATCCTTTGTTTGCAAATCCCAAGCATCATGTTTATAACATATACGGTCAAAGTGTTCAACGAAAGTTTCAGCAGCTGGAAAACGAAATAAATTATTCAGGAGTAAGATTGGCTCGATTTGGGGCCTCATGCGCGCTGAAACTGATCGGACAGGATCCGAAAAGCAAACACAAAGCAAATGAATGATAGAGTAGGCAGCTAGTGACACCAGGGGAAAGGGCGTCCCGGCTGGATTGACGGCCAGAATTGACTGAACCAGGGAGAGTGCAAGTTGCAATTGAAAGAAGGCACCATGGATTACCAACAGCTGACTGAAGTACTGGATGCTGAAGTCCTGATCGACGGCGCCGAGGTTCCAGGGGAATTTTGCAAAGTGATCAGTTCCGACCTGATCAGCGACATCCTGATGTTCATCGACGAAAACGCCATACTTCTGACGGGTCTGGTCAACCCCCAAATTATCAGGGTCGCAGAGATGATAGACATCGGTGCGATAGTCTTTGTCAGGGGTAAAGAGCCCGAAGAATCACTGATAGAAAGGGCTCGGGAACAGGAAGTATCTCTGGCCATTACCGATTACACTCTTTACGAGGCTTCGGGCAAGCTATACCAGCGGGGGCTCAAATCTTGCCAGTACGGCAGAAGCGATGACATTAATTGATCCCCATGCAGACCTATGAATGGGAACGAGGAGACGCAAGCTGTCTGGAGGAATGTAAAAACGAGGCCGCCGGGAAGGCAAACATAGTGATGGAAACCGAAATCGAGGGCGGAGATTTTAGCCACGCCGGTCAGGGAGCCAGTGACCTCAAGGGTAGAATGAAGAAGCTGGGCATACCACATGAAACGGTCAAGCGAACCGCCGTCTCCGCTTACGAAGCCGAAATGAACGTGGTGATTCACACACTCCGGGGTACCATGAGATCCACCATTACCTCGAACAGAGTAAAAGTCACCGTAAAAGACGAAGGGCAGGGCATCAGCGATATTGAAAAGGCCCTGAAGCCCGGCTATTCGACCGCCACCGAGGAAGTCCGCGAAATGGGTTTTGGAGCCGGGCTGGGATTTACCAACATCCGCCGCAATGCCGACAGATTGCTCATCAAGACCAAAGATGGAGAAGGAACGGAGATCGAGATCATCGTCTGTCTGGACCATAGACCCTAAACAGCCCTTCAAAACTGGGTAAGACCAGCATCAAAGGCGGAAGCAGGGAAGCCAAATATGACTGACGGAAAAGATTATCGACATTCGATCAGGTTCATTCCCGAACGCTGCAAAGGCTGCACTCATTGTCTGCGTGCCTGCCCCACAGGGGCTATCCGGGTAAAAGATGGAACTGCCCAGATCATTCAGGAAAAGTGCATTGCCTGCGGGGAATGCCTGCGAGTGTGCCCCAACGACGCAGTAACCACCAACTCCGACAGTCTGGCCAAAATAGAAGATTACGATTATAAAATTGCCATCCCCAGCTCGCCTTTCTTCGGTCAGTTTCGGGAAGGTGTAAAACCCGAAACTCTGGTTCAGGCCTTAAAAGAAATAGGTTTCGACGAAGTGTACGAGGAGGCCCTGGGGGGCGAGTTCCTCAGCTACGCCATCCGCAAGGAGATAGATAACAAAAAGGTTTCGGGCCCGCTCATTTCCACTACCTGCCCGGCCATAATCAGACTAATTCAAGTCAAGTATCCGTCCCTGCTGGACAACCTTCTTCCCCTAAGCCCCCCACACGAGGTAACCGCCGAACTGGTCCTCAAAGAGAAAAGCGACATGCCCCGGGAGAAGCTGGGGTTGTTTTCCATCGCTCCCTGTCCGGCTCAGGTAGTGGCCGCCCGATCCCCGGAGGGAAAAGAGAACTCCACCCTGGACGGAGTCATTTCCATCGAAGAGGTTTACAACAAGGTCATGGGTCTGCTGCCGGACCTGGAAGAGAAAAGCGAGTTCCACGGCACCAAGCTGGGCCTCAACTGGGGCAGACGAGAGGGGGAAATCGAGGCCGTCGACGCCGGCTACCGAATTATCGCCGTGGACGGAGTGCGCACTGTTCAGCGGATTTTCAAAGACCTGGAAGAGGGACGGCTTCAGGAAGTCGAATACCTGGAAGCCCGCTCCTGTGCAGAAGGTTGCTCCGGCGGGGTACTGACCGCGGAAGATCCACCCATAACCAAGTACCGGCTGCAAAACATAGACGAAGAGGACTTGGGCCCGCTGCCCTACGACGAGGAAGAAATCCTTGCCCTCTATGAAGAAAGGATCTTTACTCTGGATAAAGCCATCGAGCCCCGGCCCACCCTCCACCTACACGACAATCTGGACCAGGCCCTGGCCATCATGGAAAAAGCCGACGAGGTAATGCACGTTCTGCCGGGTCTGGACTGTGCGGCCTGTGGTTATCCTTCCTGCCAAGCCTTTGCCGAGGACGTGGCACAGGAGAAAATAGCTATAACCGGCTGCCCCTTATTAGAGGAGATACCAGAAGAACTGGAAAAGGAGACAAAACAATGAAGTTTACCGTGGGGGAACTGATCGAGGAAATCGAGGACCTGGAATTGCTCCAGGGCAATCCGGCGGAGACTCTCCAATGCGGTTACGTCTCCGACTTGCTGAGCGACGTGATGAGAAACGCCGAGAGCAATTCCATCTGGATTACCATCCAGCACCACGAAAACGTGATCGCGGTGGCCTTGATGGCCGATATTTCCGTGGTGGTTTTTGCCACGGGGGTTACGCCCGGCGAGGAGGTGCTGGAAAGGGCCCGGGAAGAAGAGATTACGGTCTGTAGCTACCGGGGTAACAGTTTCGACCTGGCCGGCAAGCTGTACCATCTGGGCCTGAGAAGCACTCCAACCCAGGCCCCGGAGATTGAACAGACAAATAATTCCCAGGGAGGTTAGAAAGGTGCAACTGCAGGGAGCTACCAAGGAAAAATTGGATGAGATTATCGAGGCGCACGAAGAGGTCAAGACCCCGCTAATACAGGTTTTACATAAAGTTCAGGAACAACTGGGTTATATTCCCCCCGAAGTGCAGGCCTACCTTGCAAAGAATATGGGAATACCCCAGAGCGAAATTTACGGCGTGGTCTCTTTTTATTCATTTTTCGACATGGAACCGCAGGGCGATCATCTGGTCACTATCTGTACAGGTACAGCCTGTTATATCAAGGGGGCGGAGAAGCTTATTGAGGCCATCTCCGACGAATACGGAATCGAGATGGGGGAAACAACCGAAGATCGCCAATTTACTCTAAGCTCTGCCCGCTGCATGGGTTGTTGCAGCTTGGCCCCCGTGGCCCTGATCGACGGAGAAATACACGGCAACTTGACTTCCGGGGAGCTCACGGAACTGCTGGAAGAGCTGGAAGGAACCCCCGGAAAGAAAAAGCAAGCCGGTTCGGTAAGTTAGAGGTAGTCTTTCGAGCCGGCACCGAATAGAGTCAGTTACCTTTAGAGGAGGATCAAAAATGGACCTGAAAGAACTGCAAGAGATCAAAGAGAAGGCCCAAAAAGAAACCAGTATGAGAAAGACCGAGGCGAAAAAGAAAGTTGTAGTGGGCATGGGAACCTGCGGAATCGCCGCGGGCGCCAGACCGGTGTTGAACGCCTTCGTAGAAGAGGTAAACCGACGAGACCTGGACGACGTGATGGTTACCCAGGCCGGCTGCAAAGGCTTCTGCTCCCGGGAACCGATAGTGGACATCGTAACCGAAGAAGGCGAGACCACTTACGGGGACGTCGACCCCGAAAAAGTGAAACGGATCGTGGAGGAACACCTGGTCAAGGGTAACGTTGTGGAGGAATACGTCCTGAGGCCTGAATAATCGATCCTACACGCCGGAAAAGGGGGAACGAAACGTGGCAACTACCGCAAACAAAACTTTCAAAAACCACCAACAGAAACAAAAGAACATGACCGTCCTGGTCTGCGGCGGTGCAGGATGCCGCTCTTCGGGGAGCGACCACATCGAGGCGAATCTCAGGGAATCTCTGAAAGATCAGGAGCTGGTCGAAGAAGTGGAAATAATCGAAACTGGCTGTATGGGTCCTTGTAGTCTGGGCCCCCTGATGGTCGTCCACCCCGAAGGGGTCTTTTACAAAGAGGTCCAGCCTTCCGACGTGGAAGAAGTGGTCGAGGAACACCTGCTCAAGGGAAGAAAAGTGGAGAGATTGCTCCTGGAAGACCCCGAAGTGGAACAGCGTATAGAACAGGCCGTGGAGCTGCAGTTCTTCCACAAACAGCACAAAGTTGCTCTCGAAAACTGCGGTCAGATCGACCCGGAAAACATCGAGGAGTACATAGCCAGGGACGGCTACCTGGCCCTGGGCACAGCCCTACAAGAGATGGAGCCCCGGGAAGTGATTCAGGTCATCAAAGACTCCGGCCTGCGGGGGCGCGGCGGAGCCGGTTTCCCCACGGGCCTCAAGTGGGAATTCACGGCCGCGGCCGATTCCGTTACCAAATACGTGCTCTGTAACGCCGACGAGGGGGATCCCGGGGCCTTCATGGACCGCAGCGTGCTGGAAGGGGACCCTCACCGGGTACTTGAAGCCATGGCCATTGCCGGTTACGCCATCGGAGCCAACCAGGGTTACATCTACGTCCGAGCTGAATATCCCAAGGCCGTGGAACGGCTACAGAAGGCCATCGAACAAGCTCGAGAATACGAACTGCTGGGAGAAGAAATATTTAATTCCGACTTCGACTTCGACATAGAACTGCGGATGGGGGCCGGATCCTTCGTCTGTGGCGAGGAAACGGCGCTGATGAGATCTATCGAGGGGCAGCGGGGCATGCCGACTCCCCGGCCTCCGTACCCGGCCAACAAAGGACTCTGGGAACAGCCCACTCTGCTGAACAACGTGGAGACCTACGCCAACGTCCCCAATATCATCCGCAACGGCCCGGAATGGTTTTCCTCGATGGGCACCGAGGATAGTCCGGGAACCAAGGTCTTCGCCCTGGCCGGCGACGTCAAAAATACCGGTTTAGTGGAAGTTCCCATGGGCATCACCCTGGAGGAGCTGGTCTACGAAGTGGGCGGGGGCGTACCCGAGGACAAAGAGTTCAAGGCAGCACAGACCGGCGGCCCCTCCGGAGGCTGCATTACCGAGGATAACCTGGACATGCCCATCGATTACGAGTCTCTCCAGGAAGCAGGTTCCATCATGGGCTCCGGTGGGCTGATCGTGATGGACGAATCCACGTGTATGGTGGACGTGGCCAAGTTTTTCATGGACTTCATAGTAGACGAATCCTGCGGTCAGTGTACGCCCTGCCGCGACGGGACCAAACAGATGTATGACATCCTGGAGAGAATAACCCAGGGCCAAGGAGAGCCCGAAGACGTGGAACGGCTTCGAGACCTGGCCGACACTATCAAGAAGACCTCCTTCTGCGGGCTGGGTCAGACCGCTCCTAACCCGGTACTGAGCACCCTGGACAACTTCGAGGAAGAATACCGAGCTCACATCGAGGACCAGCGTTGTCCGGCTGGGGTATGTCTGGACCTGATCAAGTACGAGATCGACCCCGAAGCCTGTCGGGGCTGCAGCAAGTGCGCCCAGAACTGTCCCGTTGACGCCATCAACGGAGAACCGGGAGAGATTTACGAGATCGATCAGGAAACCTGTATCAAGTGCGGCAACTGCTTCGAGGTCTGTCCCTTCGACGCCGTGGAGCAAAACTAAAACTGGGGAACGGCCCCGAAAGGAAGGTCAAGCTCCGGGGTGAACCGTGGCCATAGTGAAAGCCGACCTCCACATACATTCCGTTCTCTCCCCCTGTGGCAGCCTGGAGATGTCTCCCAGGGCCATTCTCGACCGGGCTCTGGAAGTGGGACTCGATCTGATAGCCTTGACCGACCACAACGCAGCTAACAATTGTCGGGCCCTCAGGGATTACCGGCGACAGCGAAACGTAACTGAAGTGGACTGCCTTTTCGGAATCGAAGCCCAGACCAGAGAGGAGGTACACCTGCTCTGTCTTTTCGACCGGTTGGAGGTCGTGGAACGATTCGGCGGCTATCTGCGAGAGTACCTGCCGGAGGTAGAAAACAACGAAGAGTACTTCGGAGAGCAGTTAATCGTGGATCCGGACGAAGAGATCACGGGCAGAGAAGAGAGGTTGCTGGCCAACTCCCTGGACTTGAGTCTGGAGGAGGTAGCTCAGGAGACCTATCGCCGAGGGGGAGTTCCTATACCGGCCCACGTAGCCCGCAAGGCCTTTGGAATCCTGGAGCAGCTGGGTTTCATTCCTGCACTACCAACCGGGGGCTTTGAAGCCCTGGAACTGGGACCCGAGGTTCCCTTGGGGGACCTGGAGGAGGAGTTCGGGCCTCTGAACCAGTACACAGTAATCCGCTCTTCAGACGCCCACCGGCCCGGGGAGATAGGAACCGCCTGGACGGAAATGCAGCTGGAAAAGCCCAGCATAGAGGAATTGCGCAAGGCCTTTCGAGGTGAGGCCGGTCGAGGGGTAATCGGCTATGGCAAACCCGTCGACGAGGGGGCCAAACCCTAGCCCGAGCGAGGTAAAACGAGATGTTTGAACTTTCTTTACACATTCTGGACATCGGCGAAAACTCCCTCCGGGCGGAAGCCAATTCAATCGAGATAGAAATTGTGGAAAGTCAAGAGGAGGACCTGCTAGAAATTACGATTTCCGACGACGGAAAGGGGATGAGCAAAGAGCTGAAGTGCCAGGCTATCGATCCTTTTACTACAACAAAAACCAAGAAAAACCAGGTCGGTCTAGGTCTCCCCCTCTTTCGCCAGATAGCCCTTGAATGCGACGGAGACTTCAAGCTCCACTCCCAAGAAGAGGCCGGTACAGAGGTAATCGCTTCCTTCAGGCGCTCCCACATCGACCGCCCGCCGCTGGGGGATATCGCCTCCACCCTTACCTCAATTATTGCAGGTCACCCCGGAGTATCGTTAACCTATATACATCGAACTGACGAGGGGCGATATTCCCTGAAAACGACCGAGGTCCGAAGTGAACTGGAGGAGGTTCCCCTCAATCATCCCCAGGTTCTGGATTTCGTTCGTCGGGACGTGGAAGAAGGACTGTCGGAGATCAGACCGGGGGAATACGTAAGTGAAACCCAAACCAAATAATCATTCCGGGGCGTGATTTCTACCTTCACGCGCCCTGACAATACTCAGGACAGGAGGAGAG
>JBKGZS010000036.1:0-14164 GCA_046543285.1 Candidatus Acetothermia bacterium | reverse complement strand
GAAGAAGAGAGAGGCTTCATAAATCCTGCAAGTAGCACCGCGAGCTAGGGGCCTCAGCCCTGGGTGATGCTCTTATCTCCTCTGTTCCGGGACTAACTATCCATCAACTCCACAACCGGCCGAAGGATTCTAAAAAGCTCCGCCGTAGCACGAGCATCTCTCAAACAGTATTCGGCGATTTCCTCCATTCGCCCTTCCTCGTAAGCAAAGGAGACCGTAGCTCCCGCCAGCCCATCTTTCGGGGAATCGATGCCGGTCTGCCTACACCAGAAATCCAGCGATTCGAGGGAACGAGCCCCGTAAAAACTCACCACCTCTGCTAGATCGCAGTGGCGCTCAAAATTGTACCTGTAAGGAACAAAGTTTCTAGTAGGCTCGATTCCCAGAATGGCCGAACGTATCATCAAAAAAGGACCGTCGAAAACTCGTCCGTTAAAGGTGATTAATCTCCCCACCTCGGCGGAAGAAAGATACCGCCAGAATTCACTCAGAATATCTTCTTCAGTACCCCGATAAATCTGCAAATTCTGGTCAACCTTCTCCCACGGAGACCATCCGCCTTCCGACGCTTCGCTTTCTAGCAACACTCCACCTCTCTCCTGATCCGGCCGCCAGAGGGCGATGGTGATTATTCTTCCCGTACCGGGATTCAAAGCCAGCTTTTCGGGAACTGTTTCCCTTTCTTCTTCACTCTTAGCTCGGCTCAACAAATAATCTCTGACCGGCTGATCAAGATTTGACCATTCCAGACCTACAGTTTCAATATCAACTGCCATCGGAGAACCCTTCATTGCCCACCTCCTAAACTAAAAGCCACGATGGTTCCCTTAAACTGTCGGCCACCCACTTCCCCGCGAGTCATCCTTACCGTCACCTGCTCGAACACTTTGACGAAGTAATTGACCAGGGGGAGACTGGAACTTCTCTTCTTCCATCTCCAATCAATTACTCCTGGACCGATCTCCATGCAGGAGACCGCAGGGCCTTCTAAAAGCACCTGTAGAAGGCATCAAGTCTTCCGTGCCAGATTGAGCAGCCAGGTAAACCGTTTCTTCTCCATGTTCGTCATTAATTGAATCCATGAGGTTTAACAGCCGGCTACGAGCTCGATTCTCCGAGAATAGGTCCTCGGGAACGCTTCCCCGGCTTTTGAGATTGGAAACCCTGACCCCGACCATTGTGGGAGTTGAAGGAAATCTCATCGATGCCGCTATTTTTTGACAGCCGGAGTAAATACGATTTCCGTCGTCAGTATATTGGCCTACTGTAAGCTGTTTACCTCCTACCTCGTAGCGCTCATCTCGAACGGTCAATTTCACCGTTTTGCCCATCAGGCCCCTTGACCTCAACCTATAGCCTACCTGCTGGCTGAGCTTAAACAATACGGGCAAGGACTTGTCTATCGTGCGTTTGTAGGGGGGCAAAGTCAGGGAATTACCTATCGATTTTACCTCCTCACCCTGCCAGGCCGGAGTAACCGGGGAGGGATCCTTGCCCTGACCCATCAATTTAAGCCGACCCCCCAGAACTCCGAATTCATTTTTTAAAGTGCTTTCCGAGGCCTTTCCGAGGTCAATGAGGTCATATATACCCAGACGATTCAAACGCCTCTTTATCCGCGGGCCAATACCACACATTTCCGTCATCGGAGTGCTGGATAGGGCGCGAGGCACGTCCTCCTCGGCAATCAAAGTTGTTCCCTCCGGTTTATCCATATCCGAGGCCAGCTTGGCAAGCAGTTTGTTTTTTGCTATTCCTACAGAACAGGTCACGTGATTTCCAAGCTCCTCGCTTATTCTTTCCTGGACTTTCTCCGCGATTTCCAGAGACTCTCCTCCATCCGTTGCGGCTTCGGTTACGTCCAGAAAAGCTTCGTCGATACCAAAAACTTCCAGCCGGGGGCTGTAATCCCGCAGTATGAATAGGAACTGCTCAGTGGCCCATTGATACTTGTCAGGATCACCAGGAACAAGGACGAGGTCCGGGCATAGTTTACGCGCTTCCCAGGTAGCCATGGCGGACTTGATCCCGAATTTCTTGGCTTCTTTGGACGCGGCAGCTACCACTGTTTTTATGGTCGGTTTACCGGTAACCACTACCGGTCGTCCTCTCAACTGGGGATTTGCCTGCTGCTCTACCGAGGCAAAATAGGAATCCATATCTACGTGAAATATTATCCTTTCCACAGCGGGCCCTCCTCGTGGAAGAAAGCGATCAAGATAGGTGGCCAAAGTCAAACTTTTCTTACCACGCCAACCACCAGCCCTCTTATTTCCACCTGGGATGCGGGTTTAACGATCTCTTCATATTCCGGATTGGCAGGTTCTAGATGTATTTTATCCCCTATCTTGGAAAGCCTCTTAACGGTACCTTCCTGATCCTCGATTATAGCTACCACTATATCTCCGGGTTCGGCCCGGGATTGCCGGCGTATTACGAGAAGATCACCCTTATGAATACCTGCTTCCACCATAGAGTTCCCTTTCACCTGCAGAGCAAAGAGATCGCCGCGGTTTCCGAACATTTCGTTCAAATCTAAAATCCCTTCAATATTTTCTACGGCCAGGGTGGGTTCACCCGCAGTGACTTGGCCTACAATGGGAACTTGGTAGTTTTTCCCCAGCAAATGCCCCACTTTGTCCATCTCAATTCTAATTCCTCGAGCCTGACCTTTTTTCCTCGTTATCCAGCCCTTCTTTTCCAGGGCCCGAAGATGGTCGGAAACTCCCTTGGTAGAACTAATTGAAAATTCCTCCCCGATTTCTCGGAGAGTGGGAGGATTACCACCGTGATTGGTCTTTTCATAGATAAATTCCAGAATTTGATACTGTCGCTTAGTCAGGTTGGCTCGATACATAATAATCAAAAACTATCGTACTAAACATATGTATAGCTGTCAAGACAGGGCAGGGGAAGTATGTTAGGTCAGGATCCGTCAAAAGGGATTGCGTGAAAGGGGAAAGAAATCTATAAAAAAGAAGGTAGTGGAGAAATAGTGAAAACGAAGCTGGATAACAGGTAAGGATAAGCCGTTTTGAAGAGAGGGGAGAAGTAGCGAGTCCGCAATAGGGAGGGTCGGGCATGAGAAACGCGAAACTGGGGCTTTGTTTCATGTTTGTGGGGCTAGTGATTTTACTGACATTAAGTCTCGGATGTACGCGGGGCCAGTCCCGGGACGAAGGTGCACGAGGGAAATACATAGCGACGAGCTCTGGTAAAGCTCGCCTGATAAACGGGGTCAACCGACCCAGGGGCGAAGACGAATTGATAATATATACGCCCGACCACGATAGCTCCACGGGCTGTAGCCGCTGGGGCGTAGAAGTGAGGGTAAGTGAAGGGGTAGTCAGGGAAGTGAGAGATGGAATCCGGGATCGCAGCTCCGATGCACCCATTCCGGAAGACGGTTACGTGGCCTCCGGCCATGGCTCGGCGGGAGAATGGTTGAGAGATAACGTTTCTGAAGGTGATAACCTAGAACGGGTCACTCGCACTAGCAAGCGCCGATTAGTTGGAGTACTCGTCAGCGGGTACAACCTGAATTGGTACAATCAGATGGGGCTGGACGAACCCCACTGGCGTTATTTCTCAGAACTGCAAAATATCGTTGAGAACGTACGATCCTCGGGCCACGAAATAATACCCCTGTCAGACCAGGATCTGGAGTACGCCTATGAAAAGGAGGACGATTACCCCTCTACTGACCTGAGTCAGATAAAAACTTTAATATTGCCCAACACCAGGCGGATGACCGAGGAGCAATGCCAAACCGTCGCCGAATTCGTGAGCCGCGGAGGAACCATTTTAGCGATGATGCAATCGTCCTACAAAGACAGTTGGGACAGAAGAGTGACCTCCGAGGGATATCAACTGCACAATTTGTTGAAAGTGAGATTCGTCAACTTTTCTCAGGAACCGCCGCATCACGCATTTATTCGCAAGGAGGAGGATCACCAACTTTGGGGCGGAGTGGAGGACTTCCTGCCCACCGAGCGGCACTGGGCTATGGTAAATAAAGTTCTCGATGGAGGGAAAGTACTGGGGAGCTGGTACGACAGCGGAAAGGTTTTTCCGAGCCATACTGATTCGTTGAACGGGGCCGTAGTAGAAGGAGAACGATCCCTCTACATTGGTGAACAACTTTTTGCTCCTATTAATTACGAAAATGCCGACGTACAAAAGTTTTTGCAAAACGCTGTGGAGTACCTATATGGGATGGAAGAGGAAGAAACTTATATACCCGTTGAAACACCCTCCCGCTCGCCTTCCATTCCCAGCGGGAAAGATGAAACTCAGTCGACACTGACCCGGGTGGTCCAGGAGCACGAGGAGTATATACTTGCAGGTGTAGGGATAGTATTTGCAGTGATCGGCTATACAATGTGGAAGTAACACCGATAAGTAATTCGAGCCAGGTAGGCAAAGGTTGAGATTTGCGATGAAGAGTCATGATGGTATCAGCTAGCAGATTCGATGACAAACAGTTGTGGGCAAGAAGTATGAACCTTACAATCTTTGCGAATCTCAATTCCAAGGGAGGGGTGGGTGAGTGGACGAAACCACCGGTCTTGAAAACCGGCGAGCCTTACGGCTCCGTGGGTTCGAATCCCACCCCCTCCGCCAAGCTTTCCTCCCTAAAATCGTTCTGCTGCAGACAAGATAACCGATGTCATTCTGGGTTTTGATCGCCCTGTTGAGCTGCAGTATTGTCTGGGTGCTCTGGAATTCCAGTTTGGACGCCTGGTGGCAACCCACAGACCACACCACGGTAAAACGCATTCTCGACCTGGCCGACATTAGGCCTGATGATATAATTTACGATCTGGGATGTGGGGACGGGCGGATTGTAGTGGAGGCCGCCAAACAATACGGCATAAGGGGTGTAGGGATTGAGATCGATCCCCTACGGGTCGCAATTTCCTGGTTGAGAGCACTGTTCGCTGGACAGCAGTCAAGAGTTACTATCAAGATGGGGAACATGTACCGGGTTGATTTGAGGCAAGCCGACGTTGTAGTTCTCTTCCTATCGGCCAGTTCCAACAGAAAACTAGCCCCTAAGCTTTCTCGGGAACTGGAAGAGGGGTCCAGAATTGTCTCCTATTACCACGAATTACCGGGCTGGGATTCGATACAGAGGGCAAAAAGTAGAGACGGCCACCTCCTCTACTTGTATCAGAAGGGAGTAGATCGGGATGACAATGCGTCCAGCTAAAATCTTCCGCGAAGTTTCTTTCCGCAAGCTTTACGGAACCTTCGACACCAAAATAGAGGGAATCAACCACGACAGCAGGAAAGTAGAGCCCGGGGACATTTTCGTAGCGATTCAGGGTGAAAATGTGGATGGGCACGAGTACATCGGCCAGGCCTTGAAGAAGGGCGCAGCCTTGGTTGTCGGCGAACGAAATTATTCCGATCTGGACTTCCAGCCCCCGCGCTATGTTCAGGCACAGGATTCCAGAGAAGCTCTGAGTAAGCTGAGCGATGCTTTCTTTGATCATCCGTCGCAGAAGTTATTTGCCGTAGGAATAACGGGCACGAACGGCAAGACGACCACCGCCCATCTGGTTTCAGAAGTGTTGGGCCGAGAGAAAACGGCCCTCATCTCCACCATAAACAACCCCCAAAGGTCCGGTGAAAAGGGACCAGTCACGACTCCTGAGGCACCAGTTCTTCACAGACGTGCGGCCCGGGCCTTGAATAGCGGGAAAAAAAACTTTGTAATGGAGGTCTCCTCCCACAGCTTGGCCTTTAAGCGGGTAAGTACCATCGAATTCAATTGCGGAATTTTCACCAACCTCACCCGGGACCATCTAGACTACCACCAAACCCTTGAAGACTACAAGGCTACAAAATTACGGTTGTTTGAAAACCTGCCCGACCACGGTTTCGCCCTAATCAATGCCGACGAAAAGTTCAGCTCCTCCTTCAAGCGAGCAAGCAAAGGAAAAGTGCTTACTTATGCGATAGACGAGCCGGCGGATCTGAGAGGTGTAGACATTCAAAAGACTCCCGGCAAACTAGAGTTCAGTGTGAAAGGAAAGAGTTTGAATCTGAGAATTGAGTTGGGATTGCTGGGGTCCTTTAATGTATATAACGCCCTGGCCGCAGTAGGCGTAGGGCTAGTAAAGGGGTTAGAACCCGATGAAATCGAGGCTCGTCTCCGGAGCCATGATTCCTTACCAGGCCGCATGGAAAGATTCCAGCTCCCTAACGGCGCCGATGCCGTAGTCGATTTCGCCCATAACCCGGGGGCTTTGAAAACGGCCCTGAAAGAACTCCGTCAACACTATGGAGGGGTGTATGTCGTTTTCGGATGTGGTGGAGACAGCGACAAAGGCAAGCGGCCATTGATGGGGAAATTTGCTTCTCGCCACGCAGATTACAGCGTCATTACCAACGACAACCCCAAGGGAGAAGACCCAAAGGAGATCACGGACCAGATTAGGGAAGGGTTCGACTCTCATTCGAGATTCGACGTAATTCGCGATCGCTCCACTGCAATCAAGAAGGCTGCCAGCCGAGCCGGAGCGGGCGATGTAATTTTAGTTGCCGGCAAGGGTCACGAAAGGTATCAAATCATTGACGGACAATGGTTGGAGTATAGTGACAGACAGGTTCTAGTAGAGGAATTAGGCGCTAGCCAGTAACTTTTCAAATAAACGCCGGGCCTGACGGCGGGTGGAGGCTTCACTTCCGGAGGAATCAATGACGAAATCGTGGTTGCCCTTCCCCTCAGAGAAAGCTTTCTGGAGAGAGATCAAGTTCGCAGCTCGCCCTTCTTCGATATCATCCCGGTTTATTAACCGCTTCATTCTCAGCTCCGGCGGAGCATCGACCAGCAACCAATCCTCGAAAAAGGCAGGATCGATATAATCGGAATCAATTAGAGGCGCACCCTCCACAACCATCAACTTAAACAAGGCCTTTTTTTGTAACCGAATGCGTCTGAGCTCATTCATTACTGCAGGGTGGACGATGCTTTCCAGGTCAGCCCTCGCGTCCTTACAGTTGAATACGATCTGACCCAGCTTGCCTCGATCGATTTCCCCACTTCCTCGCGTTACCTCATCGCCAAAACATTCTACGATCCGCCGGTAAACCTCGGTGGAAGGCAAATAAGTGCTCCAGGCAAGTTTATCCGCCTCGACTCCCAGAATGCTCTCGAACTGGCGAGCTTCCTCTAGAACCACGCTTTTCCCGGAGGCAATCCCCCCGGTGAGAGCTACTGTCCGCAAAACAATTTCACCCAACCTAAGGAAACGGAAACCACCTACTGTTCAGCCCAACGGGGTATGAACTAATTTAGAAGGGCAAAAAGGTCCTAATCAGAAAAGGTCTCCTGAGCCTCGTCAATAGCCCGGTAGGCCTGTTGGTAAATTCCGGAATAACTCGGGACTCCTTCCTGTAGCAGGAGAAAGTATTCGACGTTTTTGGAGACCTTGCCCCTGACTGGAGATGGAGCGACCTCCAGCGGGGCCAGCCCCTGCTCACGGGCAGAAGCAATCAACCTCTCCAGGACTTGACGGTGCACTTGGGGGTCGTTTACCACACCCCCCCGCTCCACTTTGCCGGGGCCTGCCTCAAATTGAGGTTTGACCAGAACTAGCACCTGCCCCGAGTCACGAATTACCGAAGCAGCAGGCGATAAGATTAATTCTAAAGATATGAACGATACATCTATGGTAATTAAGTCGACGGCATATGGCAGATCTTCGGGTTCCAGGTAGCGAGCGTTGAAATTTTCTCGGACGTGCACGCGGTCATCGTTTCTCAGCTTCCAGTCCAACTGCCCTTTTCCAACATCGAGAGCCCATACTTCGACCGCCCCATGTTGGAGCAAGCAGTCGGTAAAACCACCAGTGGAAGCTCCGATGTCGAGGGCCCGGCAGCCCTCCACCGTTACTTCAAACCGCTCCAAAACCCCTTGCAACTTTTTGCCCCCGCGGCTGACGTACTTATTCCCCTCACCGCGGACCTCAATATCAGCATCCTCCGGGACCTGCTGACCCGGTTTATCTACGAGTGAACCGTCGACGTAAACTACCCCGGACATTATTACCCGTTTCGCTTTAGCTCTACTTCTAGCTAGATCCCTGTTCACTAATTGTTTGTCTATACGCTCTTTGTCCATACAGGGTGAGAACGAGGGTCACTCTTCCTCGTCGTCGGTGAATTCCTTGAACTTTCTGATTTCCATCTGTTGATCGAGAAAATCTTGGAACTCTTCACTGGATTCGTCATCCTCGAGCTCTTCGTCAAAAGGAGATTCCATAGCAACCTGTTGGAAGATTTCATCGTCGACAAAGATGGGGCTTCCGGTACGGAGAGCAAGAGCTATGGAATCGGAGGGCCGAGAATCTATTTCAGTTATCTCGCCGCCCTCCTTGTTGGAAATCACCAGGGTGGCATAATAAGTGTTATTATCCAGGTGGTCGATAACCACCCGCTCGAGATTCTGGTTCAATTCCTGGAGGACTGATTTGAGCAAATCGTGGGTAAGTGGGCGCTCAAAATCTTTGTCCTGGAGCTTGAGAGAGATGGCCAGGGCTTCGTTTTGCCCTATCCAGATGGGCATGACTTTATCTGTGGCACTGCCTTCCAACAAAACTACCGGGGCATTGCTAGAGGTGTCAACTAACAGTGCTTTCACTCTGACTTGTTCCATATCGACCTCCTCTCTTTTGAATTCTATGTCCCACGTCACCGTCTTTCAAACAAAAATTACCGTGAAAAATGGCTAGCTTCTTCTTGGGCCGGCACGCTGATCCGGGCAGTTAAGCAGACATCGCAGAGCATGGCAAAATTTTCTTCTCCATTTTCATAGTTTGATGAAGACAATATAGTACTTTTAGATTATTGGAAGTATATCGAGCAGAATAGTTAACTATACAGAGCTTGAATTTATCTTTGATTCTGGTGAACTTTTATATTACATTAGATGAGAAAAGGTATTGAGGTGGTAAACATATGGATACTAGAAAAGTACAGATTACCGGCGGGTCTACATACATGATTACCCTGCCCAAAACGTGGGCTGAAAAAATAGGCTTGGAGCCCGGCACTGAGGTACAGATGTTACCCATGCCCCATCGAGTGATGTTGCTCAAGCCAAAGATTGGAGACCAGGATGGTCATCGAGTCGGCGAGTTCCAGCTGGGGGATCAAGACGGAGAACCTCTGAGCAGAAATATCATATCTTACTACATAGCAGGTTATGAGATAGTAAAAATTCGCGGGGAGCAGATTAGCTCCAGCCAGCGGAGCATTATCAGAAGCACGACCCAATCCCTGATAGGTCCGGAAATTGTGGAAGAATCGTCCAACCTTGTGGTCATCAGAAACCTGTCAGACCTTTCCGAACTGTCTATAAAAGAGACCCTATATCGAATCCACCAGATTGCCCGTTCGATGTTTGAAGAAGCTGTCCGATCCCTGATAACCCACGACGAGGAGCTGGCCCGTGACGTAGGAGACCGGGACGACGACGTAGATCGTCTTTATCTGGCCATTTCCCGACGATTCCGTGTTATGCTCTACGATATCATCATCGAAGACGCAGAAGAGGTCAGCCGCGTTGAATATTACGACTATCAGACGGCTGCCAAGCAGCTGGAGAGAATAGCAGATCACGCCAAGAAGATCGCCGAAACGGTTACCGAGCTGGAGAGCAAGATCCCCGAAGAGTTAGGAAGAAGCCTGCAGCAGGCCACGGAGGATGCCGTGGCTTTGATGGATCAGGCCCTGGACTCTTTGCACCAGCGAGATATCGAACTGGCAAACCAGTCGCTGGCTCGAGGCCCACAGATCGAGTCCACCCTGCTGGAACTCAACCGATCCCTCCGAGAGCTAAATCCTCAGTCTTCCCAGCTTATCGGCATCGTAGTGGACAGCATCGATCGAGTAAAAGAGTACGGGATCAACATAGCAGAAACGGCCTTGAATTCATCCTGTCCGCTTCCGGGTGAAAATTCAGTAGATTTCCACGACTAGTCGGCTCTCGAACCCCGCGGTTGCATGGACTAACTCGATCCTTTACTGTTGGACGGGTTTCCATAAATTCTAACATAATTCCCTATAGAAGGTGATTATCATGTCCGAAGAAAATGAAGAGAGAAGTGAGCGTGAAGAACGCCAGTCCCAAGAACGAAGAGAAGATGCCGAAGAACAGAGAAAAGAGGAAGAAGGACCCGATCTCGGCGACTTAGGTGGAGGAGGCATGGGTGGATTAGGACAGATCATGAGCCAGATGGGCGGTATGGGCATGGGTGGTCAGGGCGGAATGGGAGGCTCCAGCCCCCAGGTAATGCAAGCAATTCAGCAGATGCAAAAACAATTAGCACAGCTGGAAGAAAAAATCGAGGACCTGGCTTCCAAGCTAGAATGAGTGGTGGAGATGAGCGGATTCGAACCGCCGACCTCCGCGTTGCGAACGCGGCGCTCTCCCGACTGAGCTACATCCCCGAGTCCCAATCATTTTAGCCCGAGCGCCCTGTTCCTTCAACCGTTGGGGCGGGGTTCAGCCGGCATTTGTTCCCTAACGCTGATCCAAATCATCTTTTCAAATCAAGAAAGGGCAATATACCACCGCGGTATATTGCCCTTACTCAAAATTCTCACATATCTCATCCCTACCTAAAAGGCTTACTCCACTGTTCCGGTAACCAATCGTTCCTCAACACCAATTGTTAAGTAGGACTAAACTCACCCAATCGAAGGACTCCTATTAAGATTTATGGTCGTATTTCTCCTTGGTACTGTCGGTAACCACGGTTCCGTTTTCCTGAGTAACGGTGAGCTCAGCATTATGCACACCTTTGCTCATCGTTTGAACGATGGAATCCCAACCTCCATCGGCCATTGGTTCGTCTTCTTCGGTAATCTTTGTATCTGTATCATCCTCGTCGGGGTAAAAAACGTACCCAGAGATTTGTTTCCCGCTGGCAGCTTTGGAACCAGAGAGATCAAATTCCACCTGCCCGTCGCCGTCGTCCAGACTATCGCTAATCACTTTGATTTCGGCCGTAGGGCCACCTATCAACCCAAAACAACCAGTTAACCCAAATGCCAACGCTACCAGCATAAAACCGACAATCACCAATCGGGCGGCAGTGAACCACTCGGAGAAACTCTTCTTCATGTCTTACCCCCTTCTGTTGAAAGGCTGCCTATTTCGTTTAGCCGCGGCGTTTACGTCCATACTTGTTTTTATGATAGAATCTCAGCTGACAACTTGACCATTTATGATACAGGGGGAAAGTTACCCTGGAAAAGGATCGCTGTCGAGGAAAGAGGTTAAATTGACGACGATTCGGGGTGATCAAGGTCTACGGGAATATCTCTTCCACGTGCAATTTCACTGGCTCTTTGAGAAAGCCAATTATCCTAAGTATGATAATTATAGGGAGGAGATCAAATGTCTACTAACAACAAAGAGGAGGTTTATCTTGATCACGGGGCAACCACGCCGGTGGCCAAGTCGGTTTTGGAGAAAATGCTTCCTTTTTTCAACCAGGAATTTGGAAACCCCTCCAGTCCTTACACGCTGGGGCAACGGGCTAAACATGAAGGGCTGGAAAGGAGCAGGGAGACCATTGCCGGCTACCTGGCCGTGGATTCCCAGGAGATAATTTTTACCTCCGGAGCCACAGAGGCCAACAATTTGGCCATTAAAGGATTGATGCTCAACCATTCTTCCGGTCACTTTATTACCACCAATATAGAACACCATGCCGTGCTGCACCCTGGCCGCTGGCTCCAGAAAAACGGCTACGCGGTTACACACTTAAAGGCGGACTCCAAAGGCCTTATAGATCCTGACGATCTCCGTTCAGCGATCAGAAAGGACACCAAACTGGTATCCATCATGTACGCCAACAATGAAATAGGAACCGTTCAGCCCATCGGAGAATTGTCCGATATCTGCCGGGAACGAGGAATTCCTTTCCACACCGACGCAGTTCAGGCTTTCGGGAAATTCCCGCTGGAAATAGACAACGTGGACATGCTTTCCGCTTCGGCTCATAAGATCTATGGCCCCAAAGGTGTGGGTTTTCTCTACCGCGATAAGAGCCTTGACTTAGAACCACTGTTCAACGGAGGGGGCCACGAAGGTGGGGTGCGCAGCGGCACGGAAAACGTGCCGGGGGCAGTGGGAATGGCAGCCGCTGTGGAACTCCTCGAAGAAGAAGGAGAAGGGGAAATCGAACGACAGAAACAACTGAGGGACAAAATCATCCGGCAGGTGGAGGAGATTCCCAATGCCAGATTGAACGGTCATCGTTCAAAACGGATCCCCAACAACGTCAACACCTCCTTCGCATCAATCGAAGGGGAATCCCTGGTGATGAAGCTTGATAACCGAGGAATAGCCACCAGTACAGGCTCTGCCTGTTCATCTCCGGATCTCCAGGCTAGTCACGTCCTACTGGCCATTGGTCTCCCAGCCGCCAAAGCTCACGGGAGCTTGCGAATAACGCTGGGCCGGGGCAACACCGCCGAGCAGATCGACTATTTTCTGGACGTTCTCCCTCAGGTGGTAGAGGAACTGCGCGAGGCGTCACCCTTTTATTCTGAATGAATCTAGGGATTATCCAGGAGAGGATAATATGTATTCCGAAAAAGTGATGGAACATTTCAACAATCCGAAAAACCAGCGGAAAATGGACAATCCAGACGGGGTAGGAAAAGTAGGCAACGCTGCCTGCGGAGACGTTATGTGGGTCTATATCCAGGTTTCTGCCAACGGCGAAGACGAAGAAACCCTGGAGGACGTAAGCTGGCAAACTTTCGGCTGCACTGCGGCCATTGCCACTTCTTCTATGGTCACGGAGATGGCAAAAGGAGCAACTTTGCAGGAAGCCCTGCAGATAACTAATCAGGAAGTCGCAGAAGAACTGGGCGGTCTTCCACCGGTTAAAATGCACTGTTCCCTGCTTGCTTCGGATGCATTGAGCGAAGCCATCTACGATTACCTAACTAATCAGGATCGAGAAATTCCTTCTGAACTCCAGAAGACCCACGAAAAGGTCCAGAGAGATATGGAGAAAGTGGAGGAGACGTACCCCGATTATTTGGAAATGGAAGAGAAGGCTCGACATTCCGAGTAGAAGCCCGATCGACAGACCTCAATTTCCCTTTATAACAGGTAAGCTGCGGCAGGTTTTGCAATTTCCAGGAGGCGCCTATGGACATCGTATTCGACGCTGAGTGTTTACAGTATCGTTCTGCAGGACACCCTGAGAGCCCAGAAAGAGTTAAAGTGTCCTATAACATCTTGCGTGAAGAAGAACACGCAACAATAAAACCTGAAAAGGCTACTGAAGAGGATCTCGCCACGGTCCATTTACATAAGTTCATCGATAAAGTCAAACAAGGCAACTTTTCAAATCCTGACTGTCCCCACTACACGAATCTTATGCACTACGCCCTGCTGGCTGCGGGGGGAGCAATTACCGCTCAGCAAGAAGGCGGGTTTTCGCTCATGCGCCCCCCTGGCCACCACGCCGGCAAGGATTTTCTGGGAGGATTTTGCTATTTCAACAACCTGGCGGTAGCGGTAAAACGTTCTGATCTGCAGACTGTTATTGTGGATTTCGACGGTCATCATGGGAACGGAACTCAGGACATTTTTTATGAGGACGATCAGGTTACCTATATCTCCCTTCATCGCTCCTACGGTTTTCCTGGAACTGGAAAGCGCTCAAGAAAGAACATAATTAATGTACCTTTGGAGGTCAACTGTGGCGACGAGAAGTATCTGGAAAACTTTCAGGACGCCTTGGATAAGGCTCCCATGGATCAGTTTGAGCAGATAGCCGTTTCGGCTGGCTTCGATACCCACAAGAACGATCCCCTGGCCTCCCTGGGACTCAGCCGAAGTACCTATAGAAGAATCGGCGAGATACTGTTTGAATATGGGCTACCCACGTTCGCCGTACTGGAGGGCGGATATAAAGGCCAGGATTTGGGACACAATATCGACGCTTTTCTTAAAGGTTTCGAGTAGATCATTGATAGGTGCCTCCCAATGAAATTGTTGAGTTACTCCAAAGCCTTATACTCCAACTGGCTTTACTATAGCCCGGACAACATGCTTTTCGATGCCGGCGAGGGCGTGAGCAGTATTATGGGCAACAAGTCCTTTGCCGTCGAACGAGTACTACTC
>JBKGZS010000109.1:0-2969 GCA_046543285.1 Candidatus Acetothermia bacterium | reverse complement strand
TCAAAAGCTCGCCGGCTATCGGGAAAGAAGGGCTCATCTACGTGGGCTCAACCGATGGATATCTCTACGCCCTACGCCCTGCAGAACTCGAATCCACTGAAGAAAGACTGAAATGGAAGCTCCACGTGGGTGCTCCAGTAACCTCAACTCCGGCAATTGGCTCAGAAAATACCCTGTACTTCGGTGCTCAAGACGGCTACACTTACGCCCTCGAGTTACCGAGCTCGACAGCCAGTTCGCCAACCGTAAAGTGGAAAAAAGGATTGGACGAAGAGGTCCGGAGCAGCCCTGCACTTTCCGAGAGTGGCAATTTGTACGTTACCTCTCACGAGGGCTCACTGTATGCCCTCCGAACGGCCGGGGAACAATTAGAATCTACCTCCTGGCCCACCTTTCAACACGACTCGAGGAGAACCGGCAAAGTAACACCAAATCACCCACCCCAGGCAAGGATCGATGGGCCCCAGAACAAACAACTGAAGTTAGGCCATTTTCTAAATCTGGACGCTTCGAGATCCACGGACGGAGATGGGGGGACGAGTAATCTCCAGTTTTATTGGGAGATCAAAGATAAGCCGGATACCAGCTCTCCGCGGCTCACCAACGAAGAAGGAGCGAAACCAACGTTATTTACCGACAAACCAGGTACGTATACGCTCCAATTGACCCTAACAGACCGTTTTGGTGCCAGTCAGCAGGAAGATATCAGCGTGGAAGTAACCGAGAATTCCCAAGTAAAAAACGAGACCTTGCAGGGAGCTGTAATTCCTGCCGAAGGACACGAAGGGGAGAAGATTATCGATTCCCCTAACTTGAAAGTCGAAGTAGATTGTCCTTCCCGCTCCACTGCCAGAAACGTGCTCTCCTACGCCTATCGGGAACCTCCGCCAGATGATATCTCAGCTGATAATCACCTAAACTATTTAGACGTTTACGGCCCGGAGTTGAAAGGTTGCCAGGTTGACATCACTCTCCCTTATTCCAAATCTGATCTGCCCGAAGATTTGTCGGAAAAAAGTCTAACACTGTATTACTATCACCAAAACTCCTGGAATCCTGTTGATAACAGCAAAGTGGATCTGACCACTCGAGAGGTGAAAGGAACGCTGGGCGGGAAATACTTCTCAGGCACCCCGATTACCGCAGCGGGAAACCTGCCCCCTGCGGTAGAAGTAAAAGAACCTTCAAAGGACGACGCATATACCGAGGAAGTCCCCATCTCCTGGGAGGCCAGCGATGCCGACGGGGATGACGAAAAGCTTGAGATCGACCTCCTGTACAGAACTACCGACCAAACAGACTGGAGAGAATTAGCCAAAGGCCTCGACAACACGGGAAACTGGAACTGGAAAATCACTGATGATATTCCCCCGGAGACCTACAAGCTCCAGATCACAGCAGTGGATCCAGAAGGACTGAAAGGTGAAGCCGAAAGTCCCCCATTCGAAATTAATGAGGAGGAATCCCCGGATTTCAATCGTCCCCCTGTCATCCACGGCCCTAATCCGGTGGGTCAAAAAGGGTGTGTTTTTTGGTTTTCTCCCGAGGAGGGCTGTAAAACCCTGACTCTGTTTATCTACGACCTAAATGGACGCCCCTTGTTCCAGAAACAATTTACTTCCAGCCAAAATAGATTTCCCAGATCCTCACGCTGGGTACCTCAAGACCAGCAGAACAGGCCGCTGGCCAATGGTCTTTATTTATACCGAGCAAAGTGTATTACGGAAGATGAAAATATCAAATGGACCCCTATACAGAGGCTGGTCGTGGATCGTCAACAACCAAAAGAATAAAGATGAAAAAACCTAATTTCGCGGGCACAAAATGGTCTTTACTGATCGCGATCGGAATCCTTTATGCCTCCTTAGTCGGCGTCCCCGGTTGGGGAAATTGGTCGCAAGAACCCATCTCCACTGCTTCCCTCCTTACTCTGGAAACTGGAATACGTCCCGTGGGAATGGGAGAAGCATTCACCGCAATAGAGGGGGATCATAATGCCTTGCTCCATAATCCAGCGGGCCTGACAAGCTCAAAGACCAACCTGGTGACCTCCTCCTGCTCCCAACATTACGGTGAGTTCTCTACTCAGTCACTGACCTTGGGGACTTTGAACATGGCGATGAAATATTTACAACTGTCTTCAGAAACCATTAAGACTCGCAACTCCCGGGGGCGAAAAACTGGCACCATGCAATTCAAAGGGCAGGGTCTAGTTGCAGGATGGGGGACTTCGTTCTCCAGCCTCTCAGTTGGAGTACAGGCTAAGTACTATAGTCAGCTTGAACCGAGTGCCGGCCACGGGGGATCCATCTCACCAGGGTTGCTCTATTCCTGGAAAGACTTCAGCTTCGGTCTCGTGCTTGAAAACGCTTTTTCCATACCAGTTACCTACAGGGCCTCCGACCACACTGAAGGCTGGCAAAGAAATCTTGAAGCGGGTTTTGCTTATTCTACCCCAAAATTTTCGCTGACGATTGATTTAGCCGACGGGCTGAATAGCAGAGGCCTAAAAAGTACTCCCCTCCAGGCTGGGTTTGAGGGGAAATGGTTTCAGCCGGTCACTTTTCGCTTCGGGATCTCCAGCGAGTGGCAAACCTCGCTGGGCTTTACCTGCAATTTTGACCCGGTCGAGATTAATTACGCCTATTTAATTCACAACCACTTACCTTCAGTTCATAAGATATCCTTCGGGGTTTCCCCCTCACTTATGGCTGAGACTGTCAGAAGCATTTACGAGAGCCATGCAGGCGTAAATAAGTCGAAATGATCGCAGAGAAGAGCGGCCAGATACCTCAAAACTTGAAGGAAACTTCGTCCTTCAGTAATGTTTATCGGTGTTACCCCTCGCAAATGCCAAGAGCTAGCTTTGGCATGGACAGGGACGCTAACATACCACGAGCCGGCGTAGCTCAGTGGTAGAGCGGCTGATTCGTAATCAGTAGGTCGGTGGTTCGAATCCACTCGCCGGC
>JBKGZS010000035.1:0-14231 GCA_046543285.1 Candidatus Acetothermia bacterium | reverse complement strand
AACCCCTGGATATTCACCTTAATATTGCTGCGGGGAAAACGGGCGACGAGCCGGCGAACCCTAACAGGCCTAACTATATGGCAAGCGTCGGAAAGCTATTTACCTCCACACTCGTTAGCACCCTGTACGAGGAAGGGGAGCTATCTTTCGAAGACAGAATTAGCGAGTATCTGGACGAAGATATTCTAGACGGTCTGCACGTTTACAAAGGTCACGATTTCACGAATGAAATAAGAATTAAGAATCTCCTGAACCATACGTCCGGTCTGCCCGACGCTTTCTGGCACCTCCTCGAGGAGCTACTCGAAAATCCTGAACTCGACCTTAGCCCAAGAAAGGCGATCGAGTGGGGTAAAGAGAATCGTAAACCCCATTTTCCTCCCGGAAAGAAATTTTACTACACGGACACTAATTATTACCTTCTTGGATTTATAGTCGAGGAAATCACCGGAATGCCTTTTCATGAAGTGTTAAAAGAACGTATATTTGAACCGTTAAATATGAAACATTCGTATATGCTTCACTCTTCCGAACCGATCGAAGATCCCGGACTTCCCATCGCGGATTTCTACCACGAAGGTGAAAGGGTGAGCGATCTAAAGGTTTTCCAGGATTCGGAGGGTTATGCCGGGATCGATTACGCAGGCGGTGGCGTCGTAGCTCCCATGGAAGACCTGTTGAAGTTCATGAAGGCCCTGGGAAACCACCAGATAGTAGAAAAAGAAACCTTGGAAACCATGATGGAAGACAAAGCCAGGTTTGGTCTCGGAATTGATTACGGATACGGAATATGGATGTTAAAGAAGATACCGCTCCTTATGCCTAAAAAATTTGAATCCTGGGGAGTTGTTGGTGCAACGGGTGCATTCATGTTCTACCACCCAAAAACCGATTCATACATCATCGGTAATTTCAACGACACGTATTTTGAACGAAAAGGAGTAAGGTTCATGATGAAGGTGATCAAAAAACTTATAGACTTCTCATCCTAATTGATGTTTCCTCATTCTCCCGAGATTAAGAAACCAATGTAGAAGATTGTCTTTTCAACTGAAGAAAAAAATATTTTTCTTTCTTAAAACCTTTTAGGGGAATCATAATTTGAGGTATACGTGAAAGTATATTGAGCTCTCTAGCTAACTCTCTTAAACGAAATTATTTATCTGAGCAATACGTAACCCGGCGACCAAACCGGGTACCGAAAGTCCTTGTGAGGGCTTCGAAAGGATCAACGCAACTGTCAACAGTTATAGTTTATCGAAATGCCCTAGTACTTATACGGTCATATGTATTAAAAAGAGGGCAATGGGGGGAATACGTCCGAGTTCAAGTTGATCACAAAACCTGAGAAAGTAATCTTTTTACAGGTTAATATAGGTCAAGGCCGGGTAGGAGGCCGGCATGAAGGAATTATTTCAAGTCAGCGAGGCCTTCCTTCACCGCGTAAAGTGCGGCCTGAGTTCTATTGGCGAGATTCAGCTTGCCCAGAATATTGCTTACGTGAGATCGGACCGTCCGCTCGCTTATGCACAGTTTGTCGGCGATATCATCATTTGATAGTCCCTTTGCAAGGAACTTTAGAACTTCAACTTCTCTATCCGTCAGCTCCTCCGATGAATCTTCGGATTTAATCTGGACGGAACGAATTACGGTACCGGCAACTTTCGGATCCAGTGTGGATTCCCCACGATAGACGTCTTTAATTGCCTGGATCAGCTCCTCGGGCGAGGCATCCTTTATCAGATAACCCGAAGCGCCGGCTTTTATGGCCTGTATTATCCTTTCCTCTTCCGAAAAACTCGTAAGTATTAGGATTTCGGGGGCGTGATTTAATTTCACTATCTCCTTCGTAGCTTCAACGCCGTCCCTCTCGGGCATCACGAGATCCATCAAAACCACGTCCGGATTCCGGGATTTAATTTTTGCAACTGCCTCTCGCCCGTCGGCGGCCTCGCCGATCACTTCTAGGTCCGGTTCAGTTGCTATCAAAGCCTTCACACCGGAACGTACCACCCTATGATCGTCTACAATTACCAGTTTTACAGTATCTCCACCCTCGTGCATATTATCACTCACTAATAAATTCGGTAATTTAGATGCTCACACAGACTATTGTCCCCTTACCGGACTCAGATTCTATGTGGAGCTTTCCGCCGATCTTTTCCGCCCTCTCTCGGATATTGGAAAGTCCCATTCCTCCACACTCGCAAGCCTGTTTCAGATCAAAACCACGACCGTCGTCGGTGATCTTCAACTTCGTATCAGTTTCTTCGGACTCCAGGAGAACATCCACCCGAGTAGCCTCGGCGTGTTTTTGCGCGTTGTTCAAAGCTTCCTGGGCGATTAGGTAAAGCTCTTCCATCTTATCATTCGATAAATCAGGGTTTCCCTTAACTTCTACAGACGAATCCACGCCCGATCTCCTCTCCACGGTCGCCAGTCTGCTCTTGATCCTCTCTTCAAACCGACTGTTGCTCTCCCCCCGTGACCTCATCTGATAAATGAGTAATCTCATTTCTTTGAGTGCCTGCTGGGACATCCTCGCTACATTTTCAAGGTGGGACTGAACCTGATGGGAATCACCCTGATCTGCCAGTCTTTTCGCAGCTTCGGCGAAAAGAGTCACGCTGTAAAGAGATTGTGTGACAGAATCGTGTAGTTCTCGGGCCATTCTGTTTCTTTCCTCGATTACGGCAGCTTCTTCGGCTTTTTTATTTAACCGGGCGTTTTCGATAGCAAGTGAAGCCTGATCGGCAAAGGAGGTGACCAGGCTTATCTCTTCGTCGCGAAACTCCCGTGGATTTTCGTAGTAAAGGATTATAACCCCGTATAACTCTTCACCTATTATAAGGGGAGTGGCTAAAGAAGCGCCGAAGGTACGTTGAACAGTGCCAGCCAGTTCTTTCACCGGCGAGGAAAGGTAGTAATTTTCGACTTCCGCGCCTGAAAGGTCTTCCAAAATCAGTGGTTTATTGTTCAGGGTTTTTGTGTTGAGATCAGAGCTTGAAAGGGGTATCCTGGCAACTGACCGGAATTCTTCGGGCATGTTTTCAGTAGTCAGTTCAGCGACAAACTCGTCCTGGCCCTCCTCCCCTGTTTGAAATCTGAGTATAGCCCCGCCATCCGCGTCTAATAACCGGTAAATTTGAGCCAGGACAGTTTCCAGAACTATATCGAGAGAACGATCGGAATTAATCACGCGCATCGTTTCCCGCAAGCTTTCGGCCACTTTCCTCCGTCTTTCACTGGTGGCAAAGCGGGTCTTCTCAGTTTCGTACAGGCGCGCATTTTTAATTGCAACCCCCACCTGGCTGGCAAACCCCATTGCGACCTCGGCATCACGGAAGGAGTAATAGCCCGGTTCACTATGGTCCAACGTTAGCATTCCAAGGACCTCGTTCTGACAAGCCAGTGGAACGCCGATCCAGCTTCGCAGGTAGCTGAACATTTCTGGGGATTTATTTTTCGCTGATGACCGAATCTCCTCTGCCAGAGGTTCATTGCTTCTTGTGTCTTTAATTACCACGGGTTCTTTCCGCTTGATTACCTCTCTATTCGCCCTGGCCTCTTCCAGATCAAATTCGAATTTCAGTGCCTCCTCCTGAGGGATTGGGCCCCTATAGGCAGAGACTTCTAGGCAGTCTTCTTCGAGAATCATGATCGAAGCCGCGTCGTATTCCAGGACCTCTCCCAGTTTGTCCAGAACCTTACCCAGCAAAGGTTCTAATTCTAAGGTTGATGCAACGTGGTGGGCGACTCCCGCTAAGGCAGAGAGTTCGGGCGTGTTATTTCTCTGGCTTCGGAGACTGGCTCTTTTCTCAATTGGACCGGAGATCTCGGTTATGACTCCCTCTATAATGCTATGATTTCCAGAAGATGGTGCTTCTTGCCCTCTTTCCCAGACCCATTTCTGATTGCCGTCTAAACGAACCCGATAAATTATTTCGTAAGGCCTGCTCTCTTCGAGGGCTTTGTCGATTTCCCGACGGATGATAGGTCTATCCGATGGGTGGATGAGTTTTTGGTAGGAGATGCCCGTATTGTCCAACAGGGCCTCGCGGGGATAACCGGTGAGGTTATAACAACCTTCGCTGAGGAAAGTCATCGTCCATTCCGGGTCCGCTCGGCAGCGAAAAGTCATCCCAGGAACATCTCTCATAAGATTAGAGACAATCTCCCAGCTCTCGCTGTTGGCATCTACGGACTCTTGTGAATTGTTTCTTCTATTTGGCCTGTCCGGGGTCATTCATTCTCCTCCCAGTATCTATTTTACTGCAAAACCAATTTCAGAAACAGGTCTTCTCCACTTTAGGCCTCCTGTAGGTGGTTGAATCCTTCTATTGTTCCTACGACTGCCGGCTCCCTAAAGTTATCTGTGCTGTTAACGACGAATGGGAGGACCTTTTTCAACGGATAGTACTGATTTTTCACCCTCATTGCCGAGAGGGTTTAAATGGCCGTTTCCTCGGATGCTTTATGCCTCATAGCAAAGTGCAAACTGGTATTACCTCATAATTCATTGTGGCAAGCATAAAGGATATACGAGCCCAAGCCCGTGCAGAAAAACAACCCTGCAGCCAGAAGGAAAAGGTGAGAATAACCATAGCTCGTCAATATTAGCCTGTTTACCAGAGTGCCGATTCCTTGCCGCGTAATAGGCGAAGGATCCCTAAACGGCGAAGCCATTAATCAGTATTAGGAGTAAGGTAGAATAGACTAGCGGTTTCCGTAACAGTGCCCTGTAAATTGACCTAGCTTCCGTGACTCTGCCAGAAAAAGCCTAGCTTCCGAAATAGGATACTCGCGGCTAAGAGTTCCACAGAAGCGTAGAGGATCAAGACCCCTCTCCAGCTGGAATACTGGGTTAGGTTTCCCCACAGAGCAGTGCCAGTTGCTTGGTCGAGAAATATAAACCCTAAATAAACCCCGACCGATTTTGCCTGGAAGACTCCCCCACCTAGCCCCGATCAACGATACGGTAACAGGAATAATCCGGCCGCAAAAAAGCCATTTACCCCTCGAAAAAAGCATTAATAGTGGGAGGGAAGTGGCCAAACCACTTGCGCTTGAAAAAATTGACAAGAGCTGTTGTCCAAAGCCCTCCGGTGAATATACCAAGTGGTGGAAAGCTTTACCTTCCCTTTCAGCACTTCAAGTACTCAAACCATTTCTAAAAATGTCTCCAACACCTCGGGATCAAACTGAGATCCGGCATTCTTATTTAGTTCTTTGATTGCACCTTCCTCGGGTAAAGAGTTTCGATAAGGGCGATCGGTAACCATTGCATTCCAGGCGTCAACGACAGCTAGGATTCTTGCTTCCAGTATAATTTCTTCGCCCCCCCAACCCCGTGGGTAACCTGAACCATCGTATTTTTTTGGTGCTGTCCGATGATTTTTGAAGCTCTTTCAAGCCTGGAGATGCTCCCCACAGTCCTCTCCCGTACTGCAGGATGTTTCTCTATCTGTTTCAATTTCTTTTGATAGAGGGCACTTTCTTTCCCAAAATCCTATCCCGCACTTTTACTTTTCCGATGTCGTGCAGTTCGGCCGCATAACGAAGTTGTTCAGGTCGTTCTAAGGATAATGCAAGCTTCTTTCCCAAGTTAAGGGCATATTCCTGCACTCGATTCAGATGATCTCCGGTATATTTGTCCTTCGCCTCTACTATTTGAGAGAGGGCTTGCACCATTTCTATCGTAGTCCGTTCCAGTTCCTTTTGGGACTTCTTTCTTTTGGTGATATCTTGAACGAAATGCAGATAAAGGTTCGCCTGAGGGACAAAAACGATTTGATCCACTAAGGAGGGTTATTCAACGGGGGGTCCAGAGCGCTGTTTCGAGGCCGCCAAAATACTTACTTTCACGCTGAAAGGGTAAAGTATAACCTTTGCTTTTCCTAGGCTGGAGCCGGTTCCACTTTTTCCCGTTCTCTCCCCCCAAGTTCTGCTCCCGTTCTTCCGAGGAGCCTTGCATTAACGGCCACAATTACGGTTGATAAAGACATTAAGGCAGCTCCTACAGCTGGTGAAAGCAATATACCAAATCCATAAAGGACTCCTGCTGCCAGAGGTATGGCGAATATATTGTAACCTGCTGCCCACCAGAGATTCTGGACCATCTTGCTGTAGGTTGCTCTGGCCAGCTGGACTATTGCCGTAACGTCTCTGGGGTCCGAGCGGACCAAAACTACATCTGCTGCCTCGATAGCCACGTCCGTACCGGCTCCGATTGCGATACCGGCATCCGCTTCTACCAGGGCCGGTGCGTCGTTAACTCCGTCTCCTACCATTGCCACGGTAAATCCCCTACCTTTTACTTCTCTTACCTTGTCTGCCTTCTCATCGGGCAATACTTCGGCAAAGTAATCGTCTAATCCTAGCTCTCCGGCCACCCAGCTGGCCACGTTTCCGGCATCACCGGTAAGCATCATTACCTTTACTCCCATTTCTTTAAGTTTATCTATGGCGGTATAGGATTCTTCTCTAATTATGTCCGCGAGAGCAATTGCCCCTTCCATTCTTTCGTCTTCAATGATATAAACCACAGTTTTTCCCTGATCGGCCAACTCTTTCACCCTTCCATTTTCTACGCTTATATCGTGTTCCTTGAGGTATCCGGGACTGACCGCTTTAACCACGGTATCCTCTACCTCAGCTTGGGCTCCTCTCCCCGGGATTGCCTCGAAGTTTATCGGAGCAGGATACTGTATTCCTTCCTCTTCAGATCTTTTCACGATACCCTGGGCAATTGGATGTTCGGATCTGCTCTCCAAGCTAGCGGCTTTGGTTAGCAACTCTTCTTTTGTTAAATTGCCGAGGGAGATAATGTCAGTTACTCCAAATTCTCCTTTCGTCAAGGTCCCTGTTTTATCGAAGATTACTGCATCGATGTCTCTTGTCCTTTCAAAAGCGGATCTATCCCTGACGAGCAGCCCATTTTTAGCTGATAGCGCCGTTGAAACAGCCACAACTAGAGGTATAGCTAAACCAAGAGCGTGGGGACAGGTAATTACCATCACGGTAACCATTCTTTCCAAAGAGAAAGCAAATTGCCTACCCAGGAGGAGCCAACTGGCCAAGGTAACGCTGCCCGCGCTGAGCGAGATCATGGTAAGCCATAAAGCGGCCCGATCGGCGAAGTCCTGAGTTTGGGACCTTGACTCCTGGGCCTCTTCTACCATGTTTATCACCTGAGACAGATAGGTATCTTCCCCCACCTTTTCCACTTCCACTGTAATTGATGATTCGCCGTTTACCGCGCCTCCGATTATTTGGTCGCCTTCATCTTTTTCCACGGGCTTGCTTTCTCCCGTAATCATGGCTTCGTTGACGCTGGTCCGTCCTTCGACGATTTTTCCGTCGGTGGGCATCTTCTCGCCCGGTTTAATAAGTAATTCATCGCCCGGCTCAAGTTGGTCTATGGGGACGTCTTCGGTTGACCCGTCTTCGTGAACAAGGTGAGCAGTTGAGGGCATCAACTTCACTAGCTCTTCAAGGGCCCTTGAAGCCCCCATCACGGACTTCATTTCGATCCAGTGACCGAGGAGCATCACGTCGATTAGAGTGGCAAGCTCCCAGAAAAAAGTCTTGCCGCTCAGCCCGAACACCACTGCACTGCTGTAGCTATAGGCAACTGTTATGGCGAGTCCGATAAGAGTCATCATTCCCGGCTTTTGGTCACGAACTTCGTCGATGAGACCTGTTAGAAAAGGCCACCCGCCGTAGAAGAAGATCGCTGTAGAAAATACGAACTGAACGTATCTTTCCCCTGCAAAAGCAATTAAATCTTTTACCCCGAGAAATTCTTGAATGATTGGAGCAAGAACCAGTACCGGAATAGAAAGCATCAGAGAAATCCAGAATCTGCGTCGAAAATCTTTTACCATCTGGGCATGTCCGTTCTGGTGAATAGAATTGCCCTGTTCTCCTTCAGGGGTATGATTCTCTTCCCTTTGGTTTTTCTCCTTCATTTCAATCTCCTCCATGATTTCAGGTTGAGGACAATCCACTAAGGGGGCTATCGTTACCTGTTAGGCTTTAACCTCTATCAATTTTACTATGCCGTATTTAGTTAGACCCCTACTTCTTTCGATCGTCAATCCAGGGTTTCAGAATTCTTGACTGTCCGACGGTTGATATTTGTTCGCTCTTAACCAGCGTGTTTTCGTATTCCTGTTTATCGCTTATCATTAAGGTGTTGGAACCAGCAGTGGCATTGGCGCTTTCCACGATCGGGTGGAGGATAGTATAACCTGATTGCGCCAGGCTCGATGGGATCCTAAGCCCGAACGATAGCCATGAGAATCCAGAAGTTGGCACATCTCATCAATCTACTTTTCCAGTGGTGGTTAGCCTCTGATCAAATTCTCTTCCGACGGTTCCTGAACCACGAGGCGATGATCTTCTCGCTGGGCGTTGCTCTGGGTATAAACCTGTGGGGCGTGTTTGTACTTTACCTGCCAATAAACTTTCTCATCCCGCAGCAGACGTTAGAAAGAACCAGATCCTATCTACGGAACAAGTTCCCGAGGCTAAAGCGCCACTTGGATAAGATAAATGATTCCATCACAGATCTCGAAGGCGATAGATTTGCCCTCCTAAAATCAAAGGAAAGGAGAGAGCGGGCGATATCCGACTTTATTGAGGCCTATCGCTACGATTACCTCTTCATCTTCTTATTGTCAGTTTTTCCGATTCCCTTTTTGGGGACCATCATGACTGGGGGAGCCATTTTTGCCGTGGAGACCCTGGAGATACGCTTGGGGTTCGTCGTGATTCTTATAGCGAAAGTAATCAAGGTTTTCGCGCTATCTTCAATTGCCTACTTTGCTTATTTTTTGTGAAGCAAGGGATTCAAAAAACTTAGCCTTGAGGACCGAAATTGGTAGCAGTTTGTTACTGTGCAAGTTCTATTAACTGTGTACATGTACTAAGTGATCAGAATGACCACAGAATTGCGTACATTGTAAGCCCATTACGCTGCATTAAGATACTGGGCAGCCCGAGAATAGCCTTAATTTTGTCGTTAGTTCTTAAAACTTTCTACGAAGTCTGCTACAGGTATGGCAGTCAACGTTTCTATCTTGACTGTTCCTCGGGATCCTAGCTCGACGGAAACCCGAGCTATAGTCTCCTCGTCAGGGGCCTCCACTATGTTGACGAAGTCGTAAGGTCCCAATACTGCAAACTGCTCCTTGACTTCTGCTCCCAACTTCTCGATCTCCTTGTTCACCTCTTTGATTCTTTCCGGTCTTTTCTTAATGGTGGCCGCACCGTCATCTGTGACCTCACTGAGTAATATGTAGGTCGGCATATTCTCACCTCCTCTGTTTGGCTGTACAGCTTTGACAAGTTGTTCTAGGACCGATTCGCTTACTTTGAAAATCGACCGAATTTGAAGCGGAAAACTGTTGCAGCTTTTTCCACCCTGACACTTACAGGGTAAAGATTGCTCATAGTCGTGGCAAATTCTGTAAGAAAAGCTAACGTAATCCTCAAGGAAGAGGTAAGGATAGAATCATCTTTGAAAGCGCCTCCGGGAA
This sequence comes from Candidatus Acetothermia bacterium, assembly GCA_046543285.1. Taxonomy (GTDB): domain Bacteria; phylum Bipolaricaulota; class Bipolaricaulia; order M55B111; family M55B111; genus JBKGZS01. The sequence goes on along the minus strand of JBKGZS010000035.1, from coordinate 4,689 downwards.
CTACTAAATGACTGGGGCGAAAGATGAAAAGTATTATTGAGGGTTTTTACCTCCGCTTAATCACATCGGCCGGAGGGTGCCCGCAAAGACCTGCCAGGCCAGAGCACTTTTCGCGAAAAGGCTAAGCAATATATAGACACGCTCTCCGTAAACATAGTCCTCCCAGCCTCCCCAACCTTTGTACTGGAGAAACATATTCAGAGTGAAGATGTTGAAGAACAAGAAGATGGAACCGAAGATGCCGTAGACGAAGTTCGGGACTGAACCCGCACCGTAAAGATACAATCCAATGGTAATCCAGGGAACTATGCCCGCCAGGCAACCACAATTAAAGGGAAGCCAGTTTACTTCCCCTCCGGGCTCGTTGAAAACCTCCGTGACCCAACCGAAAAGAATCATCGTTGCGTTCAAAGCAAATATCAGGATTAAACTGGATAGATCGTACATCCCGGCCAGCATAGCGATTATCACGATCATCAGCGACGAACTAAGGGCATATTCGAACCAGCGGACTGGATTGACGGATTTTTTCAACTTGTCAACGTACCACTCAAAACCAAACGTGGCAAGAGAGAAATGGGCCAGAGCGGAAATAAATAAGAATACTGCCACCATAGGTCCCACTCGAAGCTGCCAGGCCTGTTGGAGATTTTGAACCAGGTTTCCGGTCTGAGCGTCGAAACGGAGGTAGGTAGTAGTCACGGGCAAGGAGAAATCACTGCTCAAAACCCACATCAGGACACCTTGGGTTAAATGCAACAATGCCATGAAACCGTTGAAATATCGCAAGCGGTCGAATCTTTCTGCTTTCTCCCTTCTTCTCTCGTCTGACCCTTCCATAAAACCCCCTTTTCCGAATTGATTCTCCTAGACTAGATTTTGCACCACATAGACCTCCGGTACAACTTGAGAGCAATGCTAAAGGCCCACAGGTCGAGATTTACGTCCCCTGGAGCTTTTCGAATTCTTCGTCCGAGATTTTGTAACAGTGCTCCTCTCCCGGAAATTGCCCGCTCTTGACTTCTTCCCTGTAACGGGTAAAGGCCTCCACCATTTCCTGGCCCAGTTCGGCGTAACGTTTGACGAACTTGGGCTTGAACAGCTCGAACAGTCCCAGGATATCCTGAACGATCAATAACTGACCGTCGGTCTCCCCACCTGCGCCTATCCCGTAAATCGGAACCCCCGCTTTCTCGTAGATGATCTTCCCAACCCTCTCCGGAATAGCTTCGAGTAGGATGGCAAACGCGCCGGCGTCTTCAAGCGCCCTAGCGTCGGCGATGAGTTCCCGGGCGGATTGGGCGTCCCGCCCCTGACTCTTGTAGCCCCCAAGCTGGGCCGCAGATTGAGGGGTCATGCCTATGTGCCCGATTACCGGTATCCCTGCTTCTACGATCGCTTCCACCCTGGAAGCCATCCGTTTCCCCCCTTCTAGTTTGACTGCATCCGAGCCGCATTCGCCCATCAATCTCCCGGCGCTCTCAATGGCCTTCTGGTTGCTCGGCTGGTAGCTCATGTAGGGCATGTCTCCGACCACGAACGTCTTGTCCGTGGCCCTAGTGACGGCCTTGGTCATTACCACCATCTCGTCCATGGTTACTGGCAGGGTAGAGTCGTAGCCCAAAAGGGTCATACCCCCGGAATCTCCTACCAAAATCATTTCTATTCCCGCTTTCTCCTCGTACTGGGCCGTTGGGTAATCGTAGGCAGTAAGCCAGGATATTTTCTCACCAGCTTCCTTTTTCTGGTAAAGATAGTTTATAGTTACCTCGTTTCTTTCGGACATAACCTATACCCCCAGTTGTTAGCTTTTTGATCTCTTCAGATTCGACAATCCTTCCTCCATCTTTTTCAATGCCGCAGTCAATTTTGCTTTGGGGAGGGAATAACAGAGCCTGAGATAGCCTTTCCCCCCGGGGCCAAAGGCCGTTCCAGGCAGGACCGCAACCCCCACCTCCTCCAGCAGATAGTCGGCCAGTTTGCTTTCGGCCAGCTCGAAGGAGCTGACGTTGGGAAAGGCGTAGAAGGCCCCGCCCGGGAGAGAACAGCTTACTCCACCTATTTCGTTTAATCCCTGAACCAGCAAATCTCGCTTTTTGCGTAATTCCGTCAAATTGGCTTTTACCATCTCCTGAGGACCCTGTAAAGCCTCCACACCGGCATGCTGAGTGAAAGTGGCCGTGCAGCCCACCGAGTGGGTCAACAAATGACCAATCTTTTGGGCAAGACTGGCCGGGAGGGCGGCGTAGCCCAACCGCCAGCCGGTCATGGAGTAGGTCTTGGAAAAACCGTCGACCAGGATAGTCCTCTCCTTCATCCCCGGCAGGGAGGCGATGGTCCGATGGACCTGGTCCTCATAGACCAGGTCGGAGTAGATCTCATCGGAGAGGATCAATAGATTGTGCTGGCCGGCCAGTTTACTCAGTTTCCTCAGTTCTTCCTTGCTGAGCAGATTGCCTGCAGGGTTGCCGGGAGTGTTTACAACCAGCAACTTGGAGTCGGGGCCCAGGGAGGTGGACAGGGCATCCAGATCTAATCGGAACCCGTCTTCCACTTCATACAGGGGCACAGGGACCGGCTCACCACCGGCCACCTCGATCATAGAGCGGTAGGTGGGGAAACCCGGATCGGGGTAGAGTGCCTCATCTCCTTCCTCAAGCAGGGCCAGCGTGACAAGAAACAGCAGGGGCTTTGCCCCCGGCCCGACCACTATCTCCGGCGGGTTTACCTCCAGCTGTCTGGTTTCTGTTAACCGCTCCGCAGCCGCCTCCCGCAGCTCTCTTATTCCCCGTGAGGGGTTGTAGTCGGTCTCCCCCTGGGAGATGGCCCGGATACCGGCCAGGGTTACGTTGGGAAAGGTCGGGTATTCGGGCTGACCGATTTCAAGATGTATTATCTCCCGACCGGTCTCTTCCAGGCTGTTGGCCCGGGAAAGGACCCGGTAAGCTCCTTCCGGATTAAGGGAGGCGATGGAGTCGGTAAGGTGGGAAGCCGCATCAAAATTGCCAGGTTCGTTGCCTTCGTTTTGAGAGGATCTGTCCATATCTCCTCCGTAGATACACTCGCATTATAGAAATTATGGCGAAATATCCAAAATAGGCCGGTCTATAAGATGGGAACGGGCAGTTGTCCGGAGAAGTTGAACCTATGAAAGTGGTTTTTATGATAAGTTTCATAATTCCGTCTGCTCTTGTTGATCATGACCCTTCGCCCCAACCCCTACCGTACCATAAGAAAGGTGTGTTTGAAGGTGAAAAAGGAGTCACTCCTCACTAGATCCCTACTCGGACTAAATCATGTATGCCACTTGGATCAGTCTGCCCCACCCAGGGAAATGATCATTACTAAGCGCCAATTTATTCTTGAGGAAGTTTCGGGACTTTTCTACCTCAAAAAATTAGGTTAAAGATAAAACCCAGAATCATAATTCCTAATCCAATGATCCCTCCGTAAGCGATAATTAAATTCCTCTTCATTACCTGCTTTAACAACACAAACTGAGGTACGGAAAGCGCCGCCACCGACATCATAAACGCTATGGAGGTTCCTGCTGGCAGCCCCTTTCCAATTAAACTCTCTGCAACTGGAATAACACCCATTATATTGGTGTAGATGGGAATTCCCAATGCGGTGGCTGCAGGTACGGCTAGTGCGCCCTGAAGAGTATTCTGAATAAATTGCTCGGGAAGGAACCCGTGAATTGCTGCCCCCAGACCTACACCGATTACTACATAAGGGAAGATGCGGCCTACGATTTCCTTGGCGTCCTCGTAGGCTTCCCGAAGGCGTTTTCTAGCGGACTTGTCCGAAACTCCAAGACCCTCATCTTCATCGGTGGCGAAATCGAAATCTACTACGTACCGTTCGAACCCAAGTAATTTTAGACTACCTCCCCCGACAATTCCCACAGCCAAACCTCCCAAAACGTAAGCGAGGGTTAAACTCCAACCAAAGGAGCCGAAAAGCACAAACACTGCTGCTGTGTTGACTAAAGGAGAGACGGTGAGAAAGGTTATCGTCATCCCAAACGGTACCCCCACACCGACAAAGCCTAGAAAAAGAGGAACGGTGGAGCAGGAACAGAAGGGTGAAATGATTCCTAACCCTCCGGCCAATACGTAGCCAACTATCGCCTTCTTGCCCTTGAGAAAATCCCTTATCTTCTCCGGCGGGAGGTAAGTTCTGAGGTAACTAACTGCAAATACTACCACCAGCAGGATGGCAGTAATCTTTAGTGTATCGTAGATCCAAAACTCCAGTGCTTCCGCCAATCTACCTGTTAGACCTGTAAGGCCAATCAGTTGTACCGCAATATATTTGAACATTTAGCTTGTTCTTCCCTGATCTCTAGTTGAGCACTTCTTTTATTTCTTGGTCGGACGGAACTGTCCCTTTGAATTTGACTACCCCGTCAGCCACCAGGGCGGGAGTGCTCATTACACCGTAACTGGCAAACTGTGCCGGGTCTTCCACTTTGACTACCTCTATCTCGTTCTCTTTACCCATTTCTTCTACTATACTCTGTACATTTTCTTTCAGTTGCTCGCAGGTGGAACAACCTTCGCTTCCCAGTATCTCAACTTTCATTTGAATTCACCTCTTGGTTTTTTAATTGGTTCGTTAGTTCTAATAACTTCTCTACTTTCGCTTTTTCTTTGATTGCGCATTCGACCCGTTTACCGACACGTC
>JBKGZS010000108.1:0-2995 GCA_046543285.1 Candidatus Acetothermia bacterium | reverse complement strand
CGATCGGAGTCCTGAAAAAACGGGTAAGCGACTTCGAGCGCAACCTGCGGGAGTTTGAAATTACTGAACACGGGATCAAGGTGGGGGGCCCGATGGATGATCTGCGGGGAATCCTGAGCGGTCAACCCGAATGGAAGGAAAAAAGAAGTTCAACAGAAATAGAAGAACTATGAAGAAGACCATACTCGTGGTAGCGAACCATGCAAAGAACCTCCAGCTTCTGGCCGATTTCCTCGAAGGTCAGGGCTACCGGTCCGAGACCGCTGGCACGGTAGCGGGAGTCGACGAAGTACTCGAGAAGGGACCGGGGCTGGACATGGCCCTGCTTGATGTAACCGGTTTTAGAGACTCCATCTGGGACCGGTGTGAGCGGATCAGGAAAAGTGGCGTTCCGTTCTTCATTATCTCTCCCCGGAAGAGCAAGGGGGCAAAGGAGAAGAGCCTCTCCGAGGGGGCCCGGGACGTGTTGACCAAGCCCCTGGAGAAGAGTAGACTGCTGAAACTGGTGAAAATAATCCTGGGAGAGTAAATTATATGGCAAAGATTTTCCTTGCCCTGGAAAACGGGAGAAACCGCGAGCTTATACGGGAGGAGCTGGCCGAAAAGCACACGATACTCAACGCAAGCCGAAAGGAGGACTGTGGGGAATCCTTCGATCTGGTAATTTTCGATATTCCCACCTTTAGGGCCCTGCAGGATCCCTGCAAGGAGCGGGTCGAAGAGGAAAAACCCCTCTTCTTGCCTGTCCTGCTGTTGGTAAACGACGATCGAAAAGAAGCGGCCGACAAGTACCTGGAAGGGTTCGTGGACGATATTTTACTTTGCCCCATAAAGAAGATAGAGCTCCAGACGAGGGTAACTTCTTTGCTGCGAACGAGGCAAATATCCCTCAAGCTCAAAAACGAGATGGAGAAAAAGGCGCTCAGAGATCCCTTGACCGGTCTTCACAATAGGCGCTTTTTAGAGGGAATAATTGGCAAGGAAGTCGAGAGGGCAAAAAGATACAAACATCCCCTTGCTTTTTGCATGATCGATATCAATGGCTTTAAAGAAATAAACGATAGATATTCCCATATGATAGGGGACGAAGTGCTTAAAGAGTTAGCCAGTCTACTGAAGAATAATATCAGAGAATCAGACTTCCTCATCAGGTACGGCGGGGACGAGTTCCTAATCCTGATGCCGGAGACTGATGGTGAGTCGGTCAACGTAGTCGAGAGAATACACCGGGAAGTGGAGGTGTGGAATAGCGAGACGGACCTGATAGAGGTCTCGCTGGGTATTGCGATCGGTCACTCCCACCTGTTGCCCGACCAGGAGAAAAGCGTAGATGAAGTTTTAAAGCAAGCGGATGAGAGAATGTACGAAGACAAAAGGAAGACAGACGTCGATAGCAATAGTTAGGAGGTGACGAGCAACCATGAAAGATCTGGAACTTGATACCTCTCACTTGCCGAAGATTCCGGTGGAAGCCGTGAAGGAATACGAAGAAAATTCGAAATCATTGGTCGAAGCCGTAAACGAAAAATTGGCGAATAGGGAAGATATTGGGGACTTAATTGGCGATAACTCGACCGAAAAGATGTTCGAAAATCATGAAAATCACCTTCGATTTATGGCCAGCGTCTTCACCATAAACAATTATGATCTGTTGGCTAGAACAGTGTCTTGGGTTTATGAGACCTATCACGCGCACGATTTTTCCTTTGATTATTTCCCCGTGGAGCTCGAGGCTTGGATGGAGGCGGTGAATAATCAGCTGGAATCAGAGAGTGCGACTCCGATAAACAAAATATATTCCTTCCTGTTAGAGAACCACCAAAAATTCATCGGTTTTACCGAGAAAATAGGAAAACCCGGTTTCAACGTCCCTGAGAAGTGGCAGGGAGCTTTTGACGAATTCTTGGACTCCTTAGTGAAGGGGGATCACAGGAAAGCCATCAAACAAGCTGAAGAAATCGTGGATTCACGGGAAAATGTCGGAGAGTTTTTCGAGAACGTCCTGAGGCCGGCCATGTACTCCATCGGTTTTCGGTGGCAGAATGGGGAGTTGTCAGTTGCAGAAGAGCACCTGGCCTCCTCTATAGTTTCTAGGGTCCTATCCACATTATACTCTCGCATATTGCCTCTTGAACGAACCAAAGGCAAGGCTGTAGTCACCGCTACCGCCAATGAGTTCCACGAAATAGGCTCCAGGATAATTGCTGACTCCCTAGAGCTGGATGGATGGGACGTCGATCATCTAGGAGTCGATACGCCAATTCCGGACCTTGTAGATATATTACTGAAGCTGAGACCATCCTTACTGGGGTTATCCCTTACGATCCCGTTTAACCTCGAGAACCTCGTGGAGACCATCGAGGAGGTCAGAAACCACCCCGAGCTGGATGAAATGAAGATTCTGGTGGGGGGCAAGGCCTTTAATGACAACCCCGAAATCTGGGAGAAAACCGGTGCGGATGACTGGTGTGAGAACAGCACCGACGCAAAAGAAATTGCAAGAGAATGGTGGAGGAAAAGGAATTGAGTATAGATGATCTCACGGATTGTCCCTACCCATTTGGGCTCTATCTGAAAGAGTTAACTAACGATATAGTCCTCCTATTTGAGGACAATTACCATGTCTCTGGGTGTAACAAAAGGTTCTTAGATCTATCCAAGCTGGGAAGGGACGAGATCATGAAAAAAAGAGTAGACGATCTAGTCGTTACAAAAGAATCGGGGTTTTTCGACCTGCCGGATGCCCAATCCCAGAAGAAGATCAAGTTACAGCTGTCGGATCTCGTATCCCAAAAGGCCAATTATTTTTATATCGGCTACCTTTTTAACACCGGGAGCAATTATTGTCTTATTGCCGAAGAAAGACGGGGAGGAGAAAAGGATGTCCTGGAAAAGATATCCCTCCTAAATAACGCTCTTTCAAACAAGACCCGGGAACTGACCAAGAAGAACAGAGAACTCGAAGAGGCAAACCGGAGGATCGAAAAGCTATCCA
>JBKGZS010000034.1:0-14309 GCA_046543285.1 Candidatus Acetothermia bacterium | reverse complement strand
CGTAAAACCTGGTCCCCTGAACTATCTCGTAAGGCAGACCTCGATTTACGAAGCTCTCCTCCAGTTGCCGGGAAAGCGTGTTGACCCTGTACAGGACACCTATCTCGCCCAAAGGAACTCCAGCACCCTGCAAGGAGTCAATTTCTCGGGCCACGAACTCGGCCTCCTTAGCCTCATCATCCGCCTCGAAAATCTCAACGGATCCTCCCCGGCCCCGATCCGGGGTCATGGATTTCTCTTTTCGAAAGCTATTATTTGCGATAACGGAGTTGGCGGCCCTCAGAATAGTCTGAGTGGATCGGTAATTCCTAGAAAGGTGGATTACATCCGCTTGGGGAAAGTCTTCCTCAAATTCCAGGAGGTTGGTTACGTCGGCTCCTCGCCAGCCAAAAATCGCCTGATCATCATCTCCCACCACGCAGATATTTCGATGGTCGGAGAGGAGCGAGCGGGCAAACAAATATTGGCCATGGTTGGTATCCTGATATTCATCCACCATCAAGAACCGGTAAGACTTTTTCCACAAAGCGATACCGGGTGGATTTTCACGTAGCAGCTGAACCGGCAGGCGAATCAGGTCACCGAAGTCGAACGCGTTACATTCACGCAACTTTTCCTGGTAACGACGATATACGCGCTCCATCTCTCCCAGGAAATACTCCTCGTATTGATCGGCCCTGCCGGAACGAAATCCATCGGGGCCAATTAGATCGTTCTTGGCCTGATTTATCACGCCTGTAACCATGCCCGGAGAATAGTCATCCCGGGACAAATCAAGATCTTTGAAAACCTCTTTGATGACTTTCTTCTGGTCCACCGTGTCAAATATCGTAAAGAAACGGTCGTACTCATCGTCTAGCAGATGGGAAAACTTTCGTAGTATCCGGGCCCCCAGCGAGTGAAAAGTCCCCAACCAAGGAGCCCTATCCGGAGCACCTTCGGGCAAAAGGTTTTCAACACGTTCCGTCATTTCCTGAGCTGCTTTATTGGTAAATGTAAGGCCCAAGATCCGCTCGGGTTGCACTCCGCGCTCCGCGATCAAATAGGCGATCCGGCGAGTAATAACCCTGGTTTTTCCGCTTCCTGCTCCCGCGAGAACCAGCAATGGTCCTTCGAAATGCTCGACCGCTTTTTTCTGCTCAAGGTTCAAATCTTCGAGTAAAGGACGAGGGTCAGTCATGGATAGAGAGGCGGAGTTAGGTCAAAGTCTTTGAGTCGATCGTATATTTACGGATTATCGACTCTTCGACCGGAGAGGCCGTATCCTGGTAGGTGTCGCTATCGTTCTCAAATCGGTAATTGACGGGGACTTTGGCTAAGTGATCGGCCTCGCTATGGTAGACTGTAATACCCGCAGCCAAGTTGACGATATTACTAGTCTCGCCCTGGTCTTTGCTATCCCAGTTGGTGCGGACAAGAGTCATGGGGCCGGAGTGAGAGGGGAGGTAGACGCGGAGATCAGAAGGTAGGAAATAGTTTTGCAGCTCTCGTTTCTCTTCTTCAGTCATGCCCAGTACAATCTTAGTATCAGGTGGAACTTTGTAGTACCTATCAAACTCAAGCAACTTCAGGACGTTGGTCGTAAAGTTGGGTTCCTGAAGCAAATTCTCCAGCCTTTTTCCATACCGCCTGCTGGTAAGTTTGCAACGCTCCTCTGCAGGAAATCCCGGGCCGTCAAGCTCTATTCCATAGGAGCGAGCCAGTCGCTCCAGTTGGGCGTGGTTTCCAGCTTCAATACCATGCTGGCCCTGAACCCATCCTCTCTGGGCGGGAAGTGTCGGGGGCAGTAGGCCCGCGGAAAGAGGCCGAAACACGAGGCCGTTCAGATTTGCCTCGTCTTCCATCTGAGACAAAGCCTCTCTACCCAGGCCGTGTCGATCCAGCACTTCGCCGGTTACCAGAAAGTCACCGCCCACCCGTTCCATAAAACGCTTGCCGCGACTCAACAGAACCTGCCGACAACCCTTACAGGTAGTGGGCAGGTGAAACGATCCGGTGCTGGAAATGTTCGAGAGGGCTTCGCATTTTTTCTTTACGGACTGACTTCGATAGTGAAGATCGGGCCATAGACTATGAGCCATCTCTTTGACCCTTTCGTAATCTTCGAAAAAAGGAGAGCGAAAAGTGATCAGCACGACCTGGTCGACTTGTTCTTCCCGGTGTACGAGCTCGGTGGCCACCACGCTCGCGAGGCTTCCGGAAAACAACGAGACAGCTTTTATCATAACCACAACCCCTTCTGAAAGAGGGGAAAGCAAGTCCTCATACTGAAGCTTGGGGCTCGATCAAACCATAGCGTCCGTCGTCGCGAGAATAGATGATATTTAACCTATCGTCCTCGGAATTGATAAAAACCAGAAAGTCGTTCTGGTAAGATTCTAGCTGCATGACCGCTTCGTCGACGGACATTGGTTTCTTAAAGTACATATCGGTTTTGACAACTTCACGATTGTCTTCTCCGGAGTCGGTATCCGTCGAACCATCACTGGGGTTGGTCTGAGCCAGCTCCTTCCGAATCGTGCTTCCACGGTCTTTCTCTTTCAGCTTTTCTTTGTACTTTTTCAATTGTCGCTCGACCTTGTCCAGGGCACTGTCAAGCGAGATATACATGTCCTCCGATTCGGCGGAAGCCTTGACCACCTTTTTATGTATAAGGTGAGCAAAAACTTGAGCAATCCGTCTCTCTTTCTCCACGTCCATTGTAATTTCTACGCTAATTATGCCATCGAAAAACTTTTCCAGCTGTTCCGCGTTTTTGACGGCATAATCGCGAAGCGTGTCGCTTTCTTCCATGTGCCGCTCTTGTATTCTGATCTTCATTGCATTCACCCGTACTGATCATGATAACAGATCGGATTATGGGAATCAAATATCCTTGATATGTACCTGTCATAGGGCAGAAATAGAGTAAACCGGCGAGTTTCAGCGAGTTCAAAGATTCAGAAAGCACAAAGTCGAAAACTGGTTCAGCCAGATCCTAGTAACCTTTTCCCTTTCAAGTTAGAAACACTCATCCGAAGGTCTTTCTAAAAACCGCCTGCGGGAGGTCCGGTTACCCGGTACGAATGTCTCCATGAAAAGGTTTTCTCGTGCGACCGGCACAGGGGGAAGAAGGAAATCCTTACCCCAACGAAGAAGCGATCTCTTCTGTGGTGCCGGTCTCATATTTGACTCGGTTTCTGTAGTCATATATCATAATTTAAGGAGTTACCAAAGAAGTTGCACTCGATCTGGCAGCCAACTTGGTAAAGGAGGTGGAGATCATGCTAGTCGACCTGCTGGAGGCCGTAGGATATTTGTTGATCGCCGCCGGGGTAGCGGCACTGCTGATCCGTCTGGGCGGATTCTTTGAAAAGAGCTAGCCTTTCCCTTTGACTTAGACGGCTTCTCAGGCCAGAGTGCCTTTTACTTGGTATTAGACCAAGGAGGTGACTTTTATGTCTTCCCTTCCAGAATTACTTCAGTCCGTAGGTTACTTGTTGATCGCCGCCGGGGTAGCGGTCTTGCTGATGAGAATAGGTGCGTATTTCGAGGAGTGAGCAACCCGGTAAATCCGTCCTAGTTTTACTCAACCAGAGAGGATAAGAGCGATAGACCAGAGAACTAATGCAGGTCTGACCTGTATTTGAATTCGAGGAAGGTTCAAAGTGGATTTTTCATTGGGCGAACTTCTATTTGGAGTAGGAGGATTGTTGGCGGGACTGGGAGCCTTCATCGCCTTTATGAGGGTAGCTCAACTGATGGAAGAGATGTCTAGCCGTTTCGGAACCAAAAAAGAGAAAACAAAGAACGACGAAGATCAGGTTTAACTGGCCCCGGCAAGAGGAATTTCGCTCAGAACGGTTTTTACTCTGCGCCCGCCGGGTGAAGGTGAAAATCGACCATTTTATCCATGAGCTGGATTCCCTTGTCCATCGTCTGGCGGGGGGCCTTCAAGCGACAGACTTTGTCCTGTGGAAATTCGAGGGTTTTTATCAGTAGCTTTCTTAAACCGTCGCTTATAGGAATTACCTGTTCTTCGTTTTTTTCGGGGACCACTCCTCCTGCTGAGGGGGAAAAGTACAGGGACGGGCCGGACCGGTTTTCAGAGGAGGAAGGTTCCTCAGGAACCCTGAGCATTGGTCTCAACCCCAGAATCGTCAACAGTTTAATGTAGAAACCAAGGTACAAAACCCTGGGTTCATCGGGACCCTCGGTCAGCATTTCCAGAGTATTGCCAAAAAGCTGAAAAGCCTCCGGTTCCGGTTGGTCTTCTTCCAGCAACTTATTGATGAGTTTTGCGGACTGGAGTCCCATATCAATTAGAACACCTTCCCTTCTCAACTTTTCCCAAGCTTGCAACAGCTCAGCGGAACTGACGAAGTGAAGATTGGAGCCTTCATAGTAGACCACTTCCGAAAGGTTAAGCAGGTCAAATACGGCCCCAAATTTGCTGGAGGTCTTGCGAGCCCCTTTGGCCAGGGCAGCAAATTTCCCCTCCTCCCTGCCGAACAGGGTAACAATCAAATCACTCTCCTGATAGTTGATTGCCCTGATAGTGTAAGCTCGTGCTTTCTTGATGGCCATAGAAATCCAGGCTCCTCGAGGCCAGATCCTATTCTGGAGCACCTTCCACAATTTCCACTCCGCTGCTGGCCCCAATCCTGGTAGCACCCGCCTCAATCATCGCTTGGGCATCCTCATAGGACCGAATTCCTCCCGCTGCCTTAATTCCCAAGTCTTCACCGACTGTGTCATTCATCAACTCGACGTCCTCGACAGTGGCTCCACCGTAGCCAAAACCCGTAGAGGTTTTTACCAAGTCGGCACCGGCGGCCTGGGCAAGTATGCAACCGGTCACTTTTTCAGCCTTCTCCAGCAATCCCATCTCCAGAATTACCTTGACCAGAACCTCGCGTTTGCTCTTATCGGCCACCTCAGTCACTCTTTCCACGTCCTCCACGAAGGCCCGGTAATTACCTGACCGCAAAGCAGACAGATGAGGAACCATGTCCAGTTCATCGGCCCCGGCTTCAATCGCCAGCTGGGCCTCGAACCCTTTGGCACCTGTAGCGTTGGTTCCATGAGGAAAACCGATAACCGCAACCACCCCCACTTGGCGGTCTTCGAGATTTGCACTCGCCCGAGCGGTATACATCGGAGAGACGCAGACAGAATAAAAATTATGCTCAAGTGCTTCCGCGCACAGCCGGTCAACTTCTCCGAGCAAAGCATCCGGACCCAACAGAGTGTGATCGATCATACTCGCCAGTTCCTGTTTCTTGATCATATCGACCTCCAGTAATTCTTTCCCCAACCAGACATTTACGGTAAGGGCCAGGAAAACAGCGATGCTTTTGGGCTCTAGTTGTAGAGAGATTCAATCTTGTCCTGATCTCTGTTCCAGTTTTTGTTTACACTCACCGTTAAGTCCAGATAGACCTGGACTCCGAGGCGTCGCTCCAGGTCCTTACGGGCTTTCCGACCTATCTTTTTGATCATGGATCCTCGTTTACCGATCAGGATTCCCTTCTGAGATTCCCTTGCCACGTAGATCTTGGCGTATATTTCCATCAATTCTTGTTCCGGATTTTCCTCCACGCTGGTAGTTTTGACGGCGACGGAATATGGCACCTCTTCATGAGTAAGGCGATAAACCTTTTCTCGTACGTACTCCGCGACGATAAACTCCAGAGGACTGTCGGTATCAATACCTTCGGGAAACAGCAGAGGCCCCTCGGGCAACCTTTCAACCAACTTTCGGTGGGCCAAATCTATATTGGTCCCCTCAAGGGCCGAGATGGGAATGTATTCGTCGAAGGCCTCCTCCGAACTATAAACTTCAAGCGTCCGAGCGATATCTTCCTTTCCGTAAACGTCAATTTTATTCAACAGTAGAATCCGGGGGGCCTCCAGTCCCTTGAGTTTATCCAGCATGGCCTGATCGTACTTGGAAATCTTCCCCCGGGGCTCGACCATGTACAGCAACACGTCAGAACCTTTTAAAGCCCGGCGAGCCTCTTTCATCAAATATTTGCCCAGCTTGTTGACGGGTCGATGAATTCCCGGGGTATCCAGAAATACCACCTGTTCGTTCTCAGTAGTACTGATGCAGCGAATCCGATTGCGAGTGGTCTGCGGCTTGTCGGAGGTCACGGTGACCTTCGCGCCAACTGTGGCGTTGATGTAAGTAGATTTGCCCACGTTGGCAGGACCCAGAACGTGTACGAAACCAGACTTAAACTCTCCCATGGACTTCAAACCTCCGATCTACATGTTTGCTAAAGTATACCGGCCCGCATAAGCAGTTCCAACACAGCCTTTGCAAGCACATAGTGCGGAGAGCTTTCCCGGTTTAGACCTCAGGACAGGTGAGGGTGGAGGACTTCTCTCAGATCCTTTACCTTTACGGGAATAAAGGTTGAAACTTCGACTATTTGAAGGAGGCGCAACTCGAAGATGGACAAGGCAACCGTCAAATCCTTTGCGAAAATCAACCCCTCACTAAAGATAAACGGGGTCAGGCCCGACGGTTATCATGAATTGCAGGTGTCTTACCTCAGCGTTAGCCTGGGCGACGTACTCACCTTCACCCCCGCTTCAGATCAGGGGATATCTGTAACCGGATTGCCGGAGGTTCCGCCAGCCGAAAACCTCTGTCGGCTGGCCGCCGAGAAACTCCGCGGCAGGGCCACTCATCCTACAGGCATTCACATCCACATCGAGAAACGAATTCCCATCGGCAGAGGTCTGGGGGGAGGAAGTGGAAACGCCGCGGCAACCCTCGCTGTGCTAAACGAACTCTGGAACTGTGATCTAAGTTCTCAGAAACTGGATCAGCTGGCCGCTGAACTGGGGGCGGACGTGCCCTTCTTTCTGCGGGGCGGATACTGTAAAGCTGCGGGGGTTGGAGACGAGTTGCACCAGGAGCCCAATCCCTACAGGGACCGTTTGCTCGGGCTTCTGATACCCCCCTTCTCCCTCCAGACCCCCAAAGTCTACAGACGCTATGATCAGCTGAAAAACTCAGAACTCTCGAGCCGGGACATCCCCGCGGCAGCGGAAAAGTTCTCCTCCGATCCTAGCTATCTCAAAAACGATCTGTTGAAACCCGCATTATCCCTTCGACCGGAATTGGCAAACTTTTTAAACCTCCCCTACAATTTTCCCCAGGTGAACAAGATAGGTATGTCCGGCAGCGGGTCGGCGGTGTTTGTAATCTTGCAGACAGACGAAGCAAACCTTCCGCAACAGTTTTTGGAAGAACTTTCTCGTCTGGATGGGAAATTTGAACTAATCCGAAGCACCAGTCGAGGCTTCTGTCACCTGTAAAGAACTGGAGAAGTTCTTTAGGAGGCACCATGCAGATCGCCATTGATGGACCCGCCGGGGTTGGCAAAACCACGATCGGCTGGGAATTGGCCAAAAAGTGCGGTTTTTTGTTTCTGGAATCTGGTAGGCTGTACAGGGCAGCAGCTTACACCAGATTGAAGGATCTTCAGCTGGAGCATATGGGAATCGAAATTACCCGGGATAATCGAGCGAGGATAACTGTCGAAAACAGCCCTCTCGGAGAAGATCTACAATCAGAAGAGATCGGAGAAAAAGCCTCTCAGTTGGCTAGAGAGAAAAGCGTTCGGCGTTTTGTTACCCATTTAATCCGAGATTTCTCAGATGATCGAGAGATGGTCATTGAAGGCCGGGATATCGGAACCGTGGTTCTTCCCGAGGCGGATCTGAAAATTTACCTTACCGCAGCGGCTAGAGAGCGGGCTCGGCGGAGGCAAAAACAACTGGGGCAGGAGGACCAATCCAGTCTGACAAAGGTAACTCGGGCAATTCAAAAACGAGACAATCGGGACAAGAACAGAAGCGACGCTCCCTTGAAGCCTGCCGAGGACGCAATTATAATCGATACTACTTCTCTATCCCGTCGCGAAACTTTGAAAAAAGTGGTCCATTTGGTTGACAAGCACAAGAATTGCCCATGATCGAGCACATACTCAGGAAGGTTCGCCGCGTATTATATTTGTTTGCCTATTTCCCACTGTATATACTCTGCAAAATCTTTTTTCGCCTTAATGTCCAGGGCAAGGAGAATCTCCCCCGCTCCAAGCAGCTATTGATCGTGGCCAGACACGATAGTTACTGGGATCCTCCGCTGATCGGGGTGGCAGTCGGGCCAGGGTACACTGTCCATTTTATCGCCCGAAAAAGCTTGCTCAACAACCCCTTGTTGGCCTTGCCAGTCAAAATCTTTACTACGACTATAAGCCGGGACAACTTCGGCAAAGCCGATCTGCGCAAGATGCTGACCGCTCTAAAAGAAGAAGAAACTATTTGTATCCTCCCTGAAGGAACTACTCGAGAAACCAGAAGACCAAAAAGGGGAGCGGTTAAACTTGCGGAGAGAACCGGTAAGGCTTTCTTGCCGGTTAACATTTCCTCGCCCCACTATCCACCAGAGTTTCCTCATCTTTTTCCCCAGATAACGGTCAATATCGGCCGACCTTTTACCGTGGAAGACCTGAAAGAGGAACTTGAAAACTCCCAGGACTTGCGTTCCGACAAATACTACGACCTGCTCAGCAACCGCATGATGGCCCGAATCGACGAGGCCTCTCGTTAATAGGCGCCTCTGCTCTCTTAGCAAACCACCTCTTCTCCCCCCTTGAACCCTGGTTTCTTGATTCCACCCCCCGGATCTTATATAATGGTTGTTCCCTACTCTTACGTTGATTACAAAAACCGAAACCGTTATTATTGTAGGGATTTGTCGAAGGGGGATCTCTGTCTGAGCAGTTTTGTGGACATTCGAGGTCTTTCCAAACCAAAAATTTAAGCAGGTGGTACATAAATGGAAGAAAAAATTAAGATGGAAGAAGCTTTTGACGAAAGCGACGTAAAAACGTACAGCCGCGGGGACACCATCACAGGAAGCGTCGTACAAGCGGAAGAAAAGGAAATTTTGGTCGATATCGGGTACAAGTCCGAAGGGGTCCTACCCCGCAGCGAACTTTCTCCTTTCAGAGAAGAGGAGGGAATCGAGCCCGGCGAAGAGGTCGAGGTCCTGGTCACTTACATTGACGAGGAAAAGGGAACAATTTACGTCTCGGAAAAACAGGCCGCGTACGAAAAGAAAATCGGGGAGCTGGCGGAATCCTATCAGGATGACGAAGCCATCACCGGCACCATTACCGGCGAAGTAAAAAATGCCGGCTACAACGTAAACCTGGACGGAATTCAGGCCTTTTTACCCGGCTCTCACCTGGGAAAGGACATGCCCAGCAACATCTCCGAGCTTGAAGGCACGGAAACCGAGTTCAAAATTCTCGAACTGAACAGAAAAAACCGAAATATCGTCGTCTCTCACCGCAAATATCTCGAGGATCAGCGGGCTGAACAGATCGACGAAATCTTCGAGAAACTTGAAGTTGGCGATGAAATCGAAGGGGAAATCAAGTCGGTGGTTGACTTCGGGCTCTTCGTAGACGTGGGCGGTTTTGAAGGATTGGTTCACCGATCTGAGATCAGCTGGAAAGATCTACCCGCACCACACGAAGAGTATGACGAAGGGGACACGGTGAACGTCAAGGTAATAGATATGGACCGTGAGAACGAAAAGATATCCCTATCAATCAAGAGACTAAAACCCAATCCCTGGGAAGGAATCTCCGAGAAATTCCCGCCGGGCAAAACTGTAACCGGAGAAGTGGTTTCGGTGACCGACTTCGGGGCTTTTGTGGAACTGGAACCTGAAGTCGAGGGCTTAGTGCACATTTCGGAGTTATCCTGGGGCTATCCCGAAGACCCACGGGAAGTCGTAAACGAGGAAGACGAAGTGGAGGCAGAGGTCTTAAAAGTAGATGAAGAGGAGCAGCGGATTAGCCTCTCCATCCGACGAGCCCAACCCGACCCCTGGGAGGACGTGGAAACCAAATTCACTCCTGGGACCGTGGTAAGCGGAGAAATAACCAAAGTTACTGACTTCGGCGTTTTCGTGAAGCTTGAGGAAGGAGTGGAAGGACTGGTACACGTATCCGAGATATCCTGGGATCACGTCGGTCACCCCGGAGACATCCTCTCCGAAGGGGAAGAAGTAAAAGCCGAGGTTCTGGAAGTAAATCAGGAAGAGAGACGAATTAGCCTGAGCATGAAGCAGGTTCAGCGTGACCCCTGGCACGAATTCCAGGAACGCTATTCCGTCGGCTCCAAAGTAACCGGAACAATCTCTGAGCTCAAGGACTTCGGTGCCTTCATAGCCATTACTGATGAAATAGAAGGCTTGATCCACGTATCGGAAATTTCAGACGAACAGATCTCTACGCCCAGCGACGTCCTGGAAGTCGGCGAAGAAGCAGAGGCTCGGATCATCGGAATCAATGACGAAAAACGCCAGGTTCGCCTTTCTCTACGGGCCGTCGACGAAGAAAACTACTCCAGCTCCGAAAGCGAAGAGGACAAAAGCGGCCACGAAACCATTTCCATGAGGGAACACCTCGAGGAAAAGGGCCTCTAACGGACTAAACAGCTGAAATCGGGCATTGTATTATCTTCAATACGCTTTAGTGGCTTGTGTTTCCTACCTCATAGGTTCTATTCCTTTTAGTTACTTAATTCCCAAAGTAACTCGGGGTAAGGACATTAGAGACCACGGCTCCGGGAATATAGGGGCTTCCAATGTCTCCAGGGTCTGCGGCGTTCAGTACGGTCTAGCAGCCCTGGTCCTGGACGTGGGAAAAGGAGCTGCGGCAGCAGGTCTGGCCGGTCTTTTAGGCTTTCCCCAGGTTTTGGGCGCCGCAGCGATTTTAGGCCACATCTCTACCCCGTTTCTCGGGTTTTCCGGCGGCAAAGGGGTTGCCACTTCAATCGGGGTCATCGCTGTGTTTTCCTGGCAAACCGGATTAATCGCCGCTGGAATCTGGATAACTCTGCTAGCCCTGACCCGGACGGCCTCAGTAAGTTCGATCGGAGCCCTGGGCCTGGCCCCTGTGGTTCTCAGGGTTTTGGGAATTGGTGATCTCAGGCTCTGGCTGACTATAGGGATATTTGCGCTGATTATCTTCACTCACCGGGAAAACATTGCAAGGATTATCAGGGGAGAAGAAAAGACCGTGGTATAGCCTTACATTAGTAGTTTCGGCTGTGTAAAACCCCGCGCAACTCAACCAGGGTCAGTCCGCTCCAGGATTACACTGGCGGTTGCCAGTTCTCGAGTATGACTTATGCTCAGATGGATGGCCGTATATTCTCGGGGTAGGTCGGAAGGTCGGGGAGGACGAAGGTGCATAATGGGCCTCCCGGAGTCGGGGCGAAGGACCTCAGGGGTCTTCCAGGAAACCCGGCGACCAAGGGCTTTGAAAAAGGCCTCCTTGGCGGCAAAGCGGCCCGCAAAATGCTGATAGGGGTTTGCGCGGGCCTTACAGTATTCTATCTCCCGATCGCTGAACACTCTGCCCAGAAATCGACCTTCCCATTTCCTCGCTATTTCCTCGATGCGGGGAACGCTAACCAAATCTATCCCCGTACCGGCGATCTCGCTCATCGCTTCTCCGGGGATCGGTTAGGTCGGCGCTCCACCTTCAGCCTTTCCGCCCGCACGATATCCTGAAAATCTTCCAGAGCCCGGTCGAGTTCGTCATTAATTACCAGATAGTCAAACTGATCGATCTGTCCGAGCTCCCGTTCGGCAACCTCAACTCGAAGTTTTCTCTGCTGGGGATCTTCCGAGCCACGGGCGTTTACCCTCTGCAGAAGGTCTTCTTTCTGGGGCGGGGCGAGGAAAATAAAAACTGCTGGAGAAAGAGAGCTGTCTTGAATTTGAGCAGCCCCCTGGACGTCAATGTCCAGAACCAGGTCCATTCCCTCTTCAAGACGGTTTTCGACTTGTTCGCGGCTGGTGCCGTAATAATTTCCGAAAACCTCCGCCGACTCAAGGAAACGGCCTTCTTTTTTCATTTTCTCAAACTGACCCTCATCCACAAAAAAATAATCCCGACCATCCTTCTCCCCCGGCCGTTTCCCTCGCGTGGTGTGGGAAATGGAGTACGACAACCCGGACACCTTTCCCAGTATAGATTCAATTACGGTGGTCTTCCCTACTCCCGAGGGACCCGAAACCACAAATAAAATGCCCGAACGACGGAAGTTCTCTACCCACCGGGGCTCGACCATCATCTGGACCCGTCACTCCTACCAGATTTGCTGTTCATCCAGGAAGGAGACAGCTGGTTTCCTGATCGGAAAAGACAAAGCATTCATTCAACGTTTCTCACCTGTTCATTGAATTTTTCAATCTCGAGCTTCATGTCTATACTCAGGGACTGAAGGTCTCCGTCCTTGCACTTGGCGCCCACTGTATTGGCTTCTCTTTTGAGCTCCCGGGCCAGAAATTCGAGCTCCTTTCCTATCGGCTCCTCCTTTTCCAGCACCTGGAAGGCATTGTCCAGGTGGGTTCTGATCCGAGCGATCTCCTCGGTGATATCCACCTTGTCCGCGATCACGGCCACTTCTTCCTCCAGGCGGCGTTCATCGAGCTGGCCTCCTTCTTCAAGGAGCTCACTGACCCTTTCTTCCAGACGTTTCTTTCTCTTCTGAATTACTTCGGGGATTTGGCCATCTATCTCAGAAGCAAGTTCAGCAACGAAGGAAAGGTGATCCTCCAGTTCCGCCCGCAGAGCCTGGCCTTCTGTATTCAGAGAACGGAGTAGATGATCCGCGGCCTGTATTAAGCCTTCTCGGACCACCGGCCAATGCTCCCCCACCCGACCTCGAGATTCAAAAACGCCCAGCGCGATCAGATGATCCAGAGAGGGGTCCTTGGTCAGGTTCAGCTGGTCCGAAATCTCACACAAGAAGTCGTAGGTGGGCCTAATTTCGTTCCAATCAGCCAGTAGATCTCCAGATAGCTCGTCCAGACCGATTTCCACTTCGGCCTCCAGACGTCCCCTTGAAAATCTGTCTTTCAAATAACTTTCAGCCTTCGCCTCCAGAGCCTTTTCATCGCGGAGTCCCCGAACCCTGACATCTAGGTATTTATGATTGGTCATTTTCAGAGTCCAATGAACGACGACCCCCTCCGAGCTTACCTCTCCCTCGCCGAAACCCGTCATCGATTTAACCATCTTCTCGATCCTCCAGGGCAATTGAAGCATAGCCGACGACCTGCCCTCCCGTTCCTGCCACATCTTCTGAAGTCCCGTATTTCAGCTCCCGGCTAGCCAGACCCAAGGACCGGGCGAGATACATGAGAGAGGCGATAGGCCCATAACCGCATATGGAAATATGATGGCCTTCAATAGTGCGATAAAAGCCGTCGAGGTCAAGTTTTAGGATCCGATCTATGGCCAGGCGATCCTTTTCATGGGCACTTTCGTTGGTCTCGTAATGAGTAAAGTCGCTACTGGCCAGGAAGACCACTCCTTCGTCTGCAATCTTGGTCATGCTTTCGCCCAGCTCCGCAGCAAGTTGTTTATCCTGGTCCCGGACGGAGATGGGAACGAACTGGAATTCCTGGCGGAACAAATGCTGCAAAAAAGGGAGCTGTACCTCGATCGAATGCTCTCCTGCAAAAGCCTGACGGTTCTGCTGCAAGGAAGTACAGCGTTCACTTAGATTCCCGGCAAGTGCTTGGTCTATTTCCACCTCGCCAAGTGGGGTCCGCCACTTTCCCTCAGGATCCAGAGCCAAAGAAGGCCCCCTTCCGGTGTGATTAGTTCCCAAGATAACCACTGTCTCCGGCACTCCTTTCCGGGCCAGCCAGCGAAAGCCATGTGCCGCCACGGGGCCAGAGTAGGGATAGCCTGCATGGGGTACGATCAAACCCTGGGGCTGGACGCCGTTGACCTCCTGAACTTCGGGCACAGCTCCCGGCCCTTCCGGATGCCGGTAACAATCCCTTATCTGTTTTCTCAGTCGATCCGCGGTGGCCTGATAAAATCGTCCCGCGGCTACAGGTTTTCTGACTTCAGGCAATGATGAACACCCCTTCCTGAAAACGCATTCCGTTGCCCCAAGTATATCTGAATCCCAGTGAGATAATCAACAACTGCACTCCCCCGCGGCCGCGGGGTAACCATCAAATTCAGAGCAAAGAGGGGTTGGAGAATCTGCTGGGCAGCCGGTTAGCCTCATTCACCGTTTATCAAACTCCACTCGTTGATAAACTGAAAGACTCCGGTATAATGTCAACGAGTTCGCTGGGAGATCGTCTAATGGTAGGACGGCAGGTTCTGGACCTGCTAGTGGAGGTTCGAATCCTCCTCTCCCAGCCAGAGGTCCCGTCGTCTAGTGGCCTAGGATATCGGGTTCTCATCCCGGCGACAGGGGTT
>JBKGZS010000107.1:0-3152 GCA_046543285.1 Candidatus Acetothermia bacterium | reverse complement strand
CAGTAAAGCACCCTGTACAAGGTCCCTTCTTCCGCCCCTCCTCCGGTAAAACCAGAGCATCAGAGCTGGATAACCGAGCACGAATTCTTTAAATCGGGGGCGAGCAATCAGAACTTGTTCCAGCCATTCTCTTACCCCTTCTTCAATTCCTGCTATAGGTATAAAGGAAAAGTTTCCGCTTCTCAAAAGGATAAATCCTCCAAATAAGACGGCCAGCAAGAGTAGTACCTGGCTTTTGTAATTACCTCGGGTTAAGGAAATTGAGAACTCTCCTCTCTTCAGGGCCAGTCCCAGTACACTTAAAACTGGAAAAATCAGCGCAAATTTCACCCCGCGGAAAACCTGAAGCTTGAGGGTGAACTGGTATTGAGTTAGTACAATTGACAACAAGAGTCCCGCGAGGGTGGAGAATAGGGAGGCGAAGAAGGCCACTTTCAGTGAATTTATGATCTTCGGTTTTTTGGAGCGATTTTCCAGACGGGGATCAAGCTTATCCAATCCGGCGTACAGACCTATTGGGGCCGTAATCGCAATTATTAGCGCTATCACCTGTCGGGCGAAGATGGGATAGAGCGCCACACCAAATGTTCCCGCGGCTGCCGCAATTGAAAGCAGGATGAATGTCCATCGAGACTCCATGCTCTCTCCCGTGATCAGATCGACGGCCAGCAAGGCCAGGGCTCCCAGCAGGGGAAGTAAGTACCAGGCGGATATATCCAACGAATCCCCGACCCCCTTGATTCGAGTTGGGTCGTCTCTTGAAAAACCCTGAGCCTCCAGGGAGTTCTGGAGACCCGCTAAAGCGGCTAAATTTTCTGAAAGCGATCTATCGTCAAAAAATCGGAACTCGATCATTCCCATGTTCCGTTCCTTTACGCTCCTCGCCAGACGCTTTATTGCAGAGGAGAGGGTCTCTTCCCCTTGCTCGTCATCGAAGATACGGTGGTACAGGAAGATCTTCCGATACCCCCGGTCCGCTAGAGCCGTGCCCAGCGGGTGCTGTCGGAACTCTATCACCCCCAGCGGGTAACCTCGGTTTTCCAGCCAGTCAGATATACCGGCTTCCCTCTGAAAGCTGGCCTCTCGATTTAGCAACAGAAAATCAGGTTCAATTTTATCAAGATAGGTCTCCAGAGTTTCAAGGTCCTGGGAGTCCTGAATCTCGGCGTTATTCAGTTCTACGCCGAAGGTGAAACCGAGATCTATCATCTCCTCTACCCTCTGTCGTAGTTCAGCGGGCTCTTTCTCCAGTTTCTTCTGGTCCAGTTCAAAGACAACTGTATTCAGCCCGTTCTCTCGCCCTCTCTGAGCCAATTGTTCAGTGGAGAGGTCATAAGAGGAGGAAGCACGACGGAGTTCTTCGAAGCTTGCGGCAACCCCAAAACGCTTATTGTTTTTTTCCCAGGAGACACGTCGGAAGAGTACGTAAGATGCAGTGACCAGTGAAAGCAACAGTATGGTCAGGGAAATAACTGCTGTAATTCTTTTCATCAACTTCTCCAGTTGCTAATTTTGGTCGAATCTGCCCAAGGATACTCGGTGAGAAGCGAGTATTCAATTGTCTTATTGGTCTAGGGAAATAGACCTTTATGGTTGAACTAGGGGGTACCAGAGGATATATTCATTATGAGGTGGCTATGCCAAGACGAAAAAAGACTAGATATTGCCGTCCTTTTGATGGTCCCAGAGCCTATAAGCCAGCAGGTGTCCCTATGAATCAGCTTTCTACGAACCAGCTGGCTCTGGATGAAATGGAGGCAATGCGCCTCTGTGACCAGGAAGATCTGGATCAGGAACAGGCAGCTGAGATGATGAATATCTCCAGGGGCACCCTCCAGCGGCTTTTGTATTCCGGTCGTAAAAAGACGGTAGACGCGCTGATTAACGGCAAGGCTCTTTCCATAAGCGATGGCTCTCATATAGTTCAGAGAGAGCATGGAAGACATCGGCGCCGTGGTAATCCGTAACGGCGAACAACTTTTGGTAATAGCTACTTTGTTCTTAGGGATTTGCTTCTTTTCGTACCCCGATCTTTAGTTTCAAAGGTGCACAGGGGGTTTGAACAAACGACATGAATTCACTGAGGGTTGGTGTCATCGGTGTAGGTTTGATGGGAGAAATGCATGCCAGAACTTACAGTCAGTTGCCCAACGTGCAGCTGGCGGCGGTTGCAGATCCCAGCAGAGAACGTCGGGATTACGTTGCGGGACAATTTGGCGTAGAGGCGAAGTTTTCCGATTACGAAGAACTGCTGAAGCTGGATTATCTGGATGCGGTAAGCGTATGCACTCCTGATGAGATGCATCGTGATCCCGTGGTAGCGGCTGCCGAGGCTGGCAAGGACATCTTCCTGGAAAAACCCCTGGCTACGGAACTCGACGATGCTCGGCGAATCTTGAATGTGGTCCAGGAGAGCGGGGTCAAATTGATGGTAGGGTATCTCCTGCGGTTCGATCCTCGGTATGCTCAGGTAAAGGAAGCGATCGACCGTGGCGATTTAGGTGATCCAGTATACATTGTCTCTCACCGAAACAGTCCCCATACCGAAGGGCCTGCCCGCTACGAGCCCGGTACTTCGCTGACTACTCATGTTGCCGTCCACGATCTGGACCTTATTCACTGGTTTACGGGAGCCGAGCCCGAAGTAATCCAGGCTGCAGGGTCCGATAAAAAATTGTCGGACAAGCAGATGATGGATGCCATAAGTGCCCTGCTGACCTTCCCTGATGGAAGTTTTGCCAGCGTCAATTACTCGTGGATTCTCCCCGATACTTCGCCCACCAAGCTCGATGCCCGAATGGAGGTGGTGGGGACCGAAGGGTCGGCCTACATTGGCGTTCCTCACCAACAAGGCGTCCTGATGGCTACAGAAGAGGGGATAACCACTCCTGACCTACATCACAATCCGGTAGTCGGAGACCGTCTGGTAGGCGATCTGCGGGAGGAAATCATGGCCTTCGTGGACTCAGCCCTGAATGACGAGAGGCCTCCGATCACCGGAGAAGAGGCCTTTGCCTCCCTCAAAGCGGCACGAGCGATCATCGACGCGCTGAGCGACTGAAACAGAGGTATTTTTTCGACAGGTGACAGGGGGTGATAAACTCTGCTGCTGAGTTAACTTTCTGTTTTGTTTTACAGCTTCAATTGAGTCT
>JBKGZS010000106.1:0-3263 GCA_046543285.1 Candidatus Acetothermia bacterium | reverse complement strand
GGACGAGGCTTATCCCTGGGAATGATTGCCGCTGTGGCGGGAAGCGCTATGATTGGCCTCGGCGATATGCATGGAGGCGAAATGCAGCTTTACGGCGACCTGCTGGCGTTGGCGGGAGCTCTATTCGCGGCCACCTACCTGATGTTGGGCAGAAAAGTTCGCCAAAAAATAGCCACCTTTCCCTATATTTTTTTGGTTTATGGGATAAGTTCTCTCTTTTTATTTGCTCTCTGCCTCCAACAGGGGGTAGATCTCATCACATATTCCGGAAAAAACTGGTTGCTTTTTGCCCTGCTGGCACTTATCCCCACCCTGATCGGGCATACCAGTTTCAATTGGGCCTTGAGCGAGGTCAAAGCCTCTAGAGTGGGAGCGACAATTTTAGGGGAGCCTATCGGGGCCTCGATACTGGCCGCGATAATCTTCGATGAGATCCCCAACCCACTGTCGATGGCCGGCGGTCTTCTGGTTCTGTCGGCCATTTACTACATTTGGAAAAAACGGAAACCCAAAACGTTGGATTCCTAGTCCCTATCGGATCGGGCAAAACGCCAAGCTAGATAGTAGGTTTAGATTAACAGTTTGGGTTTACCCCTGCTCGAGTTCCCTCTGCGCCCTTTCTTCCGCCTCTTCCCTGATCTCCTGGGCCTTTTTTCGGTATTTTTCGCGCGCCTCGTCGGCTTTTTCCGCAAGTCCCTCAACCAGGTCGTCTCCTAGGTCTTCTTCCACCTCTTCTTCTGAAATATCCGGGAATGCATCCTCCCCGGCAACGCCGGTCATAGAACTTATGGCACCGAGTACATCGGCAGCACCGGAAGGTACTATGAGCTTGGAAGCCCGCCCTTGTGCCAATTCCTTCAACGCTTCGAAAGCTTTCAGGGTAAGGATACTTTTACCAGGCTTGCTGGAATGGTACGCACCAAAAATTCCTTGGATAGCATTTGCTTCTCCCTCTGCCTCGGTGATGTATTCGTATCTTTTGGCTTCAGCCCTGCGCTGCCTGGCTTCGGCTTCACCTTCAGCTTCCAGCACAGCTGCTCGTTTTCCGCCCTCCGCCTCAAGAATTGATGCCTGTTTAACGCCTTCCGCTCTAAGAACTTCAGCTCTTCTTTTTCGTTCTGCCTTCAGCTGCTGGGCCATAGCGTCTTTGACATCGTTCGGCGGTGTTATCTCCCGTATTTCGACCTTGGTCACTCGCACCCCCCATTTATCGGTTTCAGAATCCAGGGTGTTCAGGAGTTTTGAGTTGACTTTTTCCCGGGATGAGAGGGACTCATCTAAATCCATTTCTCCAATCTCGCTCCTCAGGTTTGTTTGGGCCAGTCTCACCGCTGCCTGTTCGAAGTCCTCGACTTCGTATTCCACTTTCTTTGCATCGGTGGGCTTGTAATACACGATGGCGTCCACAGTCACTGAGGCATTGTCTTTGGTAATGACGTCTTGTCGGGGCACGTCCAGAGTTCGTTCCCGCATGTCAATCTTTCTGACCCGTTGCGCCATTGGAAAGATGAAATTCAGACCGGGCTCCAGGGTTCTGGAATACTTTCCAAAGGTTTCCAGTAATCCTTTCTGATACTGTCTGACAAGCGTGGTAGCCCAGCTTCCAAATACCAACACGAAAACAACTGCAGCGATGATTATGGTACCTGTCATTTAGACCTCCTCCGCGAGTTTCTCTTGTGTCTCCCAGACCAAAAGGGTGGTCCCCTCGATCTTATCGACGACTACAGTGGCGCCTTTTTCGATATTTCCCTCGTATCTAGCTTTGGCGCGCCACTTTTCTCCTTCCACCTGAACGATTCCCGTGTCCTGGGCAGAGTCAATCCTCTCCTGGACGATCCCCTGCTTCCCGATTAGACGATCGGGACCGGTTTTTATCTCATCACCGGAGCTGGAATAGATCTCAAACCGGCGGGCTAAATAAGCGGCAGCCCCACTGCCCAGGACAAATACGACGAAACTGCTCACATCCCCTGGAACAAGAAGATCTACCAAGCTTGCCAGTAGAGCACCCACCCCCACGATACCGAAGAAAAAAGTCGGGGTAAGTAACTCCACTATCAAGAACCCTAGACCTCCGACAAACCAGGCCCAGGTAGGGATGAAATCCATTATTAGACTCACCTTCTATTATTTATTTTAAACTAACGGTTACTCAAAGACAGTCGTCGCGGACGAACCTGCTTACTCTTAGGGTGCCGGGAATTCCATGCAATGTCAACCATCAGGTATAAACTCCCTGATACCAGGGAGTGTCCGCCGAGTAGTATGGGCTTTGGTTGACCGAGGGCAGCTTCCGTCATTTTCTTTACCAGATCCACGGAAATCCGGTTGGGCTTCCCTAAATCCGACCAGTAGCGGTCTCTTGCCGGGGGCCATATCCCGAAGTGACGATAAATGATTCTGGTATCCAAGATCAGCCCTGAAGTTGATGCTAGTAGTTCCGAGAACAGAGTTTCGAATCCCTTTTCTTCGGCCAAGGAGGCCAATAAGGAAGGAAGTCCGTTGTCTCTAAGCCGAGTATCAGCGTGCATGCCCCGGTTTTCGGAATATATATTGACCCGACAGGCAGCATTGTGCTCGACAAACGACCAGGTAGAGGCTCCAATTCGCCCACCCAGGGCCAGTTTTGCCTGGGAATTGGTTAAGTGAGGTAGCACCTCTTCATGAGATTCGGTGTCCAGGGAAATCTCCTCAAGGAAAGAGGATAGGTTAATCTCATTTGGCTTTGAAAGACGAAGCGGAATTAGATCTACGGGCGAGTCGATGTCAAACTGGGTTTTCGCAGTCCTTTCTAGCTCATAGGGGGTATAGCCTGCCTCCCGTGATTTCCAACCCAGCTGGTTATCGGTGGAGGGCAGAGATACCTCAAGCAGTCTGGGGGCGGGGCTCAGGCCGATAAAATCGGTGGAATAGAAATTATTGGAGACCGATACGTTATAATTATTGCTCAGAAAATCGGCGAGGAAGGTCAGATCTCCAGTATCCAGCAGAACTCCACTTCCTCCACCGAAATACAGAAGGTCTCCAACCGAGTGGGCTTTGATGATTTGCTCGAGTTTTTTCCCGAAGTTAAAGTTCTGGCCTTTATCCTTGATGAGCGTAATATTCCGGTCAGTCAATTGCTTTGCCAGTTTTTCCGAATTTGTCGATAGGATGATTTTTTCAATTTGGTCGACGGGTTCGGCCTTGTTTAGCAAGTCCAGGGTAGCCTTCTCCAGAGCCCGATTCAGTAAAATCTCCGGCCGAGTGTCCCCGTGGAC
>JBKGZS010000033.1:0-15732 GCA_046543285.1 Candidatus Acetothermia bacterium | reverse complement strand
GCTCCGATCTTCAAGGGGGATCGGATAGTCGGCTCCATTTGCGATCACCAGAATGTCGAATTGAATAGCTTTTTTCCCTGCTTTGACCTTGTCGGGGGAGATCTGGGAGACTTCCTCGTTGATTACCCGAACTTCTCCGAATAACTCCCGCAAATCAACCTTCAGATACCGGAGCACTTCAGGTTCAAATATGCCCCGGTGCAGACCGGGTTGGTAGAGAAAGTAATCCTTTCGGTCGATTAAGGTTACTTCCAACGAGGTACCGTCGAAATACTTTGCGATCAAAGTACCGCAAAACCCCGCCCCGACAATTACCAGTTTCTTTGAATCTCCAGACATCGGCCCCATTTAAAGATTTGAGTTCGATGAAATGTAACCCAGAATTAATAGAAGTCCGGTGAAAAAGTGAAGCAAGTAAGCAAGCCGGTTGACGGGGGTAAATTGTTGTGGTTTCTCTACGCTCTGGAAAGCCAGCACCACGGACCACAAGGCAAGAGGCGCTGTAGCCATTCCCAGCAGCGAAGTTAAGGGCATTAGCTGGAATAATACCCCCAGTCCAACAAATACATAGGTGGCTGTCAGAAGGGCCACGTAGAGCAGCAGTGAATTTCTAGGCCCTATCCTGACCGGTAAGGTTAATTTTCCAGCTTCCCGATCTGCTTCCCGATCTGGAATACCGTTTACCAGAAGCAAGGCGGCCATCAAAATACCTACCGGTATTGAGGGGATAAACGGCTCGACCTCCATGGCTCCAGTTTGGACCAGATAGCTTCCCCCGGTGATCAGCGGGCCAAAATTTAAAAACAGAGAAAATTCCCCCATCCCTAATCTAGAAAATACAGTCACGTGATAGTAGCCAAAGATTAGACCGATAGCCCCCAGAAGCAGCACGAGGAGTGAAGACTTTGCTGCCAGGTATATCCCGATTAATCCGCCTGAGGAGAGAGCTACAATTGAACCGATATATACGCTTCGAGGTTGGAGCAACTCGCGATTCAATACCCTGCTCCCGCCGAAAAAGGGAGATTTAAGTTTATCGTAGATTTGATGCCGGTCGGCACCTATTTGGTAGTCGAAATAATCGTCGATCATGTTCGCTCCAGCATGCAGGAAAAGAGTCGCCAGCAAGGTCAAAATAAACTTCAGCAGGTGGAAGACCCCGTACTGACGCCAGGCGACGGCTACTCCCAGAAATACGGGGACCAGGGTGCAGGTAAAGAACGGGGCTCTCAGCTCAGTGATCCATATCTTAATGTTGGCCAAACAGCTTTTTTTCATCGCGGTCGATCCCCTTCTTCTTCAAAAGTGATACTATTTCCTGGAGGTAGAGCCGGAACTGGTTATGGGGTAGAGATTGCAGGTGGTCCAGGGCCTTTCGGGCGTGGCGTAGTTTAAGTTTTTTGCTAAAAGCAATTGAGTCTTTTTCAGCTAAGAATTTTCTCACCTTCTGGTAGGCCGAATCCGATCCAGGTTCACCCAATTTCTGCCAGAAATGAAGGAATTCTTCTTTGAACTTCTCCTCCGTATTACGGTAAGCGTGGATGATCGGGAGGGTGATTCGGGGTGGGGCAAAGTCCGTGGGTATCGTTGAGTCGCTGGCCGTTATATCTAGAATGTCGTCTCGGATCTGGAACAAAATCCCCAGATGTTCCCCGAATGCCTCTATTGCCGAGATGTCTTTCTCGGAGGCACCCCCTAGCCAGGCGGGACAGCTGACACAGGAGACAAACATGGCCCCGGTTTTTTTCCTGACGGAATCGAGGTAGCGCTTTTGACTGTAGTCCCCGAGCCTGGCGGAGAGTTCCATTTTCTCCCCGCTGGACAATTGAAGCGTCATACGAGACAGGGACCTAATTATTTGGGGGGGATAACCGGAACTCAATTCCATTGCTATGGAAATCAGGGCGTTACCTGTTAGAATAGCCTCATCGACCCCCCACTTGGCCTGGACGGACTTCTGGCCCCGCCTGTATTCTTCTTGATCGATAATATCGTCGTGTACCAGACTGGCAGTGTGGATAAGCTCATGGGAGAGCGCCAGAGGCATAACCCGTTTCTGGCTCCCCCCAAACAGCCTAGAGGTGAGCAAAATCACCACGGGTCTGAGTCTCTTGCCATCCGAAAGTAGGCAGTGTTTAATCTGGCTTTGGAATTCCTTGCCCGATCGGGACGTAACGATTTGTTCGAGACCCTTGTTGATGGACCTTTTTCGGGTATTGAGGAAGTATTGGAAGTCCTTATTCATATTTCTCCGATTCTGCTTATCTAAGCTGGATTTCAACAATTATTCCGGCTGTAGAAAGTGATAAAAGCCTACAGGTAACCCATCATTTCCGCTATTTTCCGGTAACTATCTGACAGAGGATACTCAGGATTGGTTCTGTAGCTCCGGGGCAGTTTAGAGCCAGTTTTCGCCACATGTCTCAAGCCTTCCATCACGGATTCCAGTTTGTTATCAGGAATAGAAAATATTATCTCGTCACTTTGAGCCATCGCTGAGTAGTGATCTCCCCGACAGGGAATGGCAACTTGGCACCTTCCATTTTTTATAGCTGGAACCGCTGCGTAAACACAAGCAGCGTGACTGGATAAAGAAAGCTTCAGGTTCCGCCCATCTTCGTATTCCCTCCCCAATAGGAGCAAGCTCAGCTGTTCGGCGTTGCAGTAGATGATGGAAATATCCACGTTGAAGTTTGCTTTGGTCAGCGGGGCAAAAACTAAACCGACAAATTGACCAGGGTCGAGTTTAGGAAATTCTTCGGCGTAATTGCTGCCGGCTTCGAGGCTTTTGACGTCATGGGGATAGCGATTATGGCCTTCTAAAAAGTAGTCGGGGGGCTTACCTAACCCGTAACCCACCAGCGGCTCGAAACACCAATTGTCTTCCTTGAGCATGGCTATAGTTTCACCGTCCCGTCGGGCTTTTTCGAAGGCCTGGCACAAAGATAGATGATGTCCCATGTCCTTCAGTGGTCGCCTGGCTGTATCAGGAATATCTTCTTTGTCATTTAGTAGTTTCAAGCCA
Source organism: Candidatus Acetothermia bacterium (assembly GCA_046543285.1). Classification (GTDB taxonomy): domain Bacteria; phylum Bipolaricaulota; class Bipolaricaulia; order M55B111; family M55B111; genus JBKGZS01. The sequence continues at coordinate 12,707 of JBKGZS010000033.1, read as the reverse complement.
ATGGGAAAATTGTCCAAGCGTAAACGATCCTCGAGTTCTTTACCGTAAGTCTGGTGTGTTTCCATTCTCTCCTCCTGTAAAAATTGAGATTTTCGGCAAGTTAGCCCTTCACGCTTTTACAGCAATTAGGGGTCCTTGTGGTTCAATTGTTAGATGGAGCTCGGCTACTGTGATATCACCCGCCAGCCAAGTAATACCACCCCACTAAGAAGTACGCCCCCGAATATGAGGGCCCAGCCGGAGTAAGGGAAGGTTCGGGCCTTATTGATCCGTCCGGAGGTTTCTCGATAGTAATCGGGAATTGCCGCGTTGCCGTCTTCCCCGGCGGGCAGGGAATCTATATAGCCCAGCACAGCCTGCCAAACCTTGAATTCTTCTCCTTCCCTACGAATCACGAGTTGTTGAAGGTTCTCCGTGGAGATCGGCCGACCGGATCGATTCTTCGGAACAATCTTCAGTCCGGGGAGGAGATCCCCTACCATGGGGAGGTAGGAGAGCAAGTAGGAGTCAGTTACCACGTGGTACAATTTCTCCTCATTTTCTTCCAGCGGTACGAAATTAGAATCTTTAGCCGGGGTCCCCTGCTGACCTCTACCGGTATAAAGCTGGACCCGCTTCACAGCTCTGGTAGTGGGAACTGGTTTGTCGAAGAGAGGTACAGTAAAGAGCAGGACATCGGCGGGGTTGTAATCGTAGCTTAACCCAGAAAAATGGAGGAAAAAATCCTCGCCCTTCACCTCCCGCAGCAGAGCCGCCACCTCGAGTAGGGCCTTCAGCTCTTGGCCGGAGAGGTAGACGGACACCAGAGGGTAGCCCGGTTTGCCGTCTTCTCCATGTCCGAGTGCAACCGGACTCACCGTATCGTAAAAGGAAAGCTCTCCCCTGGGCTGTTGCTCAGCGGCGGGGAAGAGTCCCCTGCGGATATTTCCGGCGGCTTGTACTGCCACATCTACCTGATACCCTGTTGCCTTCTGGCCCCTTAGTCGCATGGCGTCAGTGACTAAATTCCCCATTGGGGTCTCCTCCAGGGGAGGTTGGTTGGAGATCCTGAAGTCCGCTTGGGCGACGGGTTCCCGAATTTCCTCGTAATCTGTCATCTCGACCACCAGAACCTCGAGCTTTTGTTGATAATTCTCCACTTCAGAGCGGATGCTGTCTTGAGGTGAGAGCTGGTTATCGATGGGGATCAGTACGGAGTCTTCGTCGTCAGATCGGAGTTCAACTACATCCTGTTCAGGATCGTAGGTCAGCTCCAGCTTCCCCAGGTAATTCAACCTGGAGCCGGCCTGAGCGATGATGGTTCCCTTCTCCCGGACCGGGCGATGCAGGGCCGTATGGCAGTGTCCTCCTATCACCACGTCGATCCCCTCCACCTCCGCGGCCAGTTTGCGGTCTTCCTCCAGACCGGAGTGAGTAAGGGCCACGATTACTTCCGCGCCCTGCTTCTGGAGGGTTTTAACGCTTCTGCTGGCTTGCTTCACTGGATCCTGAAAGTTTAGATTTCCGGCATCCGGGATTAACGAAGCCGCCCCGTCTCCGATAAGCCCCAAAAGCCCGACCGTCAGCCCCTTCTTCTCTACAAGGTGCGTGTTCTGAAGCAAGTTGTTTTGGGAAAGAGGGTGTCCGGAGGGCGGGTCGAAATTGGAGGCCAGCAGAACCGTATCCTGGTGAGCTTCGGGATAGCCAGCCTGCCTCAGATAACTGAGCAGCACCTGGGGCCCGTAATCGAACTCGTGGTTGCCCAGTATTGCGGCGTCGAAACCCAGCTGCTGGAGCAAAGTTAGCTCTGGAGCATATCCTTCTAGTGCCAACCAGCCGAACGGGGAGCCTCCCAGAAAATCTCCGGCGTTGAAGGTGAACGTCGGTTCGTCTTTTCCTCGTTTCTTCTCCCTGATTTCCTCCAGTAGCATTGCCAGCCGAGCAAACCCACCCACCGTACTATGTTCCGAGGGATCTGCAACCGCAGGGCGCTGATCGATGGCCGGCAAGCGGGGAATCAGGGCTGAGTGCTCGTCATTTGTGTGCAGAATGGTGAATTCTACCTTGTCCGAAGCTTTCGCGGGAACCGGGGAAGAGGCAAGCAAAGGGACGGCGAGGAGAAGGGTGCAAATTGTGGTAACAGCTCTCACTGACGTCTCCCGGCGTTTCACTTCAACTCCCACCTCGCAGTCGCGAACGGATCGGGCCTAGAACCTTGACCGCACCATTGTATCAAATCCCTTTCACATCTAGAGTTTCTTCAACCTTTTCGTCGAGTCAGAACTAGGTTTACCAATCACCGGGATGACTAAGTTCCACTTCTAAATATATAGCTACTTTTGGACCTTCAGTTCGCTATGGCCTTACCCCAGGCCAGCCCCGGCTCTGACCGTCTAACAGAATATGATAACTCATGTACGATTTTAGTTATCGGCACAAATTTGTCAAAGACCCGGTATTGAGAGGAGAATAAACCAAAACACGAAGTGGGCGCCAGTTGAGGCTGCTGCAAAAATAAAGTATAAAGTTAGTTAAGCCCCTGAGGTTCTGTTGCGATTTAAGGTCTGATTACAGCCCGCTTGGCGGTTGTCTAAAATCTTTGTTATTAGGTATAATATCTGATTGAAAGCAATTGAAACGAACTCTTAACATTAGAGGAGGTTCGTGCCCATGAAAAAGTTTTTCGTCATAACCCTTGCCACGCTAATTCTCTTTTCCTTTCTCGGCACGTTGACGGTTGCCAATGAGGTTGATGATTTGAATACCCCTCCTGATGACTCAGCAGAAGTTAGTACTGAGGGTAGGGATATAGAAGTTAAACCTGCCCCGTTCCCGGGAGAGGAGTATGATGAGAAGGCTGAAGAAACCGAGACAGTGACGGTTGAAATAGATCCCATCCACGTCGTCGAATAAACGATCGTATTTCAGGTGTCCTCAAGCTGCTGAATCGGCTCAGGGCCAGTGAGCGCTGGCCCTTTTTGTTCATTACACCCCGTGGTTGACAAGCTCCATTTTGCCGGTTAAGGTCCTTTTGTCATGAAAAATGAAATGCCTCCTTTTCTCCACAGGAAGGAAGAGTACCTAGATCGGGTCTCCAAACACAATACCGATATCCGACTGCTTGCCCGCCACGAATCCCTGGAAGTGATGAAGCAGAAAGTCGCCCAGGGTTCAACTTTCTACATGGATTCTTCTGAGGACTGGCAGGGTTTCGAGTTCGTCTACGTGCTGAAAGGCAAACTGAAGTATACCAACTCGGATCCGGGGGTTGTGCTCCGGAGAGGTGACTACATCTCCCGCCAGGGCGTACCAGAAGAATCCTGGTTCGAGACTCAAACGGATGTAACTCTTCTCTACACTTCTACTCAGCCGGCCTTTCACCTTTTACGAGAGGAGGTCGAGGATTACCTCAAGTTGGCGAAAGAGGTTGAAGACGTAGAACATATGGACGGCCACTCTAAACGACTGGTGCGGATGAGTTACGAGGTGGGGAAAAGGCTGGGACTGCCTCCGGAGAGGCTGGCGGATCTGAAATACGCCGCTTTCTTCCACGATATTGGGAAAACTAAAATCCCCAACCGCTTGCTGGAAAAGAAGGGGAAGCTGAGCCCCGAAGAATGGGAGCTGATGGAAAAGCATACCACTTGGGGAAGAGAAATGTTGGAATCCTCCATCGAACTGGACCGGGTAGGGAGAATAGTGGAGCAGACTCACGAGCGGCTGGACGGATCTGGCTACCCTAAAGGGCTGGAGGACGACGAGATACTCCTGGAGGCCAAGGTGGTTTCCGTTGTAGACGCCTGGGATGCAATGCGGACCGATAGACCTTACCGGGATGCTTTAACCAGAGAAGAAGCTATCGCCGAACTGTTAGAAAACAAGGAAACGCAGTTTTCTCCTGAAGTGGTAGACACCTTTCTCTCCGTGCTCCGAGATCAGGAGAAGATAACAACCTCCCTCGAAGGCCGTCAGGAGTACAAGGATGAAACTTTGCGCCGGCATCAGCGACGAGATCTGTTCAGGTTCTGTAAACAGATTTCCTCTGCGAAGAACCTTTCCCAGATAGAGGAATTAACTCTGGAGGCAGTGACGGAGGTAACTCCCTTCCAGCGAGCAATCATCTCCATCTTCGATCGTCCCTTAGATCCCGAGGACCCAAAACCCGTCTGCGTAGAAGACTATAGGTTCCGGGGACTTGCCGAGGATCAGGCAGATCAAATCAAGGATCAGCAGCTGGTGGGGGTTGAAGTCGATGTGAAGAAGTTTCACCCCTCTCACAAACTGGGTGAATCTTACTACCTGCCCCACGGGACACGAGACAAAGGAGCTCCAGGTGCTGCGGAGATCGAAAGTCAGCTGGAGGAGCGGGAAACGCTGGACTGGCATCCAGACGACGCTCTCTACATCCCTCTGTGCCGGGGAGAGAAGATTCTCGGCCAGATATCCGTCGATGACCCGGAGGACGGTCTGGTCCCCGATCCGGAAACCCTCCAGCCGGCAGAAGCCCTTGCCTGTATGGCGGGCTTGGGGATTGAATATCTGTGTTTGAAAAACGAGAAATAGGGGTCAGTTGAGGTCCTTACTCCTGGGGATTTATTTTGAAATCCGAGCGGTCGTAACCGACCTTTTCCAGTCTATCGAATATTCCGTCCAGTTTTTCCTGGCTCATTTCAGGAGTCCGACTCAAGATCCATCCGAAATTCCGGGAAGGATGACCCACCACCGCGTAATCGTAGTCTTCTCCGAGTTCCAGTATCCAGTAATCGGCCGCGAACAGTCTGTAGCTAAATAGGGGAACGAAACTGACTTTTAACTTTCCGGGCTCAGTCTCGTCCGGAACCCACCCTGCCGCTCGAACCTCCCGTTTCTTTCCACTTTCCGTATAGCAGGAGTTCAAAACGTCGATTCGGCCGTCCTCTCTGAGACTGTATTCCGCCTTATTACTCCCAACACAAGAGCGGTTGAAGGATCTCGTGATACTGGCAATTGCGTACCATTCTCCGAGGTACTGGTCCAGATCGAGTTCTTCGACGGTATGAAGTTCGGATCCGTTTTGATTGGCCCTCATCGCCACCAGTACGGGTAGGGGCAGGAGAAATAGCGCGATTAATATCCACTTCACAGCAAACCACCGCCAAATTATTATACTTCTCCGCCCTCGGGAAGTCTAAGAGGTCTGACCCCAACTTTGGTTCGTAGTTTGTAAAGCTTAGTTATATTGGGTATATTCCAAGGTGGTTGGGCATCGACGGCGATCTTTGCCCTCGCTAAAGTCTGAAAAGACTGAAGCCAATTTTATCCGATAATTAGGTGAACTTCAGTGGTGAATGATGACCAAACTGTAACCGAAAGGGCGCTCAAGTCCATTATAGAAGCATCTCCCCTGGCAATTTTCGACCTGGATCCGAGAGGAAAAGTCAATTCTATCTGGAACCAAGCTGCAGAAGAAATCTTTGGCTGGACCCGAGAAGAGGTCCTGGGTCAAAAACTTCCCATAGTTCCCGGGGAGAAGCAAGATGAGTTTGATCAACTGCGGGAGAGAGTGCTGGCCGGTGATTCCTTTACCAGCCTTGAAGCCCGCCGGCAAAGGAAAGACGGATCCTTTCTAACAGCCAGCATTTCTACCGCCCCCCTGTACGACGAAAGAGGTAAAGTAATTGGGGTAATGGCCATTGTAGATGACGTGACGGGACAAGAGCGTCTTGAGCGGTCACTGAAGAAAAGTGAGAAAAAGTTTCGGGAAATCTTCAATAACGTAAACGATGCCATTTACCTGCACGAGCTGACCGAGGAGGGACTTCCGGGCCCTTTCATAGAAGTAAACGACGTGGCCAGTGAGATGCTGGGCTATAGCAAAGAAGAATTCCTTTCCATGTCTCCCCAGAACATCGACTCTGGAGAGAAATCTTCTGAACTTCCCAAAATCATGGAGGATCTTCTCTCCAAAGGACAGAAGACCTTTGACATGACCCATCAGGCTAAAGACGGAACAGAAATTCCCGTCGAGGTAAGCTCCCATCTGTTCGAGCTGGACGAAGAACCCCGAGTTCTTTCCATAGCCAGAGATATAACGGGCAGAAAACGCGCCCAGCGGAAGTTACAGCAGCAGAGGGATAGGTTAGAACGAGCCATGGAAGCAGGTAACTTGGCCTGGTGGACCATGGAACTGCCTTCAGGCAAAGTAAATTTTAACGAACGTAAAGCTACCATGCTGGGCTGGAAACCGAAGCAATTTAATCATTACACTGACTTCACTGAGCTTATACATTCTGAGGACCACGAGAAAGCAATGAAGGTCATGAAGGATCACCTGGAAGGTAAGAAGGAAAGATATGAAGTCGAGTATCGGATAAGGAAAAAGGATGGAGGTTACAAATGGTTTCGCGACGTGGGAAAAATCTCGAGCTGCGGCGAGGGGTTTCAAGAACAGACAGTTACCGGCATCGTAATTGACATAGATCAAAGGAAAAAAGCTGAACGAGCTTTGGAAAAGGAGCGAACCAAGCTAAGGCACCTCCATGACGCCGTTGACGTCTTCCAGCAGTGCCAGACGGAGAAAAACCTTTGCAGGGCGGCTACCAAGGCCACCCAGGAGGTTTTAGGCTTTGAAATATGCCGCTTCTATTGCGTGGAGGGCAACAAGCTGGTACCCGTTGCATTTGCCGGAAAAACTGAACTTTCAGACTTGCCTTCCTACCGGCTGGGTCAGGGCCTGGCGGGCAAGACCTATCAAACAGGGGAGACCGTTATGGGAGACGATCTTCGGCAGGAAGACGGTGCAATCCCAATTGGTGGCCATATGAAAGGCTACATGAGCGTACCCATCGGTGAAGTGGGCGTTTTTCAGGCTGCTTCGCCGGAGAAAGGAGCATTCGACCCGCTAGACGTGGAACTGGCCGAGATCCTCGCCAGTCACCTAAACGAGGAGATTCAGCGTATCAGGCTGGAAGAGGAGCTGCGCGAGCAGGCCATCAAAGATCCGCTTACCGGTCTCTACAACCGGCGATACTTCCACGAGACTCTGAAAAAGGAAACTGAAAAAGCATACAGGTATTCCAGGCCCATTGCCTTCTTGGTGATTGACGTCAACCGCTTTAAGCAAATCAACGACCGGTACTCTCATCAGACCGGTGATCAGGTACTGAAAGAAATTGCAGACTTGCTGCAGGAAAACGTCCGTGAAGCAGATTCTGTGATCCGCTACGGAGGAGACGAGTTTCTGGTCATGATGCCGGAAACAAATGGCAACTCCCAACATACCGTTGAGCGATTGAAAGAGGAAATAGACCGGTGGAACGAAGAGCAAGAGCTACTCGACTTCAACCTGTCACTGGCAATCGGACTATCCCACTGGAGCCCCGATCAGGGCAGGAATGTGGAGAAGGCGCTCAAAGAAGCGGATAGGAAGATGTATGAACATAAAAAGTCGCTAAAACGATAAAGTTCCTCTAAGCACTAAAACTTGCTGAGGAAGCCCTGCAGCTTGTTGCAGAGAGGAATTGACTGTGGTTTAACTGGTTGACCTTGCCAGGATGCAGTAATCATGTCGGCTATTTCTAATAATAGCTGAGTCTTGCATTTAAAGTTTCCTTACCCCAGGTTTTCGAGAAATGCGTCGTAATTATTTCCAGAAGTCTCGAAGGCTTCTTTGACTGCCTGGTAGCCGTATTCGTCGATTAATTCCTCGCCCTCTCGAGGTTTGACGTTAAAGTGGGCGATCAAGTAGGAGACGAGTTTCTTGGTGCTTCCGGCGTCCTCTACCATTTTGCCGGCCGCTGCCGCATGGGGATTGGAGATTTCGTGTTTCTCCATGTAGTCGACGAAGGAACAGACCTCCTCGGGCAAGAAAGGATGGGTGTCGACTCTACCTTGCGTGCTGCCTGCCGGGTTCCAAGTTCCCCACCAGTTGTATTGGGCATCTAATCTACCCTGGCTCTCATTGATCACTTCTCCGTGGAGGTTGTTCCAGTTCAGCTGAACGGTACTGGCGTCCGAACCGTCCGCAATCCGGATGTTTTTGTTTATGGTAAATCCGCGGGAACTGTAATCTTTCCTCGTGCCGATCCTAACCTCCCCGCTTTCAATCAGAATCTCTTCATTGCCCGATCTTGCGGGGTCTCCGTCTTCGATGATTGTTTTGCAGCTGGAGCCGCATTCGCTGAGCAGTGTCACTCCGTCGAGGATTTTTTCCGAAAGCGAATAAGTCCCGTGATCCACGATCACTCTACCGCGGACATCCACCAAATTGCTGCCCCAGATGGCCTTGTTCAAGTAACCACGGTTATTGGTAGCGGTAACTGGTTCGGGCCCTATGTTCTTCACCAGAATCGGCAGAGGGGAAATAAACTGGACCCCGGGTTTTTCTTCGCTGGCGTCGGGATCGGCTCCCAGCCAGGGGGAAATGATAGCCTCCCCAAAAACTTCGTCGCCGTTCCCGGCATAATCTGGATCTCCGTCCCCGTCGCCGTCGTAGTGGGGACCGTCTTCAGAGCCCCACCAGTTGAGGCCAAAGTCGACCACTTCCCCTGAAAGGTTTTCCACTCCGTGCTCTTCGTTTCCGACAATGGAACTGAAATGTGTACTGATTCCTGTCGTTTCGGTACCTATTCCAACCCCGACCTGATTACCGCTGACCACGCTATGGAGGAAAGTATTTTCGGTCGAGCCACTATCCACAAAAACCCCAAAGGTCCGAGCTTCTAAGTCTTCCTCACCGCTATTGGAACTGGAGCTAGCTTGCGCCGAGAAATCCCGAAGATCGAGGTACCTGAAAGTATTATCGCTGGAGTTCTCCAGGTAGACCCCGGCGGCAAGGGCCTTTGCTTCTGCCCCACCCTCGTCTTCGTTGTTGTTTCTGGCTTTTGCTTCACTCGAAATGCCTCTAAGAGTGACCTGTTCAAATATATTGCCGGAAGAATTGTCCAGATAAATGCCGAAGGATTCCGCCTCTGCCACGGCTTTACCGGAGGGGGTCTTTGCTGTGGCCTCGCTCCCGACTTCGTTTACGTCGATATCGGTAAAGATGTTGGAATTTGAGCTTTCCAGGATAACCCCGTAGGAGGCCGTAAGGGCAGTGGCGTTTCCCGAATCCCATTCCTCCTCGGCGAGGTCGATGTTGGTAGTGCCAGTGGTGTCTAATTGAAGGTCCTGGTAAAGTTCTCTGCTCAGGTGGTTTAATCCCATCCCGTACGATATTGTTTCCACGGTAAAAGTTGGTCTTGAGTCTTCCGTTTCCGTCTCGGTGTGGCCGAAAAGGACTCCGTCCTGAACCACGTCCGACTCCTCTTCCGCTTGCCCAACCCCGGCGAAGCTTGTTGCAATCGCTGTTATAATCAACATCGCAACCAGAAATTTGAACTCGTTTTTCATGACTTATACTCCCTTAAACTTACTCCGCCGCGGAAAAGCTGTAATCGAAACTCAATCTGAACTTCTCGAGGGCGTCGGACTTGAACTCCACGCCCGCTCCGATACAGAAGCTTCCCTGAACCGAATACTCGAGAGAACCGGTAAACAGTCCGAAATCAAAGAAACCTTCCCTGGAGCTGGTATTGAAGTAGAGGTCTACGGCAGCCTTCAGCGGAAGTTCACCGTTTGATTTTTCCACGGTCAACACTCCGTCGTACTTGGTTTCCGTATAGAGATTGGAAAAGATCGGATCCGGGTTGAGGACGTAATCGTCGGCGCGAACATCAATATCGCTTTCATTCTGCAGTCTAAACAGCTTGCCCTGTAGTGCTGTCAAACTGGAAAAGCTGAGGCCAGTAAAATTTACCCCGGTAATTCCAAAACCGTCGAAGCCCAGCCCGCTGACCGTTTCATTTTGTCCGGTGGTCAGGTGGTTTTTGCCGCCCGGGGTCTGCAGTCTCGTGTATACGTCAAGGCAGCCCCAGTTCAGCATCAGGCGGGGTTTTAATTTGAGCGACCTGTCCCGGGGGGTAAGCCTCGCCTCGGCGTCTAGTTTGAGGGGCCAGCTTTCCGATTCCATTTCGGACTCAACTATTATGTACTCCAGGCCTTTGTTTTGACTCAATTTTACCGAAGGCCGGAACTGGCAGCATCCGAATTCCAGCCCCGTGATTTCCGCCCTAGTTTCGACGTACTGGAACGCTGAGGGATTGTAATCGCCGCCTTGTGTTACTATGGAATATCCGCTGCCGCTTTCCAGTCCCAATGCTTCGGTCACGTTTTCCTCCATCCCGAAGTAGTTTTCTACATAGATCCTGCTTCCTCCCCCTAGTTGACCGGAGAGACTAAATTTGTAGCCCGAGCCGTAGGTCGACTCTCGCTCCAGGTACTCCACGAGGAAAGCCTGATCCAGATCGATTTGTCCCAGTCCAAATCCAGTCCGGGTCAACCAGTAATCCAGATTGGGAGTATTCTCGCTGGAGGGATTCAGGGCCAGGGTGGATCGAGTATCGAAGAAGCGGGAAGGAATTGTAGCCTCGAATTTCTGGTTCTTGAAATGGTCTTCCTCGAATTGGGAAACGCTGGCCAAATTCCATCCCCTTTTGGAATAGGTAAATCCGAGGGACGAGTCGAAGGAAAGCAGCGATTTCGCCTCGGGGGAGAGATGCAGCTCGTTTTCCCAGCTTCCGGAAAAGCGTCCGTAGCTGATGATTCCTGTACCGAGAAGAAGCAGAGCGCTAAGAGTCGCCGCGATTAAAAGTCTTGCATAGTCGTTTTTCAACGACGGCCAACCTCCGGTTAGTGCAATCACTATTGATAGACGTAAACGAATATCCCGGGGGTTCCGGTATAAACTACATATATTTTTCTCGGCAGCCCCGATTCAGTAAATTTATTCCTTAAGGTGGACAAATTTTAAAGAGAGCAGATGAATATAATTTTAAGTGATTGTACCGGCAGGACCGATCCTATGTCAAATTTCGCCATCTTTCTAAAACATAGGGGGAGTGTAAACTATTAGATGGTAGGTTGGCTGTCGGGCGGGAAGTAGAGCTAAGCCGGAGCGATGTTGTAAGTTATCTATTTCGAGCTTCGATATACGTTCTGGAGGCGATGCTTGCAAGTTCCTGAAATGTTTCCTGGTCTTTCAAAAACTGATCGAGTCGGGAGTTTGAACCTTTGTCTTCTCCCCGTCCTTTGACTCCACTGCGGGATAAGGAACTGGGCAGGGAACTGTACCGGACCAGATTGTGAGTTGTCCTTTTCAGGCGCTCGATATCTCGACTGGAAATTTCGGAATCATCCGGGACATCGTCCTGTCTGACGTAGGTGACCAGGCTTTCGGCTAGCGTATCTATCAACTGAATCCGGTTCTGATAGGTGAGAAATAAATTAACTTCCTCTCGTTTGAGAAAGGTTTCAATTTGACGGAGAACCTGAACCTGTCTGTCCAGCGTGGACCTTACCGTACTGAAGGGCGCATCAGTCCGGAGCAATCGGATGCCCGTCTTGGTGATAAAAAAAACCGGTAGATCCTCTCCCAGTACGTTCTGGTAAATTTGAATGATCTCCAGTTTTTCCGCTTGGTCCCATTGGGCCTCTTGCAGGGCTTCCAGGAAAGTCTTCATTCCCACGGAGCCGCTAAAATCCAGTAGTTCATTCTGGGAGCCCGTGTGCAGGGAATCTATAAGGGAGCTCCTTTCAGTTTCGCTGAGAAAGGTCAAGTTGTCCCCCGCACTGGCAATTTCCTTTCTGCCTACCTCTCCTGCTTGTGCGTAGGACGGATTGACGAAACCGCTGGCCAGTATCAAGGTGAGCGCCAGCAAGGCACAAAATAGCAAGCCCGATTTCTGTGGTGGAGCTGTGTTCTTGGAGAACTTACTCCACACCGTTATCGAGAATGGATTACTGAAGGTTCTCATCCGTGCCACCCCTGATCTATATTTCTATTTGTTGGTTGCCCCGCTGCGGCCCCAAGCAGAGCTCATGCCCTTTTTGTTTTATTATCGTCACTTGTTTCGTCTTTGGGGCCAATGTAAATTATTCCGTTCTTGCTATTGTCCCAATCCCGGACTATTTCGTCTGCCTGGGTGTAGGTATCTGCCTTTTTGTCGCCGTCTACCAGGTAATAGTATTCGTATTTGCCTTCATCCAATTCCATGCGTAGAGTCCACACCCCGTCCCCGTCCTTGTCCTGCATTTCCTGGGGTTCGAAACCGGTAAAATCGCCAGCTACGCTGACCGATCTCGCCCTCTCGTCCTGGAATCTAAACACTACTTCCCTGCCGCCATCACTAGTTCCGGTGGGCAAGAACCACCCAAGCATTAATCCTATGATGACTGCAGTCACCAGTGCCCCCCCTACAGAGAGGCGCTGGATGGGGGTAAAGCTTTTGTAAAATCGTGTTACCCGGTTTTTTAAAAGGTTAAGACGGGATGGGGTGGCCAATCTACGGGAGGATATCGCTTGCTGAACTTGGTCCTCCAGTCCTTCCAATTCGGCAGATTGCTCCTCGATTAGTTTCTCCCATTCTTCGCTTATTTGTTCTTCCAAAGGGTCTGTTCCCCAGTTTTCTTCTTCGCTCATCTCCATCCCTCCCTGTTGTAGATGGATTTGATCTGCTCTTTTCCTCGGTGTATACGGGTCTTGACAGTGCCAATGGGAATATCGAGTATTTCAGAAATCTCCCTGTAGCTTTGTTCACACCAGAAGCGCATGATTATTGGAGCTCGGTATTTCGGTTTTAGGCTGAAAACCGCATCACGTATTCCCTTTTTTTGATTCTTAAATAACAAAGTTAGGCTATGAAATAATTAGT
>JBKGZS010000032.1:0-15925 GCA_046543285.1 Candidatus Acetothermia bacterium | reverse complement strand
AGCACTGGGTTGTGGTCCCAGTTGTTGCGGGTTCGATTCCCGTCGCTCCTCCCACTGGCGCCCGTAGCTCAACTGGATAGAGCATCGGACTTCGGATCCGAGGGTTGGGGGTTCGAATCCTCCCGGGCGTAATACTTTTCCTACTTTACCATACCTACCAAATCTTGACGCCACGGGGATAACTAACCACCCCAAGCTGAGTGGACCTGATGATTGAAATATCGGATTCTTCTTGGGATTCTGCTATCAGGGAATTGCTTGACGGCACTTTGGCCACGCTGGGGGTGGTTACTGGAGCTCTTTGCCTCACTACTCAGATGCTGATTCTTCGGCCGTAGTTATGACCTCGTCGATTATTCCATAATCCCTGGCTTCCTCTGGCGACATAAAGAAGTCTCGATCCGTATCCTTTCTTATCCGTTCCAAGTCCTGGCCGGTATGTTCGTGGAGGATTAGGTTAATCCGTTTCTTGACCTTGACCAATTCATTTGCGTGAATTTCCACGTCTGTTGCCTGTCCTTGAGCTCCGCCCAGAGGTTGATGAATCAACACTCGTGAATTGGGCAGGGAATATCGTTTGTTCGGTTCTCCAGCCGCGAGGAGTAATGCTCCCATGCTAGAGGCCTGCCCCACACAGATGGTTTTAACGTCCGGCTGGACGTATTGCATGGTGTCATAGATGGCCAGTCCGCCGGTTACTACTCCTCCCTGGGTATTGATGTACAGATTTATGTCCTTGTCGGGGTTTTCGGCCTCGAGGAACAGCATCTGGGCGATGATCACGTTTGACATTTCGTCGGTGACGGCCCCCTTTAAGAAGACGATTCGGTCTTTTAGGAGCCGGGAGTATATGTCGTAAGTACGCTCGGTTCCTTCTGATTTGTCTATTACAAAAGGAATCTGCGCTTTAGGTTCTTCACTCATCGTCATCATCCTCCTGGATTTGGGCATGGTTCATTAGGAATTCTAAAACCTTTTCCTGCTCAAACTGCTTGCGATAACCTTCTAATTTGTCCTCTGCTTTCAATTGGTTTTTAAATTTCAGCAGCTCAATCCCACGATCCTGGGCCTCCTCCTCCAATCGCTGCTCTAATTCCTCTTCACTTACAGAAATCCCTTCTTCTTCTGCTATTTCACCCAAGAGCAACTCTCTTTTCAATTCCTGTTCAGCCGACTGGGCAATTTGCTCTTTCATCTCTTCCCTGGTTTTTCCTTCCTGGCTCAGTAGGTCGTCAAAAGATTCTTCACCGACCTGTTCGGAGAGACTCTCCATCCGGTTGCTGGCGATATTTTCTATCATTTTCTGAGGAGGCTCGAAATCGGAATATTCAGCGACTCGATCCAGGATCTGCTGATGGAGTTGTTCTTCTCGCTCCTCCTCCAGCTGGCTAAGTAGGTCGGTTTTAACTTTGCTTTTCAGTGCGGACAGGTCGTCGTATTCAAGATCGCGGGCGAATTCGTCATCCAATTCCGGAAGGTCTAATTGCTTGACTTCTGCGATCTCAAACTGTTCAACATCTTCCTGCGAATCCAGAGTAATGGAGTCCCCCGTTTGGTGGCCGAGGAGTTCGGCCAGAGGTGTGTCGGAATCCTCTTCCGGCACTTCCACCTGTTTTCGGTTTCCTTCGGAATCTTCCAGAAGGACGATGTCTCCGGGCTCGACTGTATCACCTTCTTTTGGAACGACCTGAGCGTGTTCCTCTCGAAGGTGCTCCAATTCTTTTTCCATTCGGTCCTCGATGGAGGACTCGATTTCGACCGGTGAGAGTTCCAGGCCCTTGTATTGGCCCAATTCTACCTGAGGAAGGACTTCAGCTGTGGCCTTAAACAGGAACTTTTTTCCCTCTTCAAACTGTTCCACGTCGATCTCCGGCTCCGAAACGGGCTTGATTCCATGCTCCCTCCAGGCCTCCGGCAGAAATTCCCCTATTAGTTCCTCTTGGGCTTGTTCGTGGAAAACGTCGTCTCCAAAACGAGCCTTGATAAAGCTCTTGGGCACCTTGCCCTTCCTGAAACCCGGTATTTCCATCTCCTGAACGCTTTTCTGGTATACCTCGCTCAGGGTACTGTCCACCCGCTCAGATTCAATTTCTATCGCTAATGTGATCTCGTTACCTTCTTCTTCAGCTAGCTTTGATTTCAACTAAACCTCCCCCTCAGAGACTATGAGGACTATGTAAATCGTAGCAAATTATAATTACCGAATAGCTTTCCTGCAACGGCGAGGGCAGTCTGCCGGTCAGAGATGATGATGCGGAAGAAAAGTGAGCTCCTCAGTGACTACGGTTGGTGTAGGGAGCGGGCTACCGTTATACTTTCTTTACCGTCGGTGATTTGCGAAACGCCGGATTTAAGGATCCCAAAGGAGGTCTGATGTCCTTGCGGAAAGTATCTATCTTACTGGTGCTTGGTTTTGCTCTGTTCTTCTCTTTTGCAGCGGTGGCCCAGATCCAAACGGAGGAAAGTGGTGACATCGAGCGATTCATTCAGGGCCCTTTGAACGATTTCCTTACCTACCTGTATACCATTTCCAGGTGGGCGGGAGAGAAGATCCGAATGGGTGCCAATGCCATTCTACCGGAAAAGGCCCAACTTCCCCCTTCTCTGACCGATCCCTTAGGGATTCTGGTTTTGCTGACCGCCTTCCTTGCTGTGGCGGAGGTGGCGAAAAAAATCACTTGGTTTCTAGTAGTCGTCGGTTGGATTTTGATCCTAGTTCGGATTGGCATACTGGTTGCCAGCTCCTATCTCTAAGTAATGTGAAATGTCGTCGACTCGCGTACTTGGTCTAGACTGGGGAACCAAAAGGATTGGAATTGCCATAAGCGATCCCTCCGGGGCCGTCGCTCACGGCCGCGAATCCTATCGGCGCCGGACGCTTGAAGAAGACGTACGGTTTCTGAAGGAACTGGTCGACAGAGAGAGCGTCGACGAAATTGTAATCGGCATGCCTGTTCGGATGAGGAATGTGGAAGGCCGTCAGGCGAAGCGGGTTAGGGAGTTTCGCTCCACTCTTGAGGAAAATATCCAGATCCCCATCACCGTAGTTGATGAGCGCCTGACTTCTGCAGAAGCGGAAAGGGTGCTGTTGGAAGCCGATTTAAGCAGAGGAGAACGCAAAAAGAAGCGCGATCAGCTAGCGGCGACTTTGATCTTACAGCGTTATCTGAACCGACCCGGATCCTCCGAGAGTTAAAATCAGAGTGGATTAATCAGTTGCTCCTTCGGAGCTCGGGAGAAACTCTCGCATCCGTCTTCGGTGACTTTGACCATATCCTCTATCCGCACTCCTCCCCATTCCGGTATGTATATTCCGGGCTCGACTGTAACCACCATATGTGGTTCGAGGACGGAACTGGAGTTCTGGGAAAGTCGAGGGTTTTCGTGGACCAGTAACCCTACTCCATGACCCAGTCCGTGGCCGAACATCTCACCGTAGCCGGCTTCTGAGATTACCTCTCTCGCCCGTTGGTCTACATCGGATCCCTCCACTCCAGGCTCCAGAGCGGAAAGTCCAGCTCGTTGAGCTTCAAGAACCAGATCGTACACCTTAAGTGCTAACTCTTCTGGTTCACCCAGGCAGACGGTTCTGGTCAGATCTGAACAGTATCCTTGGTACCGGGCCCCGATATCCAACAAGAGCAATTCCCCTTCCCGCAACTGTTTGTCTGAGGGGGTTGCATGGGGCAGAGCTGAATTCGGACCGGAAGCAACGGTGGGATCGAAGGCTACGTCATCTGCTCCTCTGGTTCTAATAAAGAATTCAAGCTCCAGAGCCAGTTCTTTTTCCGTCATCCCCAGTTGAACAGTTTCGAGCAAATGATCAAATGCTTGATCGGCCATCTCCGCGGCCTGCTGCTGGAGTTCAAGTTCTTCAGAGTTTTTGACCGCTCGCAGTTCCGTCAGAGGGTCCTCTAACGGGACCAGTTCGCTTTGTTCGAGATTGCTTTCCAGGTTGTTATATAGTTTGAGCGTCGTAGTGGCTTCGTTGAGCCCGATACGGTTAAGTTTGCGGTCGTTCAGGATCTCGGCCAGATCCTGCAGGGGGTCCTGGCCCAACTTTTGTATTTCCGAATAATGGGCCTGGGTCTGGGCGGCTTCTAGGTATCGGGAATCGGTAAGAAATGTGGTTTTATTCTCCGTGATGACCAGAGCTCCCAGCGAACAGGGAAAGCCGGTCAAATATCGCAAGTTGGCGGCGTCAGAGGATTCAACGTTTAAGACCAGGAAGGAGTCGAGGCCACGTTCCAGAAATTCCTCGCGGAGTTCATCGATTCGACTTTCAAACTGTTCTGATTTCATATTCATCACCTGGCCACATTTTCTGTATTTTTCAGAAAGGTTGCAACAAACTGGATCTTACCGGACTCCCCCGAGCTGGTCTGGTTTTTCTCAATCCGTATAATAAGGAGCGAGGTGAGTTGTGGTGGCAGATAAGGTTCTTGTAACGGGCGGTGCTGGTTACATCGGAAGTTACTGTGTCAAACAACTGCTTGATTCCGATTATCAGGTAATTGCGTTGGACAATCTCTCCGAAGGTCACCGGGATCTCGTTCTTTGTGATCAGCTAATCGAAGGCGACATCGGTGACCGAAAATTGCTCAACGAAGTATTTGAGAATCATGATATAGATGCCGTAATGCATTTTGCGGCCCATTGCAAGGTTCCCGAATCCGTGGAGAACCCTATCAAGTACTACAGAAATAACGTTGTTAAAAGTTTGACTCTGCTGGACGCAATGGCCCAATATGAGGTAAAGAAATTAATATTTTCCTCCAGTGCGGCGGTATACGGCGACCCCCAAGTAATTCCCATTCCCGAAGACCACGAGAAATCTCCTCGGAACCCCTACGGCAGGACCAAGTGGATTTTCGAGCAGATCCTAGAAGACTACAGGACTGGTTACGGAATCTCCTCTGTTTCTCTTCGTTATTTCAACGCCGCCGGTTCAGATCCGGAAGGAGACATCGGCGAGTGGCATGAACCCGAAACGCACCTTATTCCCATCGTGCTGGAAGTTGCTGCGGGGCAGCGTGACAAGCTATCAATTTACGGGACCGACTACGACACTCCTGACGGCTCCTGCGTCCGCGATTTCGTCCACGTCTTTGATTTGGTCCAGGCTCATCTGGCTGCCTTGGATCAGCTGAACGAGGATCAAGTTCCTCAACAGCAGGCTTACAATCTGGGAACCGGTGAGGGATATTCGGTAAAAGAAGTACTACAGGTTTGCCGGGAGGTCACAGGAAAGCAGATTCCCGCCGAAGACGCAGAGCGCAGACCCGGCGATCCTCCTCAATTGGTAGCCGATCCCTCAAGGGCCAAAGAGGAATTGGGCTGGACTCCACGATTTGAGGACCTGTCCTCCATAGTAGAGACTGCTTGGGATTGGTTACGGAAGCTAGAGAACAGGAAAAGTGATGTAGAAATCTGAAGTCGAGGGGGTAGAAATCAGGAAGTAAGTTTCTCGAAGTGCCTCAGACGCTGGATCACCGGCGTCGATTTCAAGCTGTTCAGAGCTTTCTCTTCGATCTGCCGCACTCGTTCCCGGGTGATCTCGTAGACCTTTCCTATCTGAGCCAGACTGCGAGGATTTCCGTCCCTCAGACCGAATCGAAGCTCCAGAATAGTTTTCTCCCTTTCCGAGAGGCTATTCAAAACATCGCTCAGCTCCTCTCGGAGAATTAGCCGGAGCGCTTCTCTTTGCGGGGTCGGAGATTCGGCGGGGATTAGATCTCCCAGCGAACCGTCCTCGGGGTTTTCCAGCGGCTTGTCCAGGGAAACGGAGCGTCGAGAAGCCTTTTCGGATCTCTTCACCGCGCTGACGGGAAGATCTAGCTTCTCGGCGATCTCTTCCTGCGTAAGGTTTTCCTCCTCTTCTTGCTGCCGATCCCTTTTCAACCGTTTGATCTGTCTGATAAGTTGATAAGTATGGGCAGGCACCCGGACGGATTGGCCTTTGTTGATTATAGCCCTTCTTATCGCCTGCTTGATCCACCAGGTGGCGTAGGTGCTGAATTTGAAGCCTTTAGTGTGGTCAAACTTATCCACAGCCTTCATCAAGCCGATGTTTCCTTCCTGGATGAGATCGAGCATGTTCAGGCCCTGGTCCCGATACTGCTTCGCGATGTCGACCACCAGCTTCAAGTTGGACAGAATCAACTTTTTGCGGGCCAGCTGACTGCCCTGTTCTATTCGCCGGCTCAGATACTGTTCCTCCGCTCTGGTGAGGACCCGATACTTGGCTATTTCACTGATGTAGCTGTCCAGCAGACTTTTCTCGCCCCTTCCGCTGAAGGTTGGAGCTTGCCGGGTGGGGTTCACACCATTTCCGTTGTTTTTTCCGTTTGCCATTTTGCTTCGCCCCTAGTTACTACTATTATGGTTGAAACTAACAGGAGAGACAACCGGGTTGAACACCCTCTCAGGAGAAATCTGTCTCCCTCAATCTGTATCTCCTTCCTGCTGGCGCTTGCGGATGAAGGCCGGGACGTTCATGTCCGCCACATCCACTGCCTCTTCAGCCAGGTCGGGTTCCATCTCTTCCTCCGAAATCCCCTCATGGAAGTCAGTAGCTATTACGGTTACCTGGACTGACTCGTCCATGTCTTCTTTAACTACCGCCCCCAGGATCATGTTTGTTTCCACACCGGTGGCGTTTTTGACCAGTTCCGCGGCCACCTTGACTTCGGTCAGGGTCAGATCCTCTCCCCCGGTTATGTTTAGAATCAGCCTTCGGGCCCCCTTGATGGAACCTTCTTCCAGCAGGGGATTGGATGAAGCGGCCTTCGCCGCGTCCAGTGTTTTTTCCGAACCCTGTCCCTGTCCAATGCCGATGATGGCCTTGCCCACTCCTTTGAGAACATTGCGGACGTCGGCCAGGTCCAAATTGATCAATCCGGGATAAGTTATCAAGTCCGAGATGGCCTGGACGCCTCGCTGAAGCACGTCATCTGCGGTGCGGAAGGCCTGCATGATGGAAATGTCCTGAGGTAAATTCTCCAGCAACTTGGCATTGGAAACTACGATCAAAGCGTCCAAATGTTTTTCAAGTTCCACGATCCCCCGGTCGGCTCGTTCCCGGCGAAAAGCTCCTTCGAACGGGAAGGGCGTAGTTATCACTCCCACAGTCAAAACGTTCATTTCAGCAATGGTAGAAGCGATTACCGGGGTGGCCCCGGTGCCTGTGCCACCCCCGAAACCAGAGGTGAGAAAGACCATGTCCGCGTCCTGGGCCAGCTCAGCAAAATCTCGCTGGGCCTCCCGAGCAGCCTCGGCCCCGCTTTCCACATCGCCGCCGGTCCCGGTGCCTCCCGTTATTTCCTGGCCGATGGGAATGGTTTCCTGGACTCTTGCCGTGTCCAAAGCTTGCCTGTCGGTATCCACCGCGACCAATTGTACACCCTTTACACCAGTTTCCGCCATCCGGTCCACGGTGTTAGTTCCCCCGTCCCCGACCCCGATTACCACTATTTTTGGCGAATTGTCACGATCATTCATCTCCAAACCCCAACCCTTATTTTAGTACCTGCCCTTTTAGGATACAATTTTCCAACCTAGCGAGCCTTAGCCCTGGATTTGTATTCTTTCGGTTAAAAAATGTACCTCTGACTTGATTATTGTCCATTCCTTTCGGTCCAGTACAGAGCGGACCGTTGATCTGAAAGTGCTGTTAGGAGGTTGAGGATGTTCGATTCGAAGCTCCCAAAAATCACTGCAATTCTTGTATTGTCCGTTTTAGTTCTTCCCCTTGCACAAAACCCCTCAATTCTTGCGGATCAGTCGGAGGTCAGTGAGTTATCCAGTCTAAATTTCAAAATTACGGGAACCTACAATGGAGATCCGGCCCTATTCCACTTCAGCTACGCTGAAATCGGCTCCGACGAAGAATCCGTTCGGGTGGACGTGAGCTTGGAGAAAACTGATGAGAATGGTGGAATAAATGGAGAGACGGTTCTCTACTCCAGCCCGGCGGTGCCGATTTCTGGTATGGCATCGAGGGTGAGGAATACAAGGAGCAATCTGAGTCCGGTGAAGAGATCGCCATTTTCGATGTGGCAGTTGATGAGCCCATAGAAGATTCCATTTTCAACCCCATGTAGTTCTGATCACTAAACAACATAGAATTGTTTGACAAGCAGGGAAGGCTCGGGCCCCCGGTCCTCCCTAGTTTATCCTCCCGTGTTTACTTGTCCGGGATATTTTGTATTCAAAGCTTTATGGTCTACTTCAGTACCGGATCTTCTTCTTCCTCCTTGGGGCCATTGCACAACCACAAATCAAAATCCTACAATCGTTCGGTATAGGATGATCTTATTTAACCCGGAGTGATTTAGAAAGTTCAACAATGTCACAAAACGTCGCCATCATTGGAATAGCTGGGGGAACCGGAGCTGGCAAGACTGTGCTTGCCGAGGCCCTTGCCGACAAGCTTGGCAAGGAAGAAGCGGTAGTCTTGCCCCAGGATGCCTATTATAAAGACAGAAGCCATATCCCGCCTGAAGAACGTCAGAAGATAAATTACGACCATCCGGATTCTTTTGAGAACGATTTGCTGGTCGATCATTTGGAAAAACTCTCCGACTGGGACTCTATCGAACGTCCCGTCTACAATTTCACCACTCACACCCGCGAGGAATCAATTACGGTCCAGCCGGCCCCGGTTGTAATTTTGGAGGGAATTATGGTTTTGGTCAGCGAAAAAATACGTTCCGTTCTGGATTACAAAATCTTCGTAGATACGGATGCCGACATCAGGATTCTCAGGAGAATTGAGCGTGATATACAGGATAGAGACCGAGACTTTCAGAATGTAAAGAATCAATACTTCAATTCCGTCCGCCCCATGCACCTGGCGTTCGTTGAGCCCTCGAAAAGGTATGCAGATATCATCATCCCCCGGGGCTATAACGAAGTTGCTATAGAGGTGCTGTTTAATCACCTGGAGAATTACACCCGGCGGTCGGACTTCGAATCTCGATAGTTTACCTGCCCCCCAGATTTAAGAGCTGATCCCAATTTTAAAAATCATGGGCTGTGAATTATAATCATTGCAAGTCTACTGCAATGAACTCCCGGAAAGGGGGCGGTAAGTATGGCGAAACGGAACGTAGAATTAATCGAAGAAGCAGGAGTAGACGTTGACGAACTCCGCAAGAAGTTAATTGATGCCGCAGCTGCGGAGTTTACAACCTATTATTACTACACAAACCTTCGGACTCACGCGGTGGGGCTCGAAGGGGAATCCATCAAGGAAATAATAGAAGATGCCAGGTTGGAGGATAGAAACCACTTCGAAGCGCTTATGCCCAGAATTTACGAACTCGGCGGTAGTCTTCCCAACGATATCAAGGAGTTTGCTAATCGAACGGCCTGTATGGATGCAAAACTGCCGGAAGAGAAGACCACCGAAAA
This sequence comes from Candidatus Acetothermia bacterium, assembly GCA_046543285.1. Taxonomy (GTDB): domain Bacteria; phylum Bipolaricaulota; class Bipolaricaulia; order M55B111; family M55B111; genus JBKGZS01. The sequence goes on along the minus strand of JBKGZS010000032.1, from coordinate 6,511 downwards.
CCTGCTGGAGGTGCTGTTGGACGCGGAACGCTGTGCGGTAGGTGTTTATACTGACATCTGTAACTACACCCAAGGCAAGGATCACAGGACTTACGAGCTTTCCGCAGCCATCCTGCACGAGGAAACTGAACACGAAGCTTGGTTTGAAGAACTTCTGACTGGTGAACCGTCGGGTCACTATCGGAGGGACAAGCCCGGAGTGAGCCCGTACGTATCCAAGTTCATCCAGAACAAGTAAATTAAAATACGGGGTCGGGTCTTGAAATTTGACAGTTTACTTCTTCCCTCAAGATTCAAGGCTCGATCCCACTTGACTTCCTCATAATCCCTACCTAAACTACTTTGGTGTTTCGTTCGGGAGATGCAAATTGTTTGTGGCAAGTTTGTCGATTGCCCCAGGAGATCAAATTCATAAGGAGCTGGTTATGAAAGAGAGAAAAAATGTTTCTCGTCGTGGTTTTTTAAAGGCTTTAGGTGGAGTTCTCGGAACTAGTGCGTTTGTCTGGCTTGGGAAGAGCCCAGCGGCGTTTGGCTCGGAGCCTGAAAAGCCCGACAAACTCACTATTAGAGCGTGGGGAGGGCTGTGGGGAGAGGGTTTAGACGAGGCAGTTTCAAAACCGTTCACGGATCAATATGGCATTGAAATCGAGTACGACCGAACTCTGGACTACCCCATGTCCAGCAAGTTAATTACTGCCCAACGCAGTGGTGCAGAGCCTCCTGTCGATATTAATTGGACTGTTCCTGCGCTAGGCCTCAAAGAGTCTTTCATGGACATTCATGAACCACTAAATACGGATCTAGTACCTAACCTGAAAGGTATTGTCGACAAGGGGAAGTATGATACGGCCTACACTCCCAACAATGAACCCTGGCCGGTGGCCCCGCTATATTTTTATACTGTCACTCTTACCTATAGAACGGATATGTTTGACCCTGAAGATTATGGAGAAGAGCTATCCTGGAAGTCACTGTGGGACGATTCTTTGAGAGATCAGATCGGGGTGTATCACGAGGGATGGGGGACTACTCCGATATTCGCCAAGGTATGGGGTGAGGCTTTTCCTAATAATATTCTGGAAGCCTCTACTGAACCTTGGAAAAAATTAAAGCCCAATATCGCTTTAGTCGGTGACGATCCTGAACACGTCAGTGCTCTGGCAGAAGGTGAAACCCCTATTGTCATCACTATCCCCACCAACGCGCTTGAAGCGGAATCCAAAGGAGCCCCCATAGGCATTACCGTTCCTGCTGAAGGAACTCTCGGAAAGCGAGATGTCCTGGGGGTAGCCAAAAACATTCCTGAGAACAAAAAATACTGGGCCATGAAATATGTTAACAGGAGCCTTGATCCGGAGACCCAAACCAAGTTCTGCGAAATCATAGGTACCGTACCAATCGTTGAAAATGCGGAGCCGGCCCAGAAATACCTGGAAAATCCGGCTTTCCCCACCTCGGATAAACAGTTGGAACAGATCTTTACTGTACCCGCAAAAGTCCTGGTCGAAAACCAGGGCAGTTGGTTCGACAGGGTCGCGGAAATTATCGGATAGCTACGGCTGTAAATGAAATAGGTGCTCGATTTACCGGGCACCTATCCTCTTTTTTCGGCAGACAATGTTAGCATTAAAAAACAGATTCTTTACGATCCTGGACAAACTGATTGACTGTATCCCGGATGCAATGAAGCCGCGCGGAAAAACCGGGTTTATTTTTTTGATTCCTTCCCTAGCCCTTATTGGATTACTAGTTTGGGGGGTGGGTTTTCTACTCTGGTATTCCTTCCAGATTTTTGATCCCCTTTATCTTGTTGAACCCGGTCCAACACTCGCTAATTACCGGCGACTATTCGGTGGTTTGTTTTACTGGAAACTACTATGGAGGACTACCTATGTATCGGTACTGGTAACTGCTCTGGCTCTTCTGTTGGCCTACCCTTATGCTTACCTTGTTACCAGAATAAGATCTTCCCTTGCCCGGAAAACACTCATAGTCTTAAGTATTGTGCCATTTACAATTGGCGTAATCATCCGAGCCTATGCCTGGCTTATCGTAATGGGCAAAGGCGGCCTGCTAAATTCGTTTGTCTTTCTCATCACCGGAACTCGAATTAAGTTGATGTACACTGGTGGTGCGGTCATAGTTGGACTGCTTCAGATTATGATCCCCATAGCGATTATCGAAATGATACCGGCTTTTACGGCCGTTGGGCGAGACATGGAACTTGCCGCTGAGAACTGCGGGGCCAACCGTTTTCGAACCTTTCTGTACGTGTTACTTCCTCTCAGCAGGCCTGGAATAACCTCGGCAGCTCTAGTCACTTTTACCTTGACCTTTACCTCTTATGCCGTGCCCAAGTTTCTCGGCGGGGGTCAGTTTGACTTGATCGGTAACCAGATTTACCAGCAGGTTTTCCGGACCATGAACTGGCCTTTTGCGGGAGCCCTGAGCTTAGTTGCGCTGCTGGTTGCCTCGGTTTTGATTTATTCCATATTTCACTTTATCGGTCATGGAGAGCTAAGGATGTAGGTCGATGAAAAAGAGACCTGTAATATTTGCCTTTGTGGTTCTCGATATAATTCTTTTCGTTTTACCCACCGTCTTGGTAGTTATCATTGCCTTCACTTCTGCTAAAACCATCACCTTTCCTCCCCGGGGATTCAGCTTCAGGTGGTTTTTCGAAGTTTATAATAGCTCTCTGTTTCGCCGGGGAATAAGGAACAGTTTGGTTGCCGCCACCATTGACGCAACATTGGCGGCCCCGATTGGAGTGTTGGCCGCCCTGGCTCTACACAAATATACGGTCAAATTTAAGAATTTCTTTCAACTATATCTACTGCTTCCTTTCACAGTGCCCCTCGTGATTTCGGGTGTGGGGTTGATGATAATTTTCAGCAAATTCGGTCTAATCGGAAAGGTCTGGGGAGTAGGGCTGGCTGTTCTGGCTGTAGATATTCCGTTCATGATCTTTGCCGTCAGTTCTTCCATCAATTCGTTAAACGACGATCTAGAACACGCCGCTCAAAATCTGGGTGCCAGTGAAATCCGAGCTTTCTTTACGGTGATCATACCGGCCATTAAACCGGGAATTATAACCGGCTATATTCTGATGTGGTTACTGGGGTTCAACGAATTCCTGGTAAGTTTAATGGTCACCAATAGATCAAGTGTCACTCTTCCGGTAGCGATGTATACTTCTATGAGGAGCGATATTACGCCGGACATTGCCGCTGCGGCTTCGTTGGTCATTCTGGTAGCCGTGATACTAATTTTGATAGTTGACAGGCTGGTAGGAATGGAAAAGTTCCTTTCTGTCTGAAAGTAATGTAGTTCCGATAGTAGATGAAGCGCGAGGGATAATAAAGTGAATCCAATGGAAAATAGTTCTAAGCAGGATATAGTACAACTAACCGGGGTTTCCAAGAACTACGGTGACGTGGAAGCTGTGCGTGATGTTTCTCTGCGAGTCAAAAGAGGTGAGTTTTTGACCCTGCTGGGACCTAGTGGATCGGGAAAAACGACCATCTTAATGATGATTGCGGGATTTACGAATCAAACCAGGGGGGAAATCCTGATTCGGGGTCGGCCAATTTCCTCCAAAAAGCCCTACCAGCGAGATGTGGGTATGGTGTTTCAATCCCTGGCTCTTTTCCCACATATGAACGTGGAGGAGAACATTCAGTTTCCTCTGAAAATGAAAGGATTCCCGGGTAGCCAGATCGCGGATCGAGTAAATGAAGTCCTAGATTTAGTTCATCTGCCAGGCCTCAATGAGAGGGGGATCCAGGAGCTGAGCGGAGGACAACAACAAAGGGTGGCTCTGGCCAGGGCCCTGGTGTTCGAACCTTCCGTTTTGTTGCTGGATGAAGCGCTAGGAGCCCTGGACCGGGAGCTGAGGAAGAAACTTCAGGTGGAGATAAAGAGGATCCAGGAAGAGCTTGAAGTTACCACCATCAGCGTTACACACGATCAAAAGGAGGCCCTGGTTATGTCAGATCGAATCTGTGTAATTAACCAGGGAGAATTGGAACAGATAGCTCCTACGAGAGAAGTGTATTTTCACCCTAGAACCAAATTCGTGGCAAGCTTCATCGGCCAGACCAATATCTTAAACGCTGAATGCATCTCAACGGACTTGGATAAATTTGAAGCCAGGCTGGGAAATGACCACCGGGTAGAGGGGCTCAACAGAGACGGATTCCGACCAGGGGAGAGTTTGCTCATCGGAATCAAAGCTGAACAGGTTGCAATCTCATCCTCGGAATACGATAAATCCCCGAATACCTTGCCCGGCGAGGTTCTCAACCGGGTCTTCGAGGGAGAACGTACTATCTACGAGGTCTCTGTCAAGGATCTGGATCAGGTATTGACAGTCTACGAACAGAACGATGCCGATAAGTCGCCTTACCAGCCGGGACAGCAAGTAACCATCAGCTGGGACAAGGAGTCTCCTACCGTAATTGCTGATTAAATTAATGGAACTGGAAGCAATAGAGTAATGTCTTTTCGGTCTACCAATTATGCTTGGCACATCTGGCACTGATGATCTAAAAGAGCGGTAATCAGACTATGGACGGTGGGAAGAGCTTTTTCGTAAGTCGCCTCGATTACGTGCGCGGAGCAGATCTGCTTCAGTATTCAAAGAGTGGAAAAAGGGCATGAAGGGGTAAAAAGGGAAAACCCCCGCCACGAAAGCGGGGGCGTTAAGGTTTCTGTTGAGAAGTCAAAGCTAGTCGATCTTGACCTCGACTGTTTCTCCTTCGTCTCTTTCCGGTAACGGAGCCTGAACGTGCAAGATCCCGTCGTTCAACTCGGCCGTGAGCTGATCGGCGCTGTCAATTCCGGACGGAAGTGGGTATTTCCGCTCCACCTTTCTATCCTTGAGGCCTTTTTGTAAGTAGTTTCTTTCCGATTCACCGTCCGCTCGTCGCTCGGCGGAAATCAAGAGACCATTGTCTTCAACCCTGACCTCGATCGATTCACGGTCGAAGCCGGGTAGCTCCATCCTGTAATGCAGGTCACCGTTCTCTTTGTAAACGTCGGTTTTATCAAAGCGGCTGAATCGCCTTGCTCGCGTATTCGGCCCCGGGTTCTTTAGAAGTTGATGTAGTAATCTATCTAGCCCGGTCTTATTCGATCCTTTTCTCGGAGTAAAGGAAATTTTTCGCATGGTTTTCATCTCCTTGAGATAATTAGCAGAGTAATCAGCACTCTGCTAATTCAATCATAAGCGACTGCCCTTAACTTTCAAGCCCCGTCAATCGATGAAGATGACCCCTAAGAAATTGGTAGTTGATATATAGAGGTCGAGTCGGTTCTGGTTGGGGGAATACGGATTGCTCTGTGAGAATGAATGGGGCTACCTGCAGCGGTTTCCAGCTATGGTAAAGGTGGAGTCCGGGGTCGGGAGCTCATCTCCAAGCGCCTAGCGCGCAGGGGGGCGTGTCGGTCGGGAATATTGCTGTCAGCTCCGGTCTTTGAAGGCCTCGGAGTTGGCATCGATGTGAAGTAGTTCCAGCGGGATTCTCAGTCTCTGTACTCCGTTATCGAAGATTTCCACAATTGTTTTCGGGTCATACTCTTCCGGAGCCTGGAGGAAAAGATATCCCCAGCCGAAATCTATTACTCCGTCAACCTTCAGGTTTCTGTAAGCCGGTTTTTCGTTGATCGGATCCTCAATTTCTTCGGCAGGATCCACGAGTTTAATCTCCGGAGCTTCCTCGAGTACGGTGTGTGCAGAGTCTATTCTTTCATCTTCTTCAAAGGCCTCGGATATCCTCTTTTCCTTTGGTAACTTTCCGAGGACCAGGAACTTTGCTCTGTAAAACATGGTCATTGGCAATCAGCCCCCTATCTTTTTGCTTTTCTATTTGCCATCGGGCCTCCATCTTTCCCTCTCTTTCCGGTTGGAGGATCATCCCTGTTTTGCGGAAAGTCATCTCTGGGTTGAGGGTGATGAAACCTCGTTGCTAGACATGATATAGCTGGTACGAAGCTACTGAGGCCCAAAGAAATTACGCTTAAGATATTTAAAACTGAAATGTATTATACGGGAACTTTCCTCTGCCGGCAACTCCAGGTTTTTGCGGGGGTCTTGCGCTTTCTCGCTAGCTGGAGATAATTCCGGACAAAGGACCGGTTTACTTATCCTATCTGACGGCAGGGCAGGCAAAAGGGCAGGTTGCCGTTATTCTTCGGGCTCGGGGACTGTGAACGTTATGCTTCTTTCCCCGGTTATGTTGCAGATCGCGGTCACTTGTAGTTTGTCTCCTGGTTCGGCGTCAGGCTGAATCGGGAAGACTCCCGTCAAAGTTCAGGCTCAGGGATACCCGCTTTCGCTGTTCATCCACTTCGATAACCTTGACCTGCACCCGTTGATTTAACTTGACCACGTCTCCGGGATGTTCCACGAACTCCTCGGATAGTTCGCTTACGTGAACCAGCCCGTCCGGTTTGATTCCGATATCCACGAAGGCCCCAAAGTCAGTTACGTTGGTGATCATCCCCGTTA
>JBKGZS010000003.1:0-47076 GCA_046543285.1 Candidatus Acetothermia bacterium | reverse complement strand
TTTAGAATTTCTTGGAGAGGAGGATGAAGCCGCGGCCTCAGGGCCGAGGAAAGTCCGGACTCCGTAGAGCGAGCCGCTAGCCGAGATGCCGTCGAAGGCTAGAGGGAGCAATCCCTGGAAAGTGCCACAGAAACTAGACCACCTCAATTTCCCAATTGAGGTAAGGGTGCAACGGCGAGGTAAAAGCTCACCGCTTCCGCCGCGAGGCGCGAAGGCAGGGCAAACCCCGGCTGGAGCAAGGCCAAATAAGGAGGGTTTGGAGCTGCTCGCTCCGCTAACCTCCGGGTAGGCCGCTTAGATTGATGGCTTCTTGGCACAGAATCCGGCTTAACCTCTTCTCCGTTTCGCAACCCGAATTACTGACGAAGAATTCCGAGCTGTAGAGACAAGGTAGGTGAAAAGATAAGTGGTTAACCCAGAAATCAGTGCAGTAGTCCTTTTTTCTGGTGGCCTGGATAGCACTCTGGCAACTGCCGTTGCTAAAGATCAAGGGTTGGAGCTCAGGGGCTTTCACCTAGACACAGGTCTTCACACCTCCTCCGGCCACCAGGAGCAGCTACACAGAGCAGCAGAAGAACTAGAAATCGATATAGAAATTGAGCCCGCTGACCAGGAATACTTCGAGTTGATTCGGGATCCGGAACACGGCTACGGATCCGCGATGAATCCCTGCCTGGATTGCCGAATCTACATGCTCAAACGGGCCAAAGCCTATCTGGAACAAACGGGTGCTGATTTTGTAATTTCCGGGGAGGTACTGGGACAAAGACCCATGACCCAGCGAAACAAAAACCTCTTATCGCTTGTCGATGGGGAAAGCGGTTTGGAGGGCTACCTGGTCAGGCCCCTGTCGGCGAAATTGCTCCCCCCTACTGTAGCAGAACAAAAGGGCTGGATCGACAGAGACCAACTTTACGGGATTCAGGGAAGATCACGAAAAGTTCAACTAAGCCTGGCAGAAGAATACGGAATCACGGAGTATCAGCAGCCCGCCGGGGGATGCCTCCTGGCCGATCCCAATTTCGGCCATCGACTTGAGGAATTCATTCAACAGGAAGACCCGGACCAGCTGCAGGAACAGGACCTAATCCTGCTCCAACACGGTCGTCACTTTCGCCTACCTCAGGGTTCGAAGGCCATCATCGGGCGAAACGAAGAAGAAAACGAGGTACTTCACGAATACGCGGAGGGGAAATTAAGACTGGAAGCTGCCGACCGTCCGGGCCCAACCACAATATTACCCGGCCAGCCAAAACCCGGCGATAAACAAATTGCAGCTCGACTTACCGCCCGCTACAGCGGCGCCGATCCGGAAGATTGGGTAACGGTTCAAATTCGAAAAAACGGAGAGGGAGAAGAGCTCGATGTCAGGCCGGTATCGGCTGACGATCCCCTGATCCCGAAAATGAGAATTGAACCCTCTTCCTAACCCCGGCTAACAAAAGATCTTCATTCTAAGTGTTTAGACAGTTACGGCTCATCCACCCGTTTAGATATAGCGAGTCAGCGCCTCTAGTGGTTTTCTATCCGAAGATCTCTCTTCAGCCGCAGGACGACCCACGGAGATAAGCATCATCAACTCCTCGTCTTCTTCGGCTCCCAAAAGTTCCTCCACGAAAGAATCCCTGGTCAATCCCAGCCAGCACGCACCGAGGCCCAGACCGTGAACGGCCAGAAGAATGTTTTGGGCACAGGCACCGATTCCCTGAGCATCTTTCAACTCGTCATATCCTCGAGAAGTGTCTTTGAGAAGGCCAATTGTTATAGGTGCGCTCTCGATGATGCCCTGACCTGAATGATTTTCCAGTTTTTTCTGAACTTCTGGATCTCGAACCACTACGAAACTCCAGGGTTGAGTATTTTTCCCAGAGGGGGCCCAACGCCCGGCATCGAGTATTTTCTCTAGCTGCTGATCCGTTACCGGCTCCTCCGTAAACTTGCGAACGGACCTGCGATCAAAAATGGATTCGAATAAATCCACGTCACACACCTCCAAGCGCGGAAGCAGTTACCTCTTCCCTCACCTAGGAAAACCAGGTAAGGAGTAGAACTTGCAATCGTTCGGAGATTTTACAGGATTAGTGTAGGAAACTAAACCCCGATTATCCAAGCGTCACCTGAATCACCAGTCTTTGTAATCCACTGAATTCACTTCTGGGAATGGGCACTGCAAAACACTTGATAAGAAGCAAGATTTGAACCTTGTGTACTTATATTTACACTTTGGCAGAACCTTATAAGAATCAAGGGTTCCGCTTTAGGCCAATACAGTTAAGAAGAAACCAGGAGGCACTTTTAACATGCTAATTTCACCCGAATCCTACGTCCGGGAACTGGTTGATTCCGATATTCAAACCCAGCCGGCCGGAATTGACCTGACGGTTGGAACCGTGGAGGAGTTCAAAGAAGCAGGCCAGATGGACTTTGACGATAGCACCAGGAAAATCGCTGAAGCTCAGCCCTTAGGTTCCAGGCACCTGGAAGGCGGAAAAGCTTACCGTGTAACCTATAATGAGGTGATCAAAGTCCCCGAACATGCTGCAGGATTGGTATATCCCCGATCCTCGCTGATGAGAAACGGCGCAAACCTCGTATCGGCAGTATGGGAGCCGGGATACGAAGGACGGGGTCAGGGGCTCCTACAGATCCTAAATCCTCACGGAATCCACCTCAAAAAAGACGCGCGAATCGGCCAGATCCTGTTCTTAAAATTGGAGAAAACGGCGGAAAACAGTTACCAGGGGAGATACCAGAGGGAAAACCTCTGAAGGTTCCCCGCCAGCTGTAAGCACCGTTTTGTTCTGCGGGCCATCTAGCCCCTCCAAGGAAAATTAAGCAACTAGCTCCGCCAGCTGTTCGGCAGCGGTAGATAGAGGAAGTGTCTGCTGCTCACCGCTTTCCATGTCCCTGAGGGTAAGTTCGTCGTTCGAAAGCTCCTGAGGGCCGATGATAACGGAGTAACTGGCTCCATAACGGTCCGCGTAACCCAGCTGCCCCTGCAGGCTTTTGTCCAGATAATCGATTTCCGCATTTAATCCTCGGTCCCTAAGCTCTCGCAATAACTCAAAGCCAGTAAATTTTGTTCGTTCATCCAGTGTCGCAATATAAATTTCGAGCTGATCCAGGGAAGGCTGGTCCTCATCCCCTTCGCTCAGAATCAATATCAGGCGTTCCATGCCCGCGGCAAAGCCCACTGCCGGCGTAGGTTCGCCACCCAGCAACTCAACTAGATCATCGTATCGACCTCCACCGATCAAAGCATCCTGAGCACCAAGGGCAGAGGAAAAGAGTTCGAAAACTGTTTTGGTATAATAATCCAGCCCTCTGACCAGGGTGTGATCCAGCTGGTAATCTATTCCCAACTGGTCGGCATAGGATTGAACACCGTCAAAATGTTGCTCGCATTCCTCGCACAGGTAATCGGTTATGACGGGGGCGGAATTGACCGCGGCTCGACACCCCTCTTCTTTACAGTCCAGAATCCTGAGAGGGTTGGAGTTCAGCCGTCTTCGACAATCCGCACAAAGGTCGTCCTCTCGGGGCTGGAGATACCCCACCAGCTCTTCCACGTACTGCTCTCTGTCCTCTGAACAGCCAATGCTATTCATGGCCAGGCCTACGTCCGTAACCCCGAAGGAGTCAAGCAATGATAGACTTAATTCTATCAACTCCACATCCAGAGAAGGGTCTGCAGAACCTAGCGCCTCCGCTCCGTACTGGTGGAACTGTCTGGAGCGACCTTTTTGGGGGGCCTCATAACGAAACATGGGGCCAATGTAGTAAAATTTGGACAACTCCTCTCGACCGGAAATTTTGTGTTCCAGGTAAGCGCGGACCACGGAGGCCGTGTTCTCGGGTCGCAGAGTAATAGAGCGGCCTCCTTTGTCTTCGAAGGTATACATTTCCTTGGAAACTATGTCCGTGTCCTCCCCAACTCCACGGGCAAAAACTTGGCTCTGTTCCATTACAGGGGTCCGAATTTCCCGATATCTATAAGCTTCCATCTTCTTCCTGATCCCCCGTTCCACCTCCTGCCAGTAAGGGATTTCCTCGGGCAAAATATCGGAGAGACCTTTAGGGGCGTGATATTTCATCGCAAAAAGTCACTCGCTTAGTTCGCATTCTAAATTTATCATTTCCACCAAACTTTCCGCGGCTTCGGCCCCCTTATTTCCCTGTTTTCCGCCGCTCCGATCGATAGCTTGATCCATGGTGTCGGAGGTGATAAGACCAAAGCTCACCGGCGCGGAAAGTTCCAGGTTGGCTTTGGCCAGACCCTTAGAGACCTCGCTGGCAACGTATTGAAAATGAGGAGTTTCTCCTCTAATTACGGCTCCCAGGGCTACAATTCCGTCACAATTTCGAGAACTGGCAAAACTTTTCACCCCTCGGGGCAACTCGAAGGCACCTGGAACCCAAACTGTGGTAATCTGCTCCGGGGCCACCCCTAATCTCTGCAGCCTGTCCCTGGCTCCCTCAAGAAGGTTTCCGGTGACCAGGTTGTTGAAACGACTGACCACTATACCAATCTCCAGTCCTGAACCGTCTAAATAGCCTTCAACTTCCTCGGACATTTAATTACCCTCCTTATGACCACTCGCAAAAAAACGATCTCCGGCAAAACTACTCCTTACCTACGTTCGACAGCCAATGGCCCAACTGGTTCTTTCTTCGGAGATAGCTCCTGTTATGCTCGTTGGGCTCGACCTCCAGGGGGACGGTTTCCGAAATTCGTAACCCGTAACCCTTCAAACCCACTACCTTCCGGGGATTATTGGTCAACAGGCGGATGGAGCTGAGACCCAGATCGGACAGAATTTGAGCCCCTGCTCCATAATCGCGAAGATCAGCGCTTTTTCCTGAGCTCTCTTTCGAAAAATTTGGGTTTGAGTTCGAATCATAGGCGCAAATTTCCCTGTTTTCCCCCAGACCCCCCTCACCTGGCCTCATGTACAGCAGGACCCCCTGGCCCTCTTCCTCGATCACTTTCATGGCCCTTTTCAGCTGTTGACCACAATCGCATTTCAACGAACCAAATATGTCACCGGGAAGACACCGGCTTTGAACACGAACCAGGACGTCTTTTTTTCCCTCGACCGAACCTTTTAATAGCGCCAGATGCCGTGAATCATCCAGGGAATCATAATAACCGAGCATTTTGAAATCTCCGAACTCCGTGGGCAGGTTCGTCTCCGTGAAACGTTCTACGTGTTTTTCGTGTTTTTTTCTATACCTGATCAGTTGAGCTATACTGATCAGGGGCAGGGAATGCTTGTCTGAAAACTCTCGAAGGTGGGGGAACCTGGCCAGCGAGCCGTCTTCATCCATGATCTCACACAAAACCGCTGCAGGTCTGACCTCGGCCAACCGGGTCAGATCTATACCCGCTTCCGTACGGCCGGCCCGACGAAGTACTCCTCCTTTTTCGGCCTGTAGGGGGAATATATGACCGGGTCGCATCAAATCCGATGGTTCGGTGTCCGGGTTCGCCAGGAGCGAGATGGTATGGGCCCTGTCGTAAGCGGAAATCCCGGTGGTAACCCCTTCCCGGGCATCCACTGATTCAGTAAAATTTTGCACTTCCGCGGAGGCATTTTCCTGAGCCATAGGCTCCAGATTCAGCTCCGAAATTCTCTCCGGTTCCAGCGCTACACAGATTAGACCACGGGCTTTTTTTGCCATAAAATTGACGTCTTCGGGATCAACTTTATCCGCGGCCATCACCAAGTCCCCCTGACTGTTTTGGTCCTCACCATCTGCAATAATCACCATCTCACCCTTCCCAAAGGATTCGATCGCGGCTTCGACCTTATCGAAAGACATGGAACCCCACTCCTCTTAGGAACATTTCAGGAACAAAAACAGTGGAAATACTGCATAGACCGAGTCAAGGACCGTTTGCTTGAACGTACTTGGCCAAGACGTCAAACTCCAGATTCACCTCCGCACCCGGCCGTTTATACTGGAGGGTGGTCTGAGAGTAAGTATGTGGTACGACGCTAGTCAAAAACGAACTACGCGATACTTCATAAGGAGTCAGGCTAATTCCTTCTATGGCAATTGACCCTTTTTCGACCACCAGATCGCGATATTGCGCCGGCAATGCAAAACGAAAAATGTAGTCATTACCCTTTCTGGAGATCCCCAGAACACGACTGATATCATCCACGTGACCTTGTACAAAATGGCCTTCTAATCGGTTGGAAAGAGAGCTGGCTTCCAGAGGAAGCTCCATATTGACTTTATCCCCCGGCTGGATCTTGCTCAAGGTGGTCCTATGCAGAGTTTCAGCGGAAAGATCCACCTCAAAAGCTCCTTTGTCCCTCCGGATTTCAACTACCGTCAGACAGCTACCGTTGACCGAAATACTTCCCCCGATCTTCAACGCTTTCATGTCTCCGGGAAAGGAAAACGTAAACCTGTGCCGAGCTCTATTCTTCAGCTCTCCCAATTCCTCGATCATTCCCGTGAACATTCACACCCCTCACAAACGTCTTCTCTTCTGGCCCGAAAAACTTTATCCAAAGTATTTTATCGGCAAAAGCCACCATGTGAACGGGATTAAGCGAAATTAGTGTACCTAAATAGGACAACCAGTGCAACCGCGTCAATCCAACAGGTGCTCTCAGGCCAGAAAACATTTACAAAGGTGGAGGAGGACACCCGGCTTGCTTCCTCTAACGAGCCAGGCAAGGGGCACCGACAATTTCAAATTCGGCTTTAGAGCGCAACTGGATTGAAATAGAACCCTGCTTTATGTAAAATCATTTGACACTGAGCCTTGCGAGGAGGGCCCTTTGTGAATTTCAGAACAACATTGATCAGGTCGTCCGTTATTCTTGCGCTAATTGGCGCGTTTTTTTTCTTATGCGCCACAAATGCTTATTCCCAGAATCAACACAAGAAGGAAATAGAAATTACCCGTCACGAAGACCGCCCTGTGGTAGAAGTCCGCACTGAACTGGCAAATTACCTGTTCTCGACGGAGGACGGCTCCATAAGGAGCATCTTCCTCCATTTCGCCTCCTATGGATCAAAGCAGGCAGAACTCGTTTCGGGAACTGCAACCAACCCGGAAACCATGGAGCGTTCCTACGATCAAGACGCCGTATTCCCCGGACAGTTAACCTCCGCAGAAGAAGACCAGCTTCCCAGTTCTTACCAAGTCCAGCTTCCTTCGGAGAAAAAATATGACCAGGCCACCATCTCCTTCGTCGGGGAAACTGATGACTTGAGGGTCGAAAAGACTTACGTGATCCACAATAATCCCAACTACACCATCGAATTAGACATTTCTTTGACCAACCTATCCGAAGAACCCCTAACTATGGGAGACGATAATCGCCTCATCGTAGATGAAATTGGAGCGCGGGAAAGCACCGATGACGTAAGTTATTTGAGCGACCCCAATGTCAGATATATCTTTGACGGCGAAGTAAGCAACAGTATTCTGGCTTCGGGCTCCTACGAAAAATTTGGCGGCGCTGGTTTAGTAGGCGAAGACCTTGTATTCTTCTTTAAAAACAATACCCAAAAAGCGATAAAGACCACCCCCAATTTTTCCGACGGTGTCCTGAGCTTTAACCTGGGCGAGAAAGAACTTGGGGCCGGTGATGCGGAAAAGCACGAGTTCACCATTTACGGCGGGCGACGGCGTCACGTACTACTTTCAAACGTAGGGCTGGCATCCATAGACGAAATCGGCCTGTTCAGCAAGTTATTAGTGCCCGTGATCGGTTTTCTGAATCAGCTCTACAAGTGGACCGGCAACTACGGATGGGCCATTATAATGTTTACAGTCCTCATTCGAATTCTCCTCTACCCTCTAATGAAAAATATGTACCGTTCCATGGGAAAGATGCAGGAACTGCAACCCAAAATGGAAGAAATCCGCGAGGAATACGAAGACGACCGCCAGAAGCAACAAGAGGCGATGATGGAATTGTACAAGGAAGAGGGAGTAAATCCCATGGGGGGCTGCCTACCGATGTTTATCCAGTTGCCCATCTTGATATTGCTCTGGCGGGCCATACTGTACAGCGCCGAGCAGATTCACCTCTCTCCCGGGTTCCTGTGGTTAAATGACCTTAGCCTACACGACCCTTACTACATTCTGGTCGCTCTGACCGTGGGAATAATGATCGTGCAGCAACAACTTATGCAAACTCCCGGAGGGGGAGGAGGCCAAAACAAGTGGATGGGACTGGTGTTTCCATTATTCATGGGCGTGATGCTGCACAATTTCCCCGCCGGACTGTGGCTTTATTACTTTCTTACCACTCTGTTCCAAGTCGGCCAACAGTCCTTTATAAACTGGGAAATGGAAAAACAGGAATCGGAAGCTGAAGCCACTTAGAAACCATGGAAAAAATCTCTAACGAGGTTTTAGAAGAGCTACGAGACTACACTCAGGAGTTGTGCGAGATCCTGAGAGAGCGAGTTACCGTAAAGGCTTCGCTACCCCCCACCAACGAGGTATACCTCGATTTACGGGGATCTCCCCGAATCTTCACTCAGGGGGAAGAGGCCTTTGAGCATCTGGTCACTTTCCTCGAGATTGTCTTACGAAGAAAACACAATATTCAGGGCAGAGTTTCACTAGACGTCAACGGCAATAAGAAACGGAAACTCCAAGAGCTACAAGCCTTTGCCAGGCGGGCAGCCTCGAAAGCTCGTTCTTCACACAGCCGAATACGGCTCAACCCTATGCCTTCGCGAACGCGCAAATGGATCCATGTCACACTTGCAGAAGTCGAGGGAGTTCGAACCTACAGCGTAGGAGAAGGCAGCGAGAGGAGGGTAATCATCGAACCAACTGGGGACGAAGACAACGCAGAGTGAACGAGCAAAAACAGGATACCGTCTCAGCCATTTCGACGCCCATAGGAAAAAGTGGAATAGGAATAGTCCGCCTGTCAGGCCCTCGGGCGATCGAGATCGCCGGCGAAATATTCCACTCGCCCCAGAACATTCAGCTCAAGCAGGCATCCTCTCATACTATTCATTACGGTTTTATCAAGGACGGCGGGGAAGCCATTGACGAAGTGCTGCTCTCAATTATGCGAGCTCCTAAAACTTACACGCGGGAAGACATTGTGGAAATAAACTGTCACGGCGGGGTCGTTCCGCTACGGGAAGTGCTGGAATTGACCTTCGAACACGGTGCCAGACCGGCGGAGCCCGGGGAATTTACCAAACGAGCTTTTCTCAACGGAAGAATCACCCTCGATCAGGCCGAATCCGTCCGGGAGGTTATCGAAGCCAAGACCACTTTTTCCTTGGATCTAGCCTTAGATCGGTTACAGGGCCGATTCAGCGATTTCGTCAATTCGCTTCGTGAGGATCTGACGGACCTGCTCGCAGAAATCGAGGTGGCGATAGATTTCCCAGATTACGAAGACTCAATCGTCGAAACCGAGGATCTTGCGAGTATTCTCCTGGATATCCAGCGGGAAATCGAAGATTTTCTAGAAAAAAGCCGGGACGGCAAAATATTGCGTCAGGGACACAAGGTAGCCATACTGGGCAAACCCAACGTGGGAAAATCAACCTTGCTCAATACGTTGTTAAAAGAAGATAGAGCCATCGTAGCTCCACAGCCGGGAACCACTAGGGACGTAATAGAAGAGGAGCTGGAAATCGATGGGATCCCCTTCCGGATAATGGATACCGCCGGGATAGGCAAACCTCAGAGTGAGGTGGAAGAATACGGTATTCAGAAAGCCAAAGAACAGGGCCGAGAAGCCGAACTCTCGTTGTTTCTGGTCGACGCAAGCAAGGAGTTGACCGAAGACGATTTGAAAATAGCCGAATCCCTCGAGCCCCGGGAAACGATTCTGTTGCTGAATAAAATCGATTTGGATAGAATGTTGTCGAAAGCGAGTGCCTCCTTGCAGTTGGGTGAAAACTGGGCCGAGATACTGAAAATATCCGCCAAAACGGGTCTCGGCATCGAGAACCTGGAAAGTGCCATGACTAACTTGGTCTGGGGAGGTCAGATCCATCGAAAGGAAGATATCTACCTTCTCAATATCCGCGAGAAACAACTGCTACAGGAGGCTAAAAGGGACATTAATGCGGCGCTAGACTCTATTGGAGGAGGCCATCCTCTTGACTTGGCCGAACTGGACATTCGCTCTGCACGAAAATCCCTGGGGAAGCTGCTCGGGGAAGATCTCTCCGAGGAAGTGCTGGATAGAATCTTTTCCCGTTTCTGCGTGGGAAAGTAAATCGAGTAAGGTGACCCGATATGACACCTGATGAATCAAACGAACAGTTGCTTCAGGAGATTCAACGGCTTGAAGATAAACTTGGCGGGACTTCTGGGGGCGAAGAGGAACGTATCAAAAATCAGCTGGGGGGCTTAAAAGACCAGCTGGCCCGACAAAATATTGGCCTGGTGAAGTCCATAGTAAAGGATTACTTGCATTCGGGTTTCGAATTCGATGATCTCATGCAAGCCGGCTATCTGGGGTTACTGAATGCAGCCGAAAATTTTGATCTCAGTCGGGGCACTAAATTTAGTACTTATGCAACTTATCTGATCAAAGGCGAGATCCGCCACCACATTAGAGACAACGCGCCGGTTGTTCACGTTCCACAGTGGATATCGGAGTTAAATCAGGATGTTCAAGAGGCCCAGGAAAGAATATACAATGAAACCGGTGAGTTGCCCTCCATCCAGCGATTATCGGAGGAACTAAATATCGAAGAAGATGGCATCCGGGAAGTTCTTAAAGCCCGCGATTCAATGACCTACGTCTCCATAGATGAGCAGCGCAGAAAATCCGATCCTCGCCCCGAGTACATTGATTACGAGAAGATCCGCAGCAAACATGAAGAGGATCTACCTATCGAGTACAAAGTACGTATTGCTCAGGCAATTGAAAAACTTACTCAAGTTCAACAAGAAGTGGTTAAAGGCTTGTTCTTTGATGAAGACACACAGGAAAAGGTCGGGGATGACATCGGGGTTTCACAGCGCCAGGTATCTAGAATTAAAAAACGGGTTTTGAAGCAAATTGAAAACTATCTCAAAGAGGACCTGTCTAAAAATCCCGAAGAAGAGGAATAATCCCAAATGGAGGAAGGAGAATGTCTCAGCAACCAGACCTTATCCTGCTTGCCGCAGAAATTTCAGCCCTGGTAGGAGAACTTGAACAGTGCCTGCAGGCCTTCAACCGCGGCGAAAGCGACCTGGCCCTGGAAAGGCTTGACGAGGTACAACAGAAGGTCGACGAATGGATCGATGAGATCGAAAAGGCTCACGAAGATAACTCCAGCCCGCGGCTTGCGAAAAACCTGAGGGAAGCGAAAAACAATCTGGCCTGGGTAAAGGAAATGGAGTGTAGCTGAGTCCATGTTTTTTCTTTTCCTTTTCTAATCAATCAAACCCCGTTTTCTGCCTCTACAACTCTCTTAAGGTAGGCTGGCTTCCTTGATTTCCACTTCATCATTAGTTACCATTCCCACTGTCTGACACTTAATGCTCAAGCTGGAGGTGAAAAATCATTCCAACTATTCAGTCATCAGAAAAACGGATGCGCCAGGAGAAAAAACGGCGTAAGCGGAATAGAAATCGTAAACAGGCCCTTAAACGCAAAATAAATGAGATTGAAGATCTTATTAAAAACAAAGAAAAGAAAAAAGCCCGGGAGAAAATACCCGAGTTGATGAAATTTGCGGATCGAGCAGCTGCAAAAGGACCATTGCACCAGAACAAAGCTGATCGAATTAAATCCAAAATGATGAGGCAAATTAATAATCTCGATTGATTCGTGATTTTTCGTATGGGTTCCAGCTATATGAATTGAAAAGGGGGCGGAATGGATTTTGACTACGATCTGCTGGGAAAGTTCAAATTCTGGCTCAGCCTCTCCATAGTTCTGATCCTCGGGGGAGGGCTATTAATTTTCCTCGGAGGCTTGAACATGGGAATCGATTTCGCGGGTGGAACGGAATTTACCGTGGAGCTTGAGGATTCAATACCAACCGGGGAAATTCGCTCCAAGCTAACTGATGTGGACACTGCGCTGTCCAACAGTAAAATACAAGAGGTCCGGGGCGAAAACTGGAAAACGATCACCACCAAGCTAAACGTAAGCGAGAACCAGGACACTATAGAAGACATTGAAAAGACCTTATATCAGTCTTTCTCAATACCTGAAGGCGGAATCAGCAGGAAGTCTGTAGGTACTCAAATTAGTAGGGAGCTTCAGAACAAGGGCTGGCAAGCCGTGATTTTGGCTTTGGTGGTCATCTTAATATATCTGAGTTGGCGGTTTCGCCTACGCTATGCCATCGGTGCTGTCCTTGCCGTGGTTCACGATGTGACCATCGCTCTGGCTTTGTTTTCCCTGTTCCAGGTGGAGATCAATCTCCCCACTATCGGGGCCTTTTTGACTATTGTGGGTTATTCCCTGAATGATACTATCGTCTACTTCGACAGGATCCGAGAAAATACCTCCAAGAGAAGTGCCAGAGCTTTAACTACTTTTGAGCTAATTAACAAAAGCATCAATCAATCCTTGCCTCGCACTCTGGGCACTTCGGCCACCACCTTTGTTCCCGTTCTGGCCCTGGTGCTTTTCGGCGGGCCAGTTCTCAAGGCTTTCTCCTTGGCGCTCCTCATAGGAGTTTTAGTTGGAACTTATTCCTCCATCTACATAGCCGCTCCCGTGGTTTATCTCTGGGATAAATATTTGGCCAAGGAATAATGAATTCCTTGATTTCATCCCGGAAATGGTCTCTGTCCCATCCGAACCAGGATGTGGTAGAGCGAGTCCAAAACCAATTGAACTGCTCCAAACCCTTCGCCCGCCTACTGGCTAGTAGATTCGGCGAAGAGTACCCTCTCGTATTTCGTGACTCTTCAAGCTCTCTCCACGATCCCCACAAACTCAAAGGGCTGAGCCAGGCCGTGGATCGCATTCAGGATGCTTTAGATAAAGGGGAGCGTATATTCATTCATGGCGATTTCGACGTTGATGGTCTCTGCAGTGCTGCGATATTATACTTAACTCTAACCGAAATTGCCTGCCGAGAAGAAGTTAGCGTCAAAGTTGAGCTGGGGGACCGAGGGTCCGGCCATGGCCTTGATCCTTCGAACTCCGCCCGGATCATAGATGAAGATTTTCAACTGTTAATAACCACCGATTGTGGGGTCAAAGCAACAAAGGAGATCGAGCATTTGCAAAAACACGGGGTGGACGTAATAGTCACCGATCACCATACTCCGGGAAATGACCTGCCCCCCGCCACCGCGATAGTAAATCCAAAACGTTCCGACTCCACATACCCCAACAGAAACCTGGCAGGGTCCGGAGTGTCCTACAAATTGGCCTCGGCCCTCAAAAATTCGTCTCCAGACAAACCTGGAACTGACGGGGCCTTAATACAGCTGGCCGCCCTGGGTACCGTCGGCGACATGGTGCCTCTGATAAGCGGAAGTGAAGACGAGAATCGCAGGATGGTTCAAATGGGATTAACTGCCCTCAATCGGTCGCCTACGGTGGGTTTGGATGCTTTAATTGAGAGATTGGGGTTGAAGAAGAAAGCGTTGACGGCCCGTACTATCAGCTTTCAAATTGCCCCCAAACTAAATGCCGCAAATAGGGTGGGTGACCCAAAAGTGGGCTTCCTGTTGTTAACCACCCGGCAAGCGGCCAGAGCTAAATATCTCGCCGAAGTACTGGTAGATTACAATGAAGATCGCTCCGATCTCCAGCAACGAACCACCAAAGAGGCCAAACAAAAACTAGAAGATAGAAAAATCACTCCTCAAGAGGAGGGAGTAGTGTTCATAAAGGATGAGGAGTGGAATCCGGGCATAATTGGGTTAACTGCCTCTAAATTAGCCAACCAGTATTCTTTGCCCGCCTGCGTGTTGACCAGGGACGGACCTAGATATAAAGGCTCCGTGAGAAGCGTTCAGGGATTAAACATCATTAAGGGCCTCACGCGGTGCTCTGACTATCTCACCCGCTTTGGAGGTCACGAAATGGCCGGCGGATTTCAGCTGGAACCGCACCAGGTCGGTCAGTTCCGAGAGTGTATCGGCCAATGGTCAAGCCAAATACTTAAAGATCGAGAGAAGAGCGAGCCACAAGCGGCCAAAAAGCAAATCGATGCAATTATAAACCCCCACGAAATTGAAGAGAGGCTACTGGATGAGGTCAACCAGCTGAGACCTTTTGGTCCGGGCAACCCTCCCCCTATCTTCTTGCTCGAGGAGGCCCCGGTAAGCAATCTTCGAAAGGTGGGCAAGCGGAAGAATCATCTGAAAATGGACCTGGAACTGGAGACCGAAACCTTCGATTGCATAGGTTTTAACATGGCGGGGGCCCTGGAACAGATAAAAGAACGAGAAAGGTATAATCTCGTTTTTCAACTGGAAGAGGATTCCTGGAATGACACTTGTCTGCAGCTTAAATTAGAGGACCTGGTCCTTTAAAGTTGTCAGCAACTTCTCCCGTGCAACCTTTGACATAAACAGAGGGATCAGCCGAGCTTTCCACAGCCGACTCGGCTCCAACCAGATTCTGTACAACCATTCTAGGCCCAGCTTACGGAGCAACTGTGGGGCTCTGGGCAACCTACCAGATAAAACGTCGAAACTGCCTCCTACCCCCATGAGTAGGCCCGTGTCGAGATCCTCCATGTTATCGAAGATCCAACGCTCCTGCCGCGGAACACCCATTCCTACCAATACCACATCAGGCGAGACTTGATTGATCTCCTGAACAAGTTGGTCTTCCTCCCCCTTGGAAAAGTAGCCATGGTGGGTACCTACGACCTCCACTCCGGGATAGGAGCTGACGATATGGGCACCGGCTTCTTTGACCACTTCGCGGCGAGAGCCTAAGAGAAAGACCTCCAGGCCTCCAGCCGAATCAAACAGGTCGGCTAACACATCGATCCCCGCAACCCTCTCCGGCAAATCAGCGTCCATTACCTGACTGGCCCAAACCAGGCCAGTACCATCAGGGGTTACTATATCGGCACTGGAAAAGGCGCGTCTCAGCAGCATATTGCTCTTTGCTTTCATTACAGCAGTGACATCAGGAGTGGCAACGTACTTGGTTCCCGGCCCGGAGATCAGGTCCAGTAATCTATCGGTGGTCTCGGTCAGATCAGTCCTACAAAACCGTACCCCAAAAATGCTAACGCTCCGGGGCGTCGAGAAAATACTTTTAGAATACCCTTGCAGAAATTCTACAACTCCTCTGGTCAACCAAATCATGAAAGGCAGCAGAAAACCGGAGGAAGCCAGGATGGTGAAAGGGATGGGAGAAGGATCCCAAATATACCAAGCAGACCCCAATCCAAGGTAACTAAGGCCACAATACATGGCTACGACGCTGAGCTGTCTGGATCCGGTGTATTCGCTTATCCAGGATAAAAGATCCCGTTGTTCCGATTGGACGAAAGTCCCCCGGACTAGCGCCCAGGATTTACTGGACACCGGTACCACCAGGGAGGCCACGGGAGCAATCAAGACGAAAGCAGTCAAGGACTTCACGACTCCAGAAATGGCAAGAGCTGCCAGCATGAACCCCAGCTGACGGGCTAAAACAGGCCTTACCCCGCCATCACCTTTGACAAATACCAAGCCAAGACACAGTGCCAGCAGGACCAGACCTAAATTCAAACCGAGCTGAAGGCCTTGATCGGCCTGGACTGCAACAAGCACTAAAAAGGCAAAGGTTACTGTAAATACCGTAGTCAGAAATAGGGACCAACTCCTTCTCCCCAGTTCTCCGTAAACGTACTCCACGGAACGGGTAATAACCCATAGCCATCCTAAAGTCAGCGGCAGGCTCAACCAGGAGAAATACAAGTAATCGCTTTGAAAGGCCAGGCTCGCAAATTGAATTCGAAACCCGGCCCAGTAAGCAACCAAGCCTGCAGAAACGAGAGCCAATCCTTTGAGCGAGCCGAAAGGAATCGCTGACTTATAACCCGGGAGATTGGACACACTCAACAGGCCCAGACCCGCTGCCAGGCCGATAATTGCCCAGTTGAAGCCCACGACCACCAATAATATCAAGGGCACGCCGGCTACGCCAAGTGTTATGAGGCCCCTTGAGAAATCACGAAACAGCAGAACGGTAGAAAGGACCACAACCAAAGATAGCCAGAATACGGATAAAGGAGTCATACTCGTCATAAGAGTAGCTACAAAGGTAGGTACTGCGAAGGACTTGCTTCGGGCAGGAGTTAGACAATCGTAATACGAAGGACTCCCTGACCGTACGAGTAGAGGGGACGGCAGCCTTTACCCCCTCCTCCCAAATTCAAGTTAAGTTCTCCCGATTGATCACATGTTGCAAAACATCCAGGCAGATGGCAATATTAATGTACGTCGATTTTCGGCTCTCACCAGAAATCAAGGAGGAGGTCGACATGGCACTGATCGGCTATATGGAAGGCACGAACCCTGACTTGTTGAGCACCTTATGTGCCCAGGGGCACGAGACTTTACCACTGGGCAACGGAGCGGACGGTCACGGAAAATATATCGCGCATCTTACTGCTGCCGACGGTGTTTCAGCGGTAATTGCATATTTACACAAACTGACTCCCGTTTCAGGAATGGAGCATATATCCATCGACGACAGATTATTTGCCTGTCGAATGCACGATATCCCCGTTTTATTAGTGGTACCCGAAGAGTTCAAATCCCAGGCGAGAGAAAAACTGGAAAAGGAAACTCAAGAATATGTGGATCTGGTTTCGCCGGGGGAACTGCAAGATGAGGTACTTAAAGTAGTGGAGTAAAGATCTCGCGTACTATCCTTTTACTATCTGACCGACGGCTTGAACTCAATACCCACAGCCCAACGTGCATCCGGAAAGATGGTAGTTGATTGGGTTACTGGGTTAAGTTACAATTTTAATGATTGAGAATAACCTTCTTATGACTTTATCCAATCTCAGCAATTCCATTTGTTTTTCTTATTTTAATGACCTTTCAACCAGAGGGGGTTTTTATGAAGGAGATTAGATGGCATGGAAGAGGCGGACAAGGAGCGAAAACGGCTTCCCAGCTGCTTGCAGATATAAACCTGGAGGAAGGAAAATTCGTTCAATCTTTTCCCGAGTACGGCCCGGAGAGGAGCGGGGCACCGATAAAAGCTTACAATCGGGTCTCCGAAGACGACATCCAGATTCACTCCGGGGTGTATGAACCGGATATTGTCGCGGTCATTGACCCTACTTTGTTAACAGCGGCCAATCCGACGGAGGGGCTAACTGAGGAAAGCACTCTTTTAGTTAACACCACGAAGGATGCCGAAACGATTAGAGGGGAAACTGATTTTGAAGGAACCATTTATGCCTTTGATGCTAACACGATCGCAGACGAGGCGGGAAGTGGTTACGCCAATATACCGGTCTTAGGTGCTCTGGCCTGCATCCTGGGAACCGATCTCGAAATAGCCAAAGAAGAAGTCAGGACGGCTTTATCCAAAAAGTTACCGGAGGAAGTAGTAACCAAAAACCTGGAAGCACTGCGAGCCGGATATGAGAAGTTGGAATCACAGATCAGCTAATAAACCCGAGGAGGAATTATGGCAATAGAACTGAAAAAGTACGACGAGGTTCCAATCGGTGCAGTTATAACCGGAGGAGCAACTCCGGAGTTAAATAAAACCGGCGACTGGAGATCCGAACGTCCGATATGGGATGAAGATACTTGTATTCAATGTCTCCAGTGTTGGCAAAATTGCCCCGATGCAGCCTTTTTCCTCGATGAAGAGGAAATTGCTGGCATAGATTACGAACATTGCAAAGGATGTGGAATCTGCGCCGAGATCTGCCCGGTGGACGCCATAAGCATGAAACCAGAAGAAGAGGGAGGGGAGGATGAGTAACAAAGATAATCGGGAAGTCTTGACCGGTCATCAAGTCGTAGCAAACGCCATGCGCCAGATAGAACCGGATGTGGTTGCAGCTTACCCAATTACTCCTCAATCTGAAATTATGGAGTACTTCGCTCAGTACGTGGCAGATGGGGAAGTCGACTCGGACGTAGTCACAGTGGAATCGGAACACTCGGCCATGAGTGCCTGCGTAGGTTCAGCTGCCGCGGGAGCCAGAACAATGACCGCAACCGCCTCCCAAGGGCTTGCTCTGATGATGGAAATCGTGTACATCGCAGCTTCAATGCGAGCCCCAATCGTAATGGCGATTTGCAACCGTGCTTTAAGCGGCCCCATTAATATTCACTGTGATCACTCCGATTCCATGGCAGCCAGGGACAGCGGGGTAATCCAGATTTACGGAGAAGACGCTCAGGAAGCCTACGATTTCACGATTATGGCTCAAAAGCTTGCCGAAGACCAAGACGTGCTGCTTCCGGCCATGGTGACCCTTGACGGCTTTACCCTTACTCACTCAGCGCAAGTGGCAGAACTGCTGGACGACGAAATCGTTTCCGATTTCGTAGGGGAATACGATCCACTTTATCCCTTGCTGGACACCGATAACCCTACTACTCAAGGACCATTCGATATGCCCGACTACTACTTCGAGCACAAACGGCAGCACGTGGACGCAATTGAAAACGTTCCCGAAACTTTTCTCCAAGTCCAGCGGGAGTTTAATGAACTTTCTGATCGAAAATATGAGGGACTGTACGACGACTACCGAATGGAGGACGCGGAGCAAGCTCTCGTAGTTCTCGGTTCCACGGCTGGTACTGCAAAACAGGCCATCGATGAACTAAGAGCAGAGGGCGAAAAAGTGGGTCTCTTGAAACCCTGGCTGTTCAGACCTTTCCCCGGGGGAGAGATAAAAGAGGCCCTGGCGGACAAGGAATCTGTTGCAATTCTAGACCGCTCTATGTCCTTTGGCAGCGCCGGCCCCCTATATCTCGAGATAAGCTCGGCGCTCTCAGATCTCTCATCAACCCCGAGACTTTACAATTACACCTACGGACTGGGCGGCAGGGACACCACCACTGATGATTTGATCGCCGTCCTAAAGGAGATCAAGGACGAAAGCCTGGAAAAGAAGATGAGATACATAGGCGTCCGGGAATAACTGGAGGTATACTAATATGGCAAGCCCAAAAGCGTTAGCAAAAAGAGAAGAACAAAAACGACGATTCGAAAGCGGCCATTCTCTGTGTTCCGGATGTGGCCTGCCAATAGCAGTACGCAATATTTTAAATTCTATAGAAGACGATGTGGTTGCCTCAAACGCCACCGGTTGTCTGGAAGTCGCGACCAGCCGCTACCCAACCTCTGCATGGAACATACCCTGGATTCACAACGCCTTCGAAAATGCAGCTGCGACGATCAGTGGCGTGGAATCAGCTTATCAGGTGCTGAAAAGAAAAGGGAAAATCGATAAGGAAATTCAGTTCGTGGCTTTCGCGGGAGATGGGGGAACTTACGACATCGGACTGCAATCGCTGTCAGGGGCGCTGGAACGCGGCCACGACTTTCTCTACGTCTGTCTAAACAATGAAGCCTACATGAATACAGGAATACAGCGCTCGAGTGCAACACCCAAAGGTGCCTCGGCCACAACTACCCCGGCGGGGAAACAGAGTTACGGCGAAAGACACTGGAGGAAAAACCTAACTGAAATAGTCGCCGCTCACGATGTTCCTTTTGTGGGACAGGCCTCAATTTCCAACCTGACCGATTTAACGAACAAGGTGGAGAAAGCAGTGGAAAAAGACGGACCCGCCTTTTTAAACGTCCTCGCCACCTGTCAGTTGGGTTGGCGCGTCCCCCCCAGTGAAGCAGTAAACATCGCTCAGGCCGGAGTAGATACCTGCTATTGGCCGCTGTACGAAGTCGATGAGGGCAACTACGAAATAAACTACGAACCGAAAGAAAAACTCCCGGTATCAGAGTGGTTAAAACCTCAAAAGCGGTTTGCCCACCTATTTAATCCTCAGAATCAACACGTAGTAGAGGAAGTTCAAGAGCTCGTCGACCACGATTGGGAAAAGCTTAAGAAAAAAGCTAGCTGACGCGCTCAGCTACTTTCCTAAATCATAAATCCCCCTCCGGAGATCTCCGGAGGGGGAAAATCAAATTGGTAAGGGGCTGGAGGGAAGGCGGGATTTAGGTTCAGGAGCTACCGAGGTATGAAAGTCATTCGGGGGATATATACCCGCCTCCCCGGGTAAAACAACGAAGGGGTATCGTTGGATAATTTGAAAATCCTGCGCGTTCCTTGGTTGGTTGCATTCCCTTCTTATCCTGATCCGATTTATTATGATCTGAAACTGGTAACACAGAAAGGAATTGTGGTGGGTTAATTAAACTTGTTCATCACCGGGAGGGGTGAGCAAGGTAGAACGCTCCAGGGAAACTCATCACCAGGGAACGAAGTGCAGCTATCAATCCCCGCTGAGGCCCGGTAGGGGATAAGAAATCAGCGGGGGGGCAGTTCGGACATTTTCCAGTACTCTTGCACGGTCTGAATGACTTTCCCGAACTCATCGGGCTTAACTGGCTTGTGAATGTAACTGCTGGCACCGCTGTCATAAGCCTTGACCATATCCTCTTCGCGTTCCGAAACGGTCAAAACGATCACCGGGATATGACGCAGACTTTCGTCTTCCTTCACCTTCTCAAGCACTTCGTGGCCGCCAATCTTGGGCAATTTCAGATCCAGTAATACCAGATCGGGTTCAGGGGAATCTTCGAACTCCCCCCGCTGGTACAAAAAATCCAGGGCCTCCTCTCCATCCCAGACCACGTAGAGTTCGGAGTCCACATCGCTTTTTGAAAGGGCCCGCTCAGTGAGCTGGACATCGTACTCGTCATCTTCTACAAGCAGAATCCTAAGCCGTTTACCGTTGTTTTTGACCATTGATCATAGAGCCAACGTTATCCCGCCGGCTTAACCTCCTCTGTGTGTTTTCCATTACCCTCGTTCTCGAGGTCGTACATTTCCGACCCCTCGCCGTCACCGTAGTGGCGATACGAGGACTGGTCTCGAATCTGGTCTCCAGGTAGGGTAAAGTAGAAAGTTGTTCCTTCGCCCACCTCGGACTCCGCCCAGATTCGCCCCCCATGCTCTTCCACGATACGTTTGCAAAGCGCGAGACCGATACCCGTTCCCTCCGGATTTTCGCGCGGATTCAACTTTTCAAAGACTTTGAAGATTTTCTCCAAATAACGCTCTTTGATACCCTGACCATTATCCTTGACCCACAGCAGATTCCGGATACCGTCACTATTTTCCCACCCGATTTCGATCTTGGCAACCTCTTTGTCATTGTACTTAACGGCGTTGGAAATGAGGTTGCTGTAGAGTTCAGTGATCAACGTGGGATTCCCGCGCAAAGGAGGAAACTCGTCAGGAACGCGGAGATCCACGTCCTCCAGAACGTATTCCAAATCTTCCCTCAGCTCCGACAGCAGTCGACCCAGATCTACTCTTTCAAAAGAATCTTCCCGTACCTCAATGCTAGAATAAGTCAACAGACCTTCTATGCGATCTCTCAGCCGTTGAGAGGTATGACTCAAAGCTTCGAGTTTGCTCCGCCCGTCCTCACCCAATTCCTCCGAGTAGTCCTCAAGAAGCATCTGACTGTAACCTTCAAGAGTCTGCAGGGGCGCCTTCAGGTCATGCGAAATACCTCTTGAAAACTCTTCAAGTTTCTCGTTGCTGTTTTTCAATCTGCGAGTTTTCTCTCTCAAGTTGCGTTCCAGTCTCTTTACTTCGGTAATATCGATGTAGTGCTCAATCCGTCCTCCTGCATATCGATCGGTCTCAATCGGAATGCTCCTATATTCCAATATCCGCTGAGTTTTTCCCAGACCGTCAGTCAAATAACAAGTGTGGTTCCCCACATATTCGTCACTGGCGTAGGCCCCCTCCGCAACTTCCAGGAAATCTTCGGGCGAGTCAAAAGAATCCACATAGGTCCGTAAGGCCCGATTGGCGGAAAGGCCGATGATATTTTCTCTATCAATCCCGAAGAAATGTTCCATGGTCTCGTTCAACCACACTACTTCTCGATTCTTGTCTATGAGAACGACTCCCGAATCAAGTGTATCGATGGCGTCCTCAATCAGATAGCGGTAACGGGCGGCGGATTCTCGCAACTTTCGCCTCAGTCGATGTTGCTCCTGTTGGTTGGCAAATTCGATGACACCCGCATAATCGGTCACGGAGTTACCCTGCATAACGACCGGGATGGTTTCTTCCGCTTCCGATAGACTTTTCTCGGGAATTACTCGAAGCTGGAGATCCCTGATATACCCCCCATCAAACATCCTTTTTAGTTCGCTTTTTACTCTATCGAGGTCTTCCGGGTGCACGATTTCGGCCACATTCAAATTATCCCTGCCTGCCCTGCCAAGAGTCTCTCGAGAGGCCCTGTTGCGGCGCAAGACGTTACCCTCCCGATCGACTACGAAGAGCATGTTCGAAGAATTTTGGAAGATTTTCTCCGCGTATTTGTGCGTCCCCCAGCCTTGAAAACGGTCAGCGGTGTTCCTCACTGAAGCCCTGAATCCCAAAAGAGCTGCGCCCAACAGGCCCGGCAAAACTACTAGCGAACCTAACAGAAAGGGGTTAGTCAATTCGAGAGCGTAAATTAGAATGAAGATCAGTATATAGGTGGCAACGAATAATGCAGCACGTTTGGTCAAACGAACCACTTCCGTTTGGCTTAGCAGCTCAAACCTTACGCCGTCCGGCTACCAGGCCAGCTAAGATATTATGGATGTGCGGAGAAACGAATCACGAACCCAATCACTCGCATTCAACTTCAAAATTAGCAGATTTCAGGAAGGGTGGCAAGGACAACCATCACTTGGCTTTCTGAATTATCAGATAATAAGGTTGTCGTCGAGTGAAACGGGAAATGGTTCAGCAAGATTGGCGATGTTTTCCTCGCTCAGTATCTCGATCTTGCGGTCCTTGATGTTTATAAATCCTCGATCCTCAAGTTCGCCCAGAGTCCTAATTGCCGTTTTGGAGGAGACGCCGGCCAATTCGGCCAGCTCCGCACGCGAGAGCTCGATCCCTTTCTGGCCCAGACTGAGGATGAAGCGAGCGAGGCGTTCTTTGCTGCTGTTGTAGGAGCGCTCGGCAAGTTTACTCTGAAATGCCTTCAATTCCTCGGACATTTTTTCAAAAATGCGAAAGATGGTCTGGGGGTGCTTTTCTAAAAAATAAAAGAAATCCCCACGCTCCACGAAACCAACCTCGCAGTCGGTCAGGGTTTTAGAATAAGCGACGTGAGTGCCTTTGTCGAAAAGCGTGGCTTCACCGAGAAATTCACCTGGCCCGGCAAGCTTCAATATTTGTTTTTTTCCTCGGAGCGTCCTTTTTACCAGTTTTACCAGGCCTTCAAAAATCAAATAAAAGCCAAAGGAGGGAGCTCCTTCCTGAAATATTATCTCCCCTTTCCCATAATCGATGGCTTTGACGCTTTCACGAAGGTTTTCTAGATCCCTCTCGTTTAATTCACTAAATATTTTGAAATCTCGGAGCTCTGTCATTACAAATCGATACCATTTTAGAATAGATCCTGCGGAAAATCAAATTAGTTCGGAGTTTTCGTACTCTTTGACTGTGGAGAGAACCACCGAGGTATTGGTTTCCTCAATCTTGGAATTCCGGAGCAAGCGCTTGATCTCCTCGTTCATTTCTTCTCTGCTTTTAAACTTCCCGATCACCAAAATATCGAAATCACCGGTGATTTCGTATATGTGAGTCAAATGAGGATAGTCCTGCAGCTCCTCGACTACCTGGCGAATATTGGTTCCCTTGGCCTTGATTTTGATCACGGCAGTGAGCCCAAAGCCGAGGGCGGGCAAGTTGAGCTTAAGGCTGAATTTATCTATAATCCCGTCCTCTCTGAGCTTTTCAAGCCTGTTACTGACAGTGGTTGGAGAAATATCCAGCTCTTCAGCAATTTTGCTCAGCGAAGCCCTGCTATTTACCTGCAGGTGGCGGATAATTTTCAGGTCCAAAGCATTTACGCTCATCACAAATCCAGAATAACAAGTTCGTCGAGGACTTGCAAACTCGTAATAGCTATATTGAATAAATAAATTAATACCGCTGATTTTCTGTAATTAATAAACCTTAGTAACCTCATAGATTCATCCTTTAAAGTTTAATTGACCTTTAGGTTGAAATATTGCGAATGATCTTTATACTTGAATACACTCATTTTTTATTATCGGAGGCGAAATTTAGTGGAAGACAAAGTCAGGAGCATAACCGCCGATCTCAAAGAGCAGGACGTCAGATTCGTTCGACTGCAGTTCACCGACATCCTCGGCATCCCCAAAGACGTCGAAATCCCGATCGAGGAGCTGCCAAAGGCATTCGAGGAAGGGGTTCCTTTCGATGGCTCTTCCATCGAAGGTTTCACCCGCATATCGGAATCGGACATGTACCTAAAACCGGACCCGGAAAACGTATTGGTTTACCCCTGGGAATCTTCAACCTCAAATGGGCTCACCTACAAAAACGCCGGCGTAATTTGTGATGTTTACCAGCCCGACGACACTCACTTTAACGGCGACCCCCGCTGGTGCCTGAAGCAGGTGGCGGAAAAAGCACGGAAGTCGGGTTACAAAATGTACACTGGGCCGGAGCCCGAGTTTTTCCTGTTCGAACGTGACCCGAAAAGCTCTTCTCCAATTTTGACGGACCGGGGAAGTTACTTCGACCTAATACCAGTAGACAAAGGAGAACAAACTCGCAAGGACATAGTCATTGACCTGGAAAAAGTGGGCTTTCATGTTGAAACAGCTCATCACGAAGCTGCCCCCAGCCAGCACGAAATAGATTTCCAGTACGAAGAAGCCTTACATACCGCCGACCACTTAAGTACCTTCAAAACCACCACCAAGACAATAGCACTTCAACGAGGATTGCACGCAACATTTATGCCAAAACCGCTTCCTCAAGAAAACGGCTCGGGTATGCATACTCACATCTCCCTGTTCAAGGATGGTGATAATTGTTTCTACAACCCGAACAAGCCCTATAATCTCTCCGATATGGGCCTGCACTTCATCGCGGGAATCATAGATCACATAGACGCCATCACCGCACTCGCAAACCCAACTGTCAATTCGTACAAGAGACTGGTCCCAGGCTACGAAGCTCCAGTTAACGTCTCCTGGGGACAGGTAAACCGATCAGCATTGATCAGGATTCCTTCCACCAATACTCCGGAGGTTTCAACCAGAATTGAACTTCGGAGCCCGGACCCCACGGCAAACCCCTACCTGGCCTTCGCTGCAATATTGCGAGCAGGATTGGAAGGTGTTGAGAAGGGACTTCAACCACCGGAACCGGTTGATGAAGATATTTACAATATGGCCAGTGAAACGAAAAAGGAGAGAAGAATTCACACCTTACCCCAAACCCTTGGAGAAGCCCTGGATCACCTGGAGAAAGATGAATTAATTCAGGAAACCCTTGGTCCCCACATCTACCCGAAATACCTCAAAGCAAAACGGACGGAGACCAAAGAGTACAATACCATAGTTACGGACTGGGAGATCGACAAGTACATGACTTATTACTGAGAACCAAAGGTTAGCCAGTCAAAGTCTGAGAATTAAGTCACTCCCACTCCATGGTAGAAGGAGGTTTATTGGAAATGTCGTAAGCGACACGATTTACTTCCTGGATTTCGTTTGTGATTCTAGTTGAGATCCGCTGGAGCAGGTCGTAAGGAAGGCGGGCAAAATTTGCGGTCATCGCGTCTTCGGACTCGATGACCCTCACCACAATCGGATATTTATAACTGCGCGCATCGCCCTGGATTCCTACGCTTCTGATAGATAAGAGAACGGCAAAAGCCATCCAAAAATCAGTATAGAGGCCTTCATTCCGAAGTTCGTCCTCCACGATATAGCTGGCGGAGCGGACTATTTCGGCC
Source organism: Candidatus Acetothermia bacterium (assembly GCA_046543285.1). Lineage (GTDB taxonomy): Bacteria > Bipolaricaulota > Bipolaricaulia > M55B111 > M55B111 > JBKGZS01. The sequence continues at coordinate 21,191 of JBKGZS010000003.1, read as the reverse complement.
TTTTCAGGAGTAACTTCCCCCACAATTCTGATGGCTAATCCAGGACCAGGAAAAACATGTCTGGTTCGGGTGACTTCCGGCAGGCCAAACTCCTCGGCCACCTGACGGACCTCGTCCTTGTAGAGATTCCGGAGAGGTTCATAAACCTCGAGATCCATCTCCTCCGGAAGACCTCCTACATTATGATGGGATTTGATGGTGGCGGAGTGTTCGGTTATCCCACTTTCGATTCTATCAGAATAGATAGTGCCCTGGATCAGAACGTCGGCTTGGACTTCCCGGGCCACCTCATCAAACACGTCGATAAACGTGGCACCAACCGCTTTCCGTTTCTCTTCCGGATCACTTACCCCCTTCAGGGCTTTGAAAAACCGATCGCTGGCGTCCACAATGTGTAAATTGAGCGAAGAACCGGAGAAAGTTTCCTGGATAAATCGGGTATCACCCCGCCTCATCAGTCCAGTATCAACGTAGACTGCGTGCAATCGATCGCCGATGGCCCGACTGGTAATGGCAGCAGCCGTCGAGGAATCGACCCCTCCGGAAAGCCCTATCACGGCGCGACGTCCTTTAAGGGCTTCTTCTGCTTCCGCTACCATCTCCTCGCCCGCCACCCTGGGATCCCAACTGGGATTGGCCCCGCAGATGGAAACCGCAAAGTTTTCCAGCACTTTTTTACCTTTGTCAGTATGGCTTACTTCCGGATGGAATTGGACCCCGTAAAGATCGCGACCTGGGTCGGCGAATACGGCAACCGGTGAGTGATCGGTAGTGGCCAGGATCGAAAAGCGATCCGGCATGCTCAACACGGTGTCCTTGTGGTTCATCCACACGGTCTCAGTCTCTTCCAACCCGGAAAGCAGATGGTTGTGACGGCGGATTGTGAGGTCCGTATTACCGTATTCAGCGGACTCTCCAGGTGAAACCTCTCCGCCGACAAGTTGGGCGAGTAGCTGATGGCCGTAACAGATTCCGAGCACCGGGCAGGCAAGTTCGAGAACTTCCTCGCTGCACTCCGGAGCTCCCTCGTCGTAAACGGAGAAAGCCCCGCCGGACAGAACCAGCCCTTTGATCTCCTCCAGTTCGCTGATTTCCAGGAGGTCATCCCGGTCCGGATTGAGAACCTCCGAATAGACACCGACCTCCCTGATCCGACGAGCAATCAAATGAGAGTACTGACCGCCGAAATCGAGCACTAACAGTTTATCCACGCCTCAATCACTTCCTCTACGGTTTAGCTGGTTATTTTATCAAGCAGGTCTCTCCGCACTGCCTGCCGAATCTCTCGGGCAATTCTGCGCCCAGTGCTCATCGGCTCGTTGTAATAGTACCAGGAATAGGGCGAACCCATGGGATAGAGATTGGTACCGGCCACGATTCGAGCTGACACTTCAAAGGTCACAAACTCGAGACCGTCAGTACAGACGGTTTCCAGGCAGAAAGGACCCATCAAGCCGGGCGGAAACATTTTCTGAGAAACCTCAACCAGGCGTCTTCCCATTCGGTGGAGCTTGGGAAGCAGCGACTCCCTTACCGCCAGAGGCTTGTTTCCAACGACCACAAAACTCTTTGGCCCTTTCTCCCACCGATAATATTCGTCTACGTTGGATTCGTCGCGGCGGTCAATACCGAGGATTTCCAGCCTGTCGTCAAGCGGAGAATAGAAGTAGTGAGGATAGTAACGGGTCCCAGCGATCCATTCCTGGATGGTGGCCTGTTCAGGAGAGCGATCTCCAATTTTCTCGTAGAATTCTTCAGTGGATCCGGCTAGAAAGAAGCCGGCTCCCCCTTTGGCTCCACCAAATTTGACGATTGCGAGACCCTCAATCTCCTCCGGCGAGCTGTATTCATCGGGGACTTGAATCTCGGCCTTTTTCAACCAGCGGAGCTCTTTGTTCCGATCCGATTCCCACTCGAGAGTATCTCTATTGCCGAAGATCGGGGTCGAAAGAGAGTTCATCACTTTCTCGGCCCCCACGTACTCAACGAAGGAACCGTGCGGAATCAGAATTGCGTTCTCTGAGTTGAGCTGGGCCTGAAGGTCTTCGTTTAGTATCTCCTGGAAACTCTCTACCTCTACGAGTTCGTCAGGAGAAGCCTGGGGGAAAGAGCTGTAAAGAGTCTTGCGTTCGGGAGTACAGACCCCGAGGGTACCCAGATTCTCCTGCCTTGCTCCGTGGAAAATCTGAAGGGCCGAATGAGAGCATAAAGTAGCGACGGTTGGGAATTCGTATGCCATTAGGTTATGACCTCCGAAAGCTCGCCTGTGCGAACTGCATGCTTCAGTTCCATGGCAACCCTTCTGCCGGGCCCTACTTCTTTGCCGTACTTGTACTTCATGTAGGGTGAAGTGGGCTCGACACAGGGACAGCCAGGAATTCGAGGGGAAACATCGAACACCTGAAACTCCAAATCTTTGGTCAGCACCCCCTGTAAAGCGAACAAACCAACCATACCCGGAGGGTATTCCTCCCGGCAGGTTTCGATGAACTTGCGTCCGGCTCGGAATATTTTTTCCAGCTGGGACTCCCGCATGGTCGCTCCGTAGTGCCCCACTTCCACGTTTTGATGTTCCACGCCGGCTTCCAGTTGCTCTTCCGCGGGCAAGCGCAGCAACCCGTCCAGATCTGATTGGATCCTCCGATCAAAACCCAGTAAGTCGACTTCGTCATCCAAGGGAGACCAGAAGTAATTGGCGTTAAAGAGCCCCCCTAAAGCCACTTCTTCGATAGTGGCCTCACGCAGATCATCCTCGGCAATGATTCCTTTATCAATGCGCTCCTGGGCCCGCCGTTGGAACTCCTGGAAACTGGAAGCATAGAAAAAAGCGCGTTCTACCGATCGCTCTTTCTCGTGCAATTTCACGATACACAGAGACTCGATTTCCTGGGGACTGCTCAGTTCCCGGGGCCTGCTGATATCCGCCTGATCCAGTAGGTAATATTGATTTTTCTCCACGTCTCTCTCTTCAGTGCGGAGTAGAAAACGGTTGCCCAGCATCGGTATTCGGAGTTGGTTTTCGATCCGATCGTAACCTACATAACATGAGAACGAGCGATTGGGGATGAAGACGGTGTTTAAATCTCGTAATTTTTGCTGATTTTCAGGGGATGCCATCTCCTGGAAATCATCAAGCAGCAAGTAGTGATCGAAAAGATTGCGATAATGCTTGGTATAAGTTTCCTCTCTTCCCTTCTGACAGACCACTACTGTGTTCATTCCCTCGTCCCTGACACCTGAACCGATTTCCAGGGCTGAATGAGAACCCAGAACACCTATGGTCAAATCGGTGGGGTCTTCGACTTTATAACTTTCTGCCACGGATTTCAGCTCATCGACGGCTAAAGGCATCAAACCACCCGGCCTCTTTGGGGTTGGTCGCCCTTTTCCTGGACCTTCCGGTCGGTCTCTTTTAGAGATTCGACTACCTGAGCTCGCCACTCTCGGAGTCTGGCGCTCAAATCCTGATCGGAAAGACCGAGTATTTGAACAGCATGAATTGCGGCATTTCCCGGATCCAATATTGTAGAACAGGGAACCGCGGAAGGAGTTCGCAGAGAAGAAAAGAGGTCTTCCTGAAAACTGCCGATAACAGGGCAATTGATAACGGGATTCGTAGTATGGGCAGAAATCATCGGGCCCAGTGCATTTGACCTGCCTGCCACGGCAATATAGATTACCTGCTCGTAACTTTCGTCGTAGTTTTCCAGTTCTTCCAGCACCACCCGCGCCAGCTTATGGGCCGAAAGAGCTCGGACTTCGTGCTCAACCTGGAAGCGATCCAATACTTCAACGATTTCTTCTGCATGATCGAGATCCTTTTCGGACCCCATAAAAATTACTACTAGTGAATCTTTACCCATTGTTTGATCTCCTCCGTAACTTTAGCTAACTCTTCGACGTCGAAGATTTTTTTGTTCAGCCAATGGTTCGTCCCGGCCCTGTACATCTTGGAAACGAGGTCGAGAAAATCCGGCGTCAGGGGTTTAGGGTCTCTTTCGACAAAACTCTTCCAGTCAGAAGAACCCTTTTGCTTCGCCAGTTTTCGGCCTTCATCCAGAGACCGATACCAATCTGGATCGTTTTCACGATACCACTGGCGCAGCACCTCCTTAGAAATCTGGAAATCTCTCCAGGAAAACCTGTTTTCATCAAAAGTTCCTACGGCGTCGGCAACCAGGATTTTCCCTTTGGAATATACACATTCTATCTTCCCATCCAGATGATCAAAGCCCTGTGCTTCCGCATGATCAGTGAGGATAGCGTTTACCTTTTCAGCTACTTCTTCTAGCTGATCGAACTCGCCTTCGGTCAACCCGGAAATTTGGAAAGCTTCTTCAATCTCCAGATAGCGGTCCTTCTCTTCCAGTTTCGTGGAGTATTCGACAAGGGGCTCGGAAAGCGGCAGTTCCTCCTCAGGCCACTGGCCTATATCGAACCCCAGATCCTGAGGATCATATCTCCTGCGGATAGAGGAACCTTCGGGAATCGAGTTTCTAAAAATCACTTCCAGGGGAATCAAATAATTGTCAACTTCCTCCAGATCCGGATACTGATAACCTTCGTCGTAAGTTAACTCCGGTCGCCAGGCCAGACTGACGGCCATGCGATCGGAAGGTGAGGAGAGCTGGGTAGTTAGTCGACAATCCCCGCCTTCAACCATTCCCCGGTAGTGAGTGTAAAGACCGGCTTCCTCCAAAAGTTCGAAATTGTAACCGCCCATCATGGCCAGCGCCTGACCTTTAGCTGGTATCAAATCGGGCATCTCGCCCCAATCAAAGACGGAGTACCTGTCACTGAAATTGAAATAACCTTCCCCCAGAGCGCCCGGGGTCGGTTCACGTTCAATCCTGAGATCTTTCACAGAAAACATAGCTTACCAATCCTCTTTTTAGTAATTAGGAAATCGAGTTTTGAAATCCAACGAGAAGCAACGGCAACCAGCTATTTTCCTACATTAGAACCATTGTACCTGACGTGTATCTCCAGTCAACCCAACCAATATATTTAAGCAGAGCTCCGCGTAAAGGGCTTTCCGCGCGAGCCCACATCCCGGAGAAAATAGCCCGGATTTTATTCGATGATAGTTTGACTTAACCTCTGGCTCTCAGTATACTCGATTGTCTGTATTTACCAGATAGTTTAACCTTTACCATGCTTTTTCACTGAAATACCGTATGATTTATGCGCACTGACTTGTTGCTCCATCACTGCTGTACACAGAGGACCCCTAGCAGGCCTTGTTTGAGCAGGGATGGTATAACGCAGTCAAATCCCATGCAGACAAGGAGGGTAGCACATATGGCTAAGGGGACCGTCAAATGGTTCAGCGATGACAAAGGCTACGGATTCATCGAGCAAGAAGAAGGCGAAGATGTCTTTGTGCATTACTCCGCTATTGAAGGCGGAGGCTTTAAGTCCTTGAGTGAAGGCCAAGAGGTCGAATTTGAGATCGAGCAAGGGGACAAAGGTCCGAAAGCTTCAAGCGTGTCCGTAGTCTAGTTCAAGCCTGGCTTGGCATCTTGATTACTACAATCCCAAAACGGAAATCAGGAGACCGCATAAACATGCGGTCTCCTATTTTTTATTGAGTGGGGCATTTCAAAACCGCGGGCCGGGGAACAGAAAAACTTTACACGTTCATCCAGCCCCAGACTTTCCCTTCTTCTTCGGCCATCCAGCGGTCGTGATCGGTTAGGTAATAAATTACATTTTGAAGTGACTCGTAATGTTTGTTCTCTTCCTTCATCAGGGCATCGAAGAAATCCCGCTGATCTGGATTTTCGGCATCAGCTTTCAAATCTTCGTAGAGATCGTAGAGCTTTTGTTCCAGCTCCAGCCCGTGTTCGTAAACTTCTTCTTCCTCCTTCTTCCAGCCCTCCCGCTCTTTCGCAGAGAAGTCTTGGAAGACGTCTTTGATCTGCCCCTCGATATCTACTTTTTCCAGAGAAGCAGAAGAAACGCTCTTGCCTTCGGCAATTTGATTCACCACTTCTATATGTTCCAGCTCGCGAGAAGCCAGGCTATTGAGAACGGTCTCCGTTAGGGAATTGTCAGTCTTCTCAGCGTGCTCACGGTAGTATTCATAGCCCTCTTTTTCCAGATCAACAGCAAGTTGAACCGACTCTGCGCTTATACCCATGGTAAAAACCTCCTCGATTTTCTCTAAAATATCCTGTCCGTTAGTCTAACAATATAATAATACGTCCTGGAAAAACCATTGTCCAACAGGCAAACCTTCGACTCCCAGACATGAGCCGCCTTGCCGAGTTCGATCCATTCTTCCCATCCTCTCCCGTGCAGAGAAGCCTTGCCGGCAGAGGGAAGCACGGATCGCAGGAGAGACGCCTACAGGGACAATGGGTTCCATCTCACGGGCAGCTACCCAACACCCCGGGGATATGTTATGATAGTTGAGGAGGGATTAGCTTGATTTTTGAAAAGATAGAATCAGAAGGGTTAGCTCATTATTCCTACATGATCGGACAGAAGGGCAAAGCGATAGTTATAGATCCCAGAAGAGATTGTAGAACTTACGTCCAAAGAGCCAATCGCCACGAGTTACAAATCACAGATATCTTAGAAACACACCGCAACGAAGATTACGTAATCGGGTCTACCGAACTAGCAGCTCGCACGGAGGCGGAAATCTGGCACGCCGACAATCAGTGGAATTACCAATACGGCAAGCCGGTAGAGGCCGGCCAAATCTGGGAGCTGGGTCAACTGCAGATAAAAGCACTTCATACCCCGGGACACACGCCCGGCCACATGTCCTACGTTTTAACCGAAGGGGGCGGGGAACCTTGGATGGTATTCACCGGGGATAGCCTCTTCGCAGGCGATGTGGGTCGAGTAGACCTTCTCGGCATGGATAGAGCGGAGGAATTGGCCGGGAAGATGTATGAAACACTGTTCAAAACCCTCTTGCCCCTGGGAGACGGCGTCATCATTTGCCCTGCCCATGGGCCCGGATCGGTGTGCGGGAGCATGATAGCAGAAAGAGTTTGGACCACCATTGGGCTGGAAAAAAACTTGAACCCTTACCTGCAATACGACGAACGTGATGGATTTGTGACAAAGGTCGCCAAAAAACTTGAGCGGCCTCCTTATTTCCGAGAGATGGAAAGGCTTAACCTCCAGGGTGCGCCGTTACTGGGCAAACCGAAAGCTCTCCAGCCAATTTCGCCGGGGAAGATCCAGGATAACCTGGAACGTTATCAAATCCTGGACGTACGAGATCCATTGGGGTTCGCCGCGGCACACATCCCAGGCAGCCTGAGCATCTGGGAGGAAGGAGTTCCAAGCTTTGCGGGTTGGTTTCTCTCCTACGAAAAACCAATCGTCTTGGTCAAATACGGAGGAGATAATCTGCAATTGAAGAAAAAGCTCCTCCGGTTGGGATTTGACGACGTGCTCGGTTATCTCCCTCAGGGGGTTTTCACCTGGCACAGATCGGGAAGGGAAACGGATCACATAAACGTGGTCTCCGCCAGCCGTTTTCAAGAGATGCTTCAGGAAGAGCCCCCTATTCTGGACGTTAGAAATCCCGAGGAATTGGAAGAGGGCTCCGAACTCTCCTCCGCTACAAACATTCACTTGACCCAACTACCAAAAAACCTTGACAAAGTTCCGCAAGTCGACCCCCTCTACGTGGTCTGTGGCAGCGGGCTCCGCTCCATGACCGCAGCCAGTTTTTTGCAACAGCGAGGGTGGGATAACCTAACAGTGGTACACGGAGGCTTGCTGTCGAGTTAACGGGCGGGCGGAACTCCCGTCACTTATTGAAAAAGGGGCGGAATCCTTGATACCCTGTGAATCAAAGAGGTCACAAAACCAATGATGAAAGATCAAGAGACTGAGCTAGAAGAGGCCATACAGGCCGGCACTTTATTGAGATTTACCCTGAGCCGGAAGCTGGCAGGCAAACAAGAAATTAGAGGGACTATCAACTGGTTTGACAACAACTATATCAACATCACTACCGATTTCATGGAAGAGAGGAGAAAGGTTACTCTAAATCAACGCTATATCGTAGGTTACCACGAAGAACCTGATGAGAAAGCCTACACTACTTGACCCGATCAGATACGTGAAGTGATCCAGCAACAAATGCTTCGTTGCATCATCAAAAAACTCAACCCGAGTGGATAATTCATGGTCGATTTTGCTCCTTTATTTGACGATCAGAACCCTATGCGAGTGGCAGCATTGTTTTCCGGCGGGGCTTCGGGAGTGGAGTATTTGCTTGAAAGATCTCCTGAACTGGGAGACCTGTACCGAATTATTGTCGGTTTTTGCGACCGGAGAAACGTCCCTGGTGTAGATAAACTCGAATCAAGAGGGGTGCCCGTCGAAGTCGTGGCCCGGGCAGATTTTTACCCAGAAGGGAAAATCACCCCCGATGCACGCGAACATTATTTCGAAGCCCTCTACGAGAAGCTCAAAGCCTACAATCCGGATTTGATTGTGCTATCAGGTTTTATGCAGATCGTGACCGATCCGCTCCTCTCTGGTTTCCGCAATCGAATCTTGAACGTTCATCCCGCAGACCTGCGGATAGAAGAAGGTGGGAAGAGAAAGTTTGTTGGAGATGATACTGTATATGACGCCGTTCAGGCCGGAGAGGAACACTTGAGATCTTCGGTCCACATCGTTTCCGAACAAGTGGACCAAGGGGCTCTTATGGCCGTCTCGCGCCCCTTACCCGTGGAAACTGAACTTGTCGAGGTGCTCAAAGAAAAGGCCCCGGAGAAAATTCGGGGCTACGCAGATGCCCTTCAAGAGTGGTTAAAATGGGAAGGAGACGGCCCCTGCCTGGATCAGGCTCTCCAGCTAATTGCTCGAGGAGTGGTAGGCACCAAGGCCAAATCGGGGATCGTGTTTGATATGGGGGGTCAAATCGTGCAGGGTTACTACGACCTCAAAGGAGAAAAAATTAGGACCGCTAGATAGATGAGCTTAGAGGGAGAACTACGTTAAAATAAAAGAGTATCTTCTTCTTTTCCTCGACTTTGGACCAGTATCTCGTCCCCCGAAGTAATCTTCCCACATACTTTTGCTTCGATGTCGTGCCGGGAGGCTATTTCCAGGACCGGCCGGGGACGTTCGCTGACCACCAACATACATTGACCCATATTCCAGGTCCTGTAGGCTTCCATGTCTCGAACGGGGCCTACCTCCTGCAGAGCCAGGAGTTCAGGAGGAGGAGGGAACAGATCGTCCAGTTCAGCCCCCTTTCCCTGGGGCAATATCCTGCGTAGATTGGTAATCCCTCCACCGGTCAAATGGGCGATTCCCGTAAGCTTTACTTCAGCCGGCTCTCCGTGAGAGCCGAACATTTCCACCAGGGCGGGCGCACAAATGAGCGAAGGGCGAAGGAGCACCTCTCCCCAGGTTTCCCCGGATCGAAAAGACTTCGAGTCCCAATCCGTTCCGAATTCGGAGCGACAAATCTCCCGGGCTAGAGTTAGACCATTGGAGCGGATGCCGTTGCTTTTGAAAGCAATGACAGATTGACCCGGGTCAATTTCCGCTCCGTCGACCTGTTTATCTTTCTCAAGAACGCCGATCACGTCAGCATTCCAGATATAGGGAGAACTGTAACCTTTAACCTGGTCGGATAGTTCCGCTATTTCGCCCCCCACCATTGCGATACCAGCCCTATTACAGGCTTCAACTAGACCGTCCATCAATTCGGAAACAATTTCGGGCCGGGCCTCCCGAACGTCCAAGATGTTTGTTCCAACGAGGGGTTCGGCTCCCATGGCCGCCGTATCATCGACGGTCATAGCTATGAGATCATAGGCCAGAGTAGAGTGAGAGTTGAGTCTCTGGGCAACTAAAGCCTTGCTTCCCACTCCATCCGAGTTCTTAACCAGGTAGTCCCTCTCGCCAAAACCGTCCAGGCTCAGCAGAGAAGAAAACCCACCTTCCGTCTTTCCTCCTTCAGGGCAGCCGATCTTTCCTTTCCGATTGGAGTGAGTTTGCAGGCAAGCCCGGTATGCAATATGACTGCATCGATCTCCAGCCGAGATATCGACGCCGGCATCGGCGTAGGTTCGGTAGTCCTCTTCCTCGGTCATCACATTTCCTCCAGGATGTAATTCACGGCGTTGACGAAGATTTTCAAGCCCTGAGGCTCGGGCAAACCGTTCTCTCTTCGATAACGGGTCCAACCTGGATACTGATAAGGGGTGATAAAGGCTTCAGGGTGGGGCATCAATCCGAAAATTCGGCCAGTTCGGTCACAAACACCTGCCACATCGTGGAGAGAACCATTGGGATTGTGGGGGAAACGACCTTCCGCCGGCTCTCCTTCGGCCGTGGAATATCGAAGAGCAACCGCTCCTCGGTTTTCCAAACTCAGCAAGGCGGCTTCTCCGGCAACGAACTTTCCCTCGGCATGCCGAACTGGTAAACAAATCTCGTCGATCCCCCTCAGGTAAACGCAGGGGGTATCGGAGTTGACTTTCAGGTTAACCCAGCGGTCTTGATAGCGACCGCAATCGTTTGCCGCAAGGGTAAATTTCCTCTCCTCGCTGAGCAGGGGGTACTTGGTCAATACTTGAAATCCATTGCAGATACCCAAGATCAGCTTGCCGTCCTCCACGAAATTGGTTATCTCCCGCGAAAGATTGGATTTGAGTTTGCCCGCGAGAATCTTTCCCGCAGCAACGTCATCGGCATGCAAAAAACCCCCGGGGATTACGACCATTTGATACTCCCGCAGGTTCCGAGGACCGGAGATGAACCGATTGGTGTGAACCCGCTGGACGTCTATAGCCTCCTGTGCATTTACCTGGGCTGCTGCATCGCGCAGCGCCTGAGCGGTCTCCCAGTCACAGTTAATTCCATGGCCAAACAACACGGCAATCTTTTTCTCGCTCATCAAAACTCCTCAAAGGTGGATTGGTAGGTTTTAACCAATTTTTCAACCGGTAGATCTATCAGTTTGGACCCCTCAGTACCCTTGACCGTAAGACTATCACCAACCACCGCACCAATCTTGTTGCAGGGAACATTGGAGGTCATTCGTTTCCATTCATCTTCTCGGGAAGGAGGAACGGTAACCAGAAACCTGGCCGGCGATTCGGAATAGAGAACCTTTTCAGTTCGCAGGTGCTCGTCGGTGGGACAGTTTTTCAGTTTCACGAAAATCCCAACTTCACCCGCGATGGCCATCTGGGCAAGAGCTGTCCCGATACCGCCCCGATAACAGCCGTGACAGGAAGCAATCGCCTCCTCACGGATCCCCTTTTCGAGAGTCTGATAAACCGATTCTGCCTCCCCTTCCCTCAAGCGGGGAACATTGGCACCAACGTGCCCCAGCATTTCATAGTACTCGGAAGCCCCTAATTCGTCACGTGTCACGCCTAGGATGTACACGATATCACCAGGCCTTTGAGGAACAAGATCCACGGATTTGTTCACGTCGGGAACCCTGGCTATGGCCGAGAACTGTAGTGCCGGTAAACCGGATACCTTGTGGAGATTTCCTTTTGAATCCCGGAGATTTCCGTCGATAAACATGGAGTCCTTGCCGGAAATACAGGGAGTCCGGAAGGCCTTGGTAAATCGGTAAAGGGCTTGATTGGCTCGTACAAGAGCTCCTAGATTTCTCTCGCCTTCGGGGTTTTCATCTGGATCGTAGATGGAATTAGGCCAACAGAAATTATCGTTCAGAGCCAGATGGTCAAGGCTGCCCCCGACGGCTAAAACTCTCCGGATCGCCTCATCCAGAGACGAGGCGGCCATCCAGTAAGGATCGATCTGAGAATACTTGAAGGAATTGCCTAGACCTAGTGCGATCCCCAGATCTTTTTCAGCAAGTGGCTGAATAACTGAACCATCCGATTGAACAGGGTTTTTTCCCACCAGGGGCTTTATCACCGATGTTCCTTGAACCTCGTGGTCGTATTGCCGCTGTATCCACTCTTTGGAACAGACGTTCTCCCTGGAAAGCATCCGCAACAAAAGTTCTTCCTGATCTTCTAGCTCATCAAGGTCGGGCTCCTGAAGATCGGGCTCACTCCAGGAGGCCGGCAATTGATATCCGGGGAAACCGTTGTGAAGAAAGTCGAGGTCCAGATAGGCTACAGTCTGTTCCCCGTCTTTGATGTGAAATTTACCACTATCCGTGAATTTGCCGATATCCGTAATCTCTACGTCGTGTTTCCGGGCGAGATCTCGTAATTCTCCTACATGATCGGGGGAAACGCCTAGCAGCATTCTTTCCTGGGATTCGGATACTAGAATTTCCCAGGGATTTAGGCCCTCGTATTTCAGAGGGATCCGAGACAAATCAAGCAGACACCCGTCAGAAAACTCTGCTGTCTCCCCCACCGCAGAGGAAAGCCCCCCTCCCCCCAGATCCCAGATCAACTTGTAAAGTCCGCGATCCCGGGCCTCCAGAATTAGATCCTGTACTTTTTTCTGAGTAAATGGATCTCCGATCTGCACGTGGCCCGAGGTTATGTGTTCTCCGAACTCCAATGAAGATTCGGTGACCCCGTGAATTCCGTCGCGGCCTACTCTTCCCCCGATCATGACTATGCGATCCTCGTTTTCGACGTCCTTATGCCAGGCCGGTTGGCCGTCTAGTTCCCTGGGCATTAAACCGAGAGCACCGACGTATACCAGAGGTTTACCCAAAAAGGAGTTGTCGTATTTGGAATAACCGGTTATGGTGGGAACACCTGACTTGTTTCCACCGTCTTTAACTCCATCCACTATTCCCTCCAGCAACCTGCGGGGCTTAATTTCCGGGTTGAGATCACCATCATAGAAGGGATCCGGCGTGCAAAACCCGTAAGCCCCGGCGATAATTTTGCACCCCTGACCGGTCCCCATGGGATCCCGGTAGACTCCCACTATCCCCGTAATGGCCCCTCCGTAGGGCTCCTTTGCCGAGGGGGAATTGTGCGTTTCGAATTTGAGGGCCACCGCGTGATCTTCATCAAATTCCACCACCCCTGCATTGTCCCAGAACGTAGATAAAACCCAGTCTCTATCCATCTCGCGGGTAGCGGCCTTGATATAAGTATCCATCAAAGAATCTATGCGATAAGGGTCCTCTTCCCCCGGGGGTCTATAATCGATTTCTGCGTTGAAGATTTTGTGCTTACAATGCTCGGACTGCGTCTGGGCTATCGCTTCAAGCTCCACGTCAGTGATCTGTTCCGATAGTCCCCGTTCCGCCCGAGCGCTTTGAACCTCGGGATCCTGATAGTAGCGGCGAATGGCCTGTATGTCATCTTCTGAGAGGGCAAGATTTCTTCGGTCGGCAATCCGGGACAGGGAATCCAGAGCGAAGGAACGAACTTCTCTTTCCCCATCGGAGGAAACTCTGGGCACCTCGTTCAAAGATTCACTGTAACTGACATCCTTCCCTACTGACAAAAGGGTGGTACGATGAACCAGGGGGTTGGCAAGCAGTTCGTCAATGACTCGCTGACAATCTTCTCTGGTAAGGTTGCCACTCAAAAGGTATTCGGTGGCAGTATAGACCTTGCCTTCAAAAGAGTCGCCTAACAGGTCCTCTATGGCAGATTTGGCCCTCTCCCCTTCGCCGTCTTTCATTCCCGATTTCAATCCAACCTGAATCAACCAATCGAACTGGTTGAGAAAATCAGCTCCCCGGTAATTCCTAAAACCTTCCTGGATGACGGGATCAACAAGTATTTCCCCTTCTACCAGGCTCAGTTGCTCAGAGGAAAGAGAAAAATCAATCAAATAGAGATCAACAGTCATAGCACTGACGATATCCACTCCCAACCATTTCCGGGCCCGTTCAACCACCGCTCGGCTCCTGGGCTCAGCTTCTCTATTTTTAACGCGAATGGTGTTCATAGCTCACCACAAATGTAATCCACAATTCAGAAGTCTACTCACCAAAATTAAGACACTCCTTGCGCGATATCGGTACGGTAGTGCATTCCCTTGAAACGAACTTTGTCTACGGCATCGTAAGCCCTTTCTCGAGCTTGCGGTATGGTCTCTGCTCTGGCTGTTATTCCCAGAACTCTCCCTCCCGCGGTGTAGAGGTTTCCTTCGGAGTACCTGGTTCCAGCATGATAGACGCTGACCCGCTCCAGGTCTTCCAGTTCCGAGAGACCCTCGATGGGCAAGTTCTCGCCCCCGTAATCGACGGGGTAACCCTCCACAGCGAGAATCACGATGACCGCGGCCTGGTTCCTCCAACTCACGTGGTCCAAAATTTCAGATAGCGAGCCCACGGAAGCTGCACGAAGAATAGGATATAAATCGGTTTCCAACAGCTCCAGAACCACTTGTGCTTCTGGGTCGCCAAACCGAACGTTGTACTCCAATACCCGGGGCTCTTTCTTACTGCTGACCATCAAGCCAAAGTAGAGGACCCCCTGACTATCAATTTCTTCCTTCTCCATACCCTGGGCCGTGGGCCGCAAAACTTCAGATTGGAAGGCCTCATTCAAAGACGAATTGAATAGCGGAGCCGGTGCGTACGCACCCATACCGCCGGTATTGGGACCTTTTCCTCCATTGTAAACCGCCTTATGATCCTGCGAGCTGGGTAAAAGGAGATATTGGTCACCGTCGGTCACGGTTTGAATAGTCAACTCCTGACCGGTGACGTGTTCCTGGATTACCACGCTCTCACCCTCTCCACATTTTTTTTCTTTGAACAGAGCGGTTAGGGCTTCCCGTCCCTGCTCCAGGGAAGATATGCCAATTGCGCCCTTTCCCCCGCACAGTTCATCGGCCTTGACCCAGAACTTCTCCCCAGGGGTATCCGCGTAAATGGACTCCAGATATTCCTGCGCCCCGGAAAAACTGTTAAAAAATTCGAAGTCCGGCGAGGCGACCTGGTGCCTGCTTTTAAAACGATCCGCAAATACTTTGCTGGATTCCAGCTTCGCGGCTGTTGTGGAAAAACCAAAAACTTTCACACCTTTTTCCCTTAAGAAGTCGCCAAGTCCTTCGGCTAGCGGCTTTTCAGGACCCACTACCACCAGATCAATGGAATAGTCTCGAACCTTGCGATAAAGACCCTTCGCAGAATCATAGGATACCTGTTCTAATCCCGGAGAAGAGGCAATTCCGCCGTTGCCGGGTGCACAGAATACAGTCCCCACGTTTTGGTCCACCTTAAGCTTTTCACAGAGTGCATGTTCGCGACCGCCGCTGCCTACCACTAAAACGTTGCGCATGTCCGACCCCCAGAGAATGATAATCTCGATTTAGTCTAGCGAAAAACACAGACCCAAAAGCCGTGTATTTCGAAAATTATCCTAGACAAGACTTTATTTTCAACTCAGGATAACTGCCCATCAGCCCTCCTGGTTCTGAGTGAAGTTCAACAGGTTGACGCCGAAACTCACTCCGCTCTGATCACCCCTGAAGCCCAGTTGCAAACAATCCTGAAAGTCACGATAGAGACTGTAGGAATAGCCAGGTATCTCACCACTGCTCAGATCGTATTCCAATCCAACTGATCCTCTCCAATTGTTATTCAGCCGGACTTCCTTTTCCAGGGAAAGGGTGGTGAATTTCCCAGCCTGAAGATCAATTTTTAGCCCCGCACTCGCCGGTCCTCGAAAGGAGGGGAAGCTGAGGCTCAGATCCAGCTCTCGATAGCGATCTTCGTCGTAATCATACCCCCAGTTCAGGCGAGAGGTAACCTCTTCTTCGCTGGCTTGCAGAGATAAATCGGAAAGATAAAATCGGGTTTTGGGGATCCGGTAATCTACTTTCCCGGTGAGTTTGTAGGAAGGTTCATCAACTTTCAGGGAATAGGTGAGGGGAGAGGGTCCAGCTTCCTCGGCAGGAAAGAACGTATAGCTAAATTGCAGCTGATGCTTCATTCTCTTGTTTTCCCCCCTGTAACTGATGGACAACCGATCCAGACTTTCCTTCCGGTCGAAAACAAAAGGGGAACTTCCCTCTACGAACCGATGGGCAAACTGAAGAGCCAGTGCCTCCTTTCCAAAAGTCAAATAGGGCTGAAAACCGTATCTGTACCTCCATCCGGAGTTTCCAAAGTCCCTGGAGGATAAATATTTATCCACTCCCCCGGAACCTTCCACACCTCCGGAAACCGGCCCCAGCTCCCAAGAAAGGGACTCGAACTCCGAATTCAGAGCGAGCTTGTTCCCAATCACCATCTTGGAATTTTCAGCAGGGGTTTCTGAATAATGGCCGGCAGAAAAATCGAAACGATATTCACCTAATGCAAAACTGTCAGGTTCTCCCTTCCAAGAGTATCTTAGTTCCGGAAGCCGGTGGAGAATGAACTTTTGCTTCACTGCTTTTTCTTTCACCGTCCCCTCTTCCCTGCTGACCAGCAAATCGAGGGCGGGCAGACTTTTGGGACTCACCACGGTCTCCCACAGATTTTCCGGGCCTTTTCCGTCCGGCGCCGGACCCTGGCGATATTTCAACTTTCCTATGAAGTCGAAGAGTTCACTGTTGACCCAGCGATCCTCGACTACGAAACGGTAGTAATTTTCACCAGCCCCCCTCAATAGGGCGTAAAGGTCAAACTCTCCCTCTTGTATCCCGTCCCGCACGGTACCCTGTAGGCCGAGGCCCAGAGCCCTGTTGCGGTGATAGTAGCCCAGCTTCGCAACAGCATAGCTGCCTTCCCCTAACCGTAGGGGGACTTCCCAGTTACTGAACAGCCCCCGCTGTTCATCGTAGCCGAAACGCGGAAAATATAGCCGTTCCTGCAATTCATCAAGGGGGATGAAGTAAAACGGAAGCCATCCAACCGAGCGACCCAGGGCCTTGATCGTGACAGAAAAAGCCAGTACAGCTTCCCTCCCTCTTATTTTAAGCTCCTTAGCACGGATTCCATAGGGTCGCTCCTCTATCAAACCACAACAACTGCAGTGGGTAAACCAAACATTCTCCAATTCCGCCGAATGGAACTTGCCCTGATCGTCAAATTTCAGATAACCGCGGTCAGCCTGAAAAAACAGATCCACTCTGCCCTCCTCGGTACGTAAAGGCAGATTGCCTTCATACTCCATCAGCTGCAGTCGCTGGGCCTGGAGCTTTCCAGACTGCTCTCTTAAATTTATCCTAAGGTCTTTGCTTTGCAGGCTGGTCCCCGGCCGCCGGTAATCGACCTGATGCTCGGCATGTATTTCCCAACCCTTCTGGGAACGGAAAATCGAGATTTCTTCCGCATTCAATCTCTCGTCTCCGTACTCCAGGATCGCTTCGGCAGATAAAATGATTTGCTCCACTTTTCCATCTTCCAGATTGATAGTTGCCTCCGCGGCCGAAAATAATACATCTTCGGTTCTCCCTCTCACACTCTCCAGATCGAGGTTAAGGGGAACAATTCCATCTTCCTCTCGCCGGAGAAGGGCGGAGAAAGAATCTGCATCAAAGGACAGGTCCGGGGCCTGGAACCTCACTTCTCGATCACCCTCGACCATATACAGGTCCTCTTTAGTGGACCGGAAAGACAGAAAGTCTGTCCCTATTTGCCACTCACCAGAGGAAATTATCACCCCGCCCCGGGCCTCAGTACCTTCTCTCGTCATTTCAATACGCTCAGCTTCTAGACGAAAGGGGAGTCCCGACTCTTCCTTTTCAGTTGCGGTTGCCCGGTTAACACAAGCCAAAATGCCAAATAGAGCAAGAGTGATGGCCAGCATGAAACAAAAAGGAAGGCGGTTGCGTAAGTTTTTCTTCCACTTCGCCAGTCTGTGAGTGGTTATTGTCGCCAGAGCAAGGAACAAAACTGTCCCCATTCCGCCGAAAATCAAGTCGGGCAACCAAGCGCCCAGAATCGGATCAAAGCTAGCCTGGTTGACCAGAGTCCTGATCCAAAGCAACAAGCCCTGATAGCCTCCTGCGAGGACCACGCTCAAAAGAATTCCTACAGCCCGGCTTCGATGACGAAATAACAAACTGAGAGGTCCGGCAAAAAGAGAAAAGACCAGGGCAGCCAGAGGAAGGGATAATTTGGTGTGCAGGGCCAGCTTCAGATCATCGACATTTAATCCGCCCAGTTCAGCGTTCCGGATCTGTCTTCTTAATTCAAGAGGGGGCATTTCATCAGGCTGTTTATTCTCCAGCAGCAGATCCTCCGTCTCCCGGCCCACAGCAAATTCCATGGTTTCAAAAGCGACGGTATGACTTACCTGACCTTTTTCGTCCAGACGTAGAGAATATCCGTCCTTGAGCTCCCATTTGTCACCGCGAACGATCGCGCCTTTACTGGTTATTAGCTGCGGAAAGTCGTCGGAATTCTCCTTATCGGTGATTCCCAAACCACCGGGGTCAAAAATCAGCACGTTTTCCAACTTATCGCTTTCCGGTTGATAGTGCCCTACGTAAAACGTACGGCCTTCCGGGCCTTTAAAGAAGACATCTGATTGAACTTCAAACTCTTCCTCGCCTCGGGCAATCCGGTAGAGCGTCTCCCGGTAACGAAAGTTGGCCCAGGGAGCAAGATAACAGTTCACGGCAAGACCCAACAGGCTGGCCATAAGGCCAAACAGGATAATGGGAACCACGATTCGCTGGATAGAATAACCGCCCAGCTGGAAACCGAGGATCTCCTGATCGTGGATAAGGCGAGCGAAAACCGTGAAAATCGCAAACAGAACGGCGATAGGAAGAGCAAATACCAAAAATTCAGGGAGTCTCAATCCCAGTAAATAAAACAACCCCAAAAACGAGGTACCGCGGGAAAGCAACAGGTCAGAAAGCTGTATTGCAAGAGAAAGCGATACAAAAATTATCAGGCCTACCACGGAAAACAAAAAGGGATAAACCAGCTGCTTGATAATATACCTATCCAGCTTTCTCAAAACCATTATCGATTACGAATTTTCACCATTCATCAGGGATAGATTAGTCTGCTAAGGGAACTAGTAATGGAACACTGTTCACCAGGGTGAAGATTGGAATATCTCAGAACCCCTCACCCAGCCAGCAGCAGCTCCGATAGGCCGCATCAACTCTATCAAATAGGACCCGGTACGACAAATCGGACAGAAAAGAAGGGTCGTAGAAAGTCCCTGCTGGCTACTCGGGCAGGGCTCTCTACCGGAAACTCCGAAGGGTCTCCGGACTATTCCCCGCTCCGCTGAAGAAAAGCGCTGAAATTCAAAATTTCCAGAACTAGGTATTGAGTATGTATTCGTCAGGCCTCACACTTAAGTGTGGCGGAATAATTTTTTTGATCGAGAACAACAAACGGTCCCCTTGCTAGCTCATGAAAAACTATAACACGATTGCCTTCTTTGGCCGGACTCCCTCTGCAATCAGGAGGCTCCAACCATCCCTGTTCCAACCCGGCTTCAAAATTCAAAACGCATTTACAACGCTTGAAAAGGAGCTAAATAGTGCAAAATCGCAGCAGTGAAGAGGAATACGATCAGAATGACGACAGATCATACCTGCTAAGAAGGTTTATTCACGACTATCTGCGGCCAAATTTAAAGACTTACTTGCCCATTCAGTCGCTCCACGTTCTAGGTGCTCTGGTGGGATTAATTCCCCCGCTTTTGCTCCGGCAAATGATCGATACCGCCATTCCCTCGGGAAATATAAGCGAAGTAATAACTCTATCCCTCTACGCCCTGGGAACATTTACCGGCATCAGTTTAATAAGGTTTCTTCGAAATTATTTCGGCCACCGGATAGCCCAGCGGATAGTATTTGACATGCGCAACGACCTCTACAACCACTTCCAGCAACTCCCAATGAGATTTCACGACAACCGCAAGACGGGAGAATTGATGTCCCGGGTCATTGACGACCTGAACCTCATGCAGGAGTTTATTCATCACGGTCCGGAAGGCGTGTTAGAAGCGGGAACCACCATCCTTGGCGTTCTGGTAATACTGTTCACCTTAAATGTCCCCCTCACGCTGATCGCGCTCTCCTTTACCCCTTTTCTCGCGATATTTGCCACTGTCTTGATCGAGCGAATGCACAAGGCATTTCGCAGGAACCGGCAGGCAAAAGCCAGGTTGAATGATCGCCTGGAAGACAACCTTTCCGGGATGAAAGTTATCAAATCTTTTGCCAATGAAAATTACGAACAAGAACGGTTCATCGATAGGAATGAAGAGCACTATCATGCCCGGGCTGCTGCAATAAAATATTTCAGCACCCTGGGTCCGGTGTCCTTCTTCCTCAACAGCATCGGGCTGGTATTGACCCTGGGTTACGGGGGATACCTGGTGGCGGCAGGCCACCTGACGGCAGGGACAGTGGTGGCCTTTTATACGTATCTTATGCGCTTTAGGGCTCCCATCCTGCGACTGGTGCGCATCGGGGAACGGCTCAGCCGTTTTTTTGCCAGCACAGAAAGGTTCTTCTCCCACATCGACCTCAAGCCTGACATCGCACTCACTCCTGGATCTTTCAGAAAAGATCCAGGAGAATTTGAGGGGGAGATCACATTCGACAAAGTCGACTTCACATACCAGGGCGGCGAACAAGTACTGAAGGACCTCAGTTTCAGCGTGAACCCCCGAGAAACGGTTGCCTTGGTAGGACCCAGCGGAGCGGGAAAAACTACCATCGCCCAGTTGATTCCTCGCTTTTACGACGTGGACCGGGGGAAAGTGACCGTCGAAGGAGTAAATGTAAAAGACTGGGATCTCAAATCTCTGCGAAATAACGTTTCCATGGTGATGCAAGATGACTTCCTCTTTTCCGGAACTATCAGAGAAAACATCGCCTACGGAGACCCCGACTCTCCTATGGAAGAAATCCTCCATTTTGCCCGAGAAGCAAACGTGGACACCTTCGCCAACGAGCTTCCCGACAGTTACGATACCGAGGTAGGTCAACGAGGAGTGAAGCTCTCCGGCGGTCAGCGCCAGCGGATATCTATTGCCCGAGCCCTTCTCCAGGATCCCGGAATCCTCATTCTGGACGAAGCCACCTCGTCCGTCGATTCCTATACGGAACAGCTAATCCAGGAAGCAATCGATAGAGTAAGCGAGGGGCGGACCACTATCATTATCGCCCACCGGCTGTCCACAGTGGTAAACTCGGACCAAATCCTGTTCATCGAGGAGGGAAGGATCAAGGAGCAGGGAACTTACCGACAGCTTATGGAGGAAGAGGGCAAATTTTTCGAGTTTCACAAATTGCAGTTCAAGCCCAGCGAGGTATAGTGGTATCTCCGAACCAGATCTAGCGGGAGAAGAACATGACAGAAAAAAGGTATATGG
>JBKGZS010000105.1:0-3455 GCA_046543285.1 Candidatus Acetothermia bacterium | reverse complement strand
ACTTCAGCTACGAAACCGTATGAAGGATTTCCATGCCAGTAAGCACCTGAATAAGCTTCCTGCTTAAGTCGTACGGTTTCCCCGCCGTCAAAACTGGATTTGGCGTAGAGCATACCCTCTAACGGATCGTTCTTTCCAGGTTTGCTGCTAGGTTTGTCGGTGTAAGCCCCAACTAAACCCATGGACTCCCCAGCGGTTACGTTTAAAAAGAGATTAGGTGTTTTGGATGACCAATATACAGTTGTTTCAGTTACGGGGCCACCGTAGGCCAGTCCGGCCAGAACGACGACCATTATCATTGCTAGACTAGAAATTAAAAGCTTTTTCATTTTCAAAACCTCCTCATGGTGTTTACATAAACGTGTTTACCTAAACTGATTGTTTGTAGTACCCTGCAACTTCGATACCATTAGGAGGATTCGGCGGTCGGACGATTTTAGTTCCGAGTTCCGGGTCAAATTTTGTTCCGAGTACCGTGTTCTCAGTTCCGAGTTAACAACCCCGAAACTACTGACAAGAACGCGGAACTAAAACTCCGGACTTTGCGTCCCTGGATCGCTCCAGGTTTGCCTTTATCGACCTCTTTAGGTCGAAGCTTTGCGCCCCACCCTTTCGGGTGGCTTGCCTTTTGACACTTATTTCGTACCGCCTTTTTGCGGTACGCGGTACTAGTAAAACTTGCACCACGCTACCATCTGTCTGCTTGCCGTTATCCACCTCCAGAGGTAATAGGTATATTTGAGACATTTTCTAACGATTGTCTAACTTGTCGTAAGGGATAGGGAGGGAGGCGCAAAGCCACGGCCTGCAAGAAGGGACCCGGCCTCAGCCGCAGCTCCCTCGTGCTTTGTGAGAAGGCATGTGGACAAACTCCCTCCCCATATTGTGTGAGCGAGTTTACAAAAGGGGGAGAAGTGTGAAGAATTTTCCCGCCCTGGTTTGAGCTCAACGCACAGGTTAAATTCTCCAAAAATTGACACAAATTTACGAGAAGGGTAGCATAACCCCAGAAGAGGCGTCTGGCCACATGGCGGCCGGCTCTAACTGTCCCCACAGCGTAGTTCAGGTTGTTCATGTCTGGATGCCTCTTCTACTTGGCTTTTAGGCTAGTGTTTTCTCCCTTGGCTATTTTAAACTTCTAGCTTGTAACCAAATTTAGCGCCGTTTGGACCGATCAGTTTCCTACGGGAGACGGACCGGTCTCCTGGAGATGGATTTGAATTATGTTGAAGAGTCGCGGATAGGCGATGAACTGCAGGCACCGGGAAGGTGCTTTGCTCGCGGGTTGTAAGGCCCTGATGCAGTTTAGAATAATATTTCTCAACCGGAGACATCGGTTGCAAGTTCATCCCATCCCCCTATCTACCTTGACCTGCCTCCGGTAGCCCGGCTATCCCCTGAGGGGACCCGAGGCTTTGCGACCTTGCCTTGCGGCAAGTTTGCCTTTTTCGGAAGTGTTATGCTCTATGATACCCTCTGAGCCGAAGATGTCAATGATAAAACCCTTTAAAAATCTGAAACTTTTCCACTTTACAGAGTGACATTTGTCACTTTGTGGTCCGTGACCCACAGGGGAAGGGCGTTTATGAAGGAGCTATGAATTGTAGATGAAGGCGAATCTTAAAGAATCTTTTATAGCTTTTCTCTTTCTTCAATCAGCCCTTGAGGGTCAAGGACGATTACAGAACCCCGGCTGGCCCGGACGAGCCCCTTTTTTCTTAAAGAGGATAGCTGCCTCACCACGGTTTCCCGGCTGAATCCCAACATCTGCGCGAGATCCTGCTCCGATAAGTGAAGGTCACACGGTCCGCCGTTCGTAGGAGTGTTGCCATTTAGTTGAGAGGAAAAGTGGGTGAGAATCCAGGTCAGGCTCTCTTTTGCCCCGCCCCAGGCTTTTTCAGCGGTTTTCTTAAACTGGAATTGTAGCTCTTGGCTTACAGTTGCGCTTACGTATTTTGCAAATCGGGGATATTGTCGTTGCAGTCGTCCGAATTCCTTGGCGGAAATCAGCCCCACCCAGGCGGAGGTGATGGCTGTGGCAAACAGGGGGTAGTGGCTCTGTTCCTCGTGCAAACAGGCTTTTTCGATGATTCCTGGACGATGGAGAAAGGAAAACAGAGTCTTTTTCCCATGGGAGTTGCGCGAGCCGACCTTTACGTAGCCTTCACAGAGCAGGTGGTAATGATAGATGGGGGTTCCCTGTTGAATGACGTTGTCTTCAGGTTCGTAATCCACAAAGGTAAGTGCCTCTTCCAGAACTTCTTCTGGAAGATAAAGGTTCAGGCAGCTCTTGGAGCATTTGCGGCACTTGGATTCTCTGGTCATGTTTGTCCCCTCATTACTTTTTGGTCCGGGATAGACTCCAGAGCGGACGAAACTTAATAGCCTCCGACCGCCATCCGTTACCACTTCCGACAGGAGAAACATTTAATTGTATCAGATATTGATGGTGCAGGAAAGTTGGTCCTTTAGCTAGAGATTCAGCTTCTTAGTTACCAAAAAACCAAATATCAATAACCATCCTCCCTGCACTTGCAACTTCAAAACGTTGATTTTCTACTCACCTTGACGCATCATTCAAAGGTTAACAAGTTACAGAAAGTCAGGTGTTTCATAAGACATGACCTACTTTTACTTCGCGTTGATCGCCATGATCGCCTACTCCCTGGTTGCTCCCCTGGTCAAGCTCGGCACTCAGGAGGTGCCAGTGGAGGTGGCCGTGGTAATCACCAACTCGTTTCTTCTTCTTTTTACTATAATTTGGGCCACGATCCGGAGAGAGAACGTGCTCAATTACCTCTCCTTGGAGGTAAGTTCGATCTATTTGTACCTTGCCGGCCTGGCTCTTGGAGTGGGGATAATTTCCTATTACATGGCTCTGGATTTGGGAGCGGTTTCCAAGGTGGTTCCCATATTCGGCCTGTATA
The DNA here is from genome assembly GCA_046543285.1 of Candidatus Acetothermia bacterium. GTDB lineage: Bacteria > Bipolaricaulota > Bipolaricaulia > M55B111 > M55B111 > JBKGZS01. The sequence goes on along the minus strand of JBKGZS010000105.1, from coordinate 528 downwards.
TTGCTCTCTCCAGTGTTTACGGTTTTTTCTTGTTGGGCGAGGAGGTCACGGGAACCAAAATTCTGGGGTTGGCCCTCGCGGTGGTGGCGATCGTTTTAGTGTCCCGATGATCAGCCTGTTCGCAGAGGTTCGCGATCAGCCACGAAATCCGGACCTTGTTCTTGGGGAAGGGTTCGGAGACCTCGACACCCCCATCCTGTGAGTTACCCCTGATATTTTTCCGGGCCCCGGCCAGGTTGTCAGTAATGATAATTTTTCTATTAAAATCAGACAGGAGGTTTTCATGAGCGACTTTTCTTTCAAAGACTATTTTGAGAAGGTCAAGGAAATGTTGGAGGACGTTGAAAAGACTCAGGAAGAAGACATTCACCGGGCTGCTGAACTGGTCAGCGACGCCGTAGAAAAAGATGGGTTGATTCATACTTTCGGAACGGGTCATTCACACATGATCGCCGAGGAGCCTTTTTTCCGTGCCGGGACTCTGGCCCCGGTAAATCTGGTCTACGATCCTTCTCTGGCCGGAACTCA
>JBKGZS010000104.1:0-3557 GCA_046543285.1 Candidatus Acetothermia bacterium | reverse complement strand
GCCTCTCTCTTCTTCACTGCTCCGCTTTGAAAATACTTGCGAAAAGCGATATATTTGTGCGGAATTTCAATGATAGCGTATTTTTGGAGGTATTCTCTGCTGTGAAAAATAATTGTTTCTTCACTTATCTGGCCTTGGTTGGTTTCATAGTCCTTCTTCCTTTAACCACCCTGCTCGCGGCCGAACCTACTAGGGGAGGACGTCTGGTTGTTGCTATACCGTCCGAACCTCCGGGGTTAGACCCCACTACGAATCCGGCTTCCTCCATCGATCGAATCCTCTATAACAACGTTTACCAGGGACTAGTTCGTATAGATGAGGAAGGAGAAATAGTTCCTGCTCTGGCTCGTGACTGGACCATAACCGAGGAGGGAACAAAATATATCTTTCAACTGCGTCGAGACGTCCTTTTCCATGACGGTACGAATTTCACCGCGGATGACGTGGTTTACACTTTCCGGCGTCTGTTGGATCCCGAGACGGGTGTCAATCATCCCGACTATTACTCGAATATTGAAGGTATTACCTCCCCGGATGAATTCACAGTAGAGATAGCTCTAGATGAAGCCAACTCATTTTTTCTGTTCAATCTCGCACGAGGAGATTCGGTTATTTTTCCCCGTTCTATCGACCAACCGGCTACCAGTCCCGTGGGTACAGGTCCGTTTAAACTCGATGAGTGGCGGCAGGACTACTCCATCAGCCTTCAACGTTTCGAAGATTATTACGAAGCCGACCTCCCTTTTTTAGACAGTGTCGAATTTCGCTTTATTTCCGACCCTTCCGCGATGACTTCAGCTCTGAGGGCTGGAGATGTGGACGTAATTGGTTATGGTCTGCCCCCGGAAACTGCTCGGAAATTTGAGGAGGAATCCGAGTTCAAGGTCCGCGCCGGGCTAACTACCACGGACGTCATTCTCGCTATGAACAATTCTCGGGATCCCTTCAAAGATATCCGGGTCAGAAATGCAGTAGCTTTTGCCTTAAATAGACAGGAAATAATTGAAGGTGCTACCTTCGGCTATGGAGCCCCCATCGGCTCACATATGAGTCCGCTTAATCCCAACTACCTAGACTTAACCTGGGTGAGATCACAGGATCTGGAACGAGCCCGGAATTTACTGGACGCTGCTGGCTACTCCGAGGGATTTTCGGCCACCTTAAAAGTCCCTGCAGATTATCAGTATGCGGTTCGTTCCGCTCAGATAGTTGCTGATCAGCTAGAACGAGTGGGGATCGAGTTGACCCTCCGCAAAATAGACATGGGGCGGTGGTTGGAGGAAGTCTACGAACTTGCAGATTACGACTTCAGTATTATCGGCCACGCCGAGCCCTTCGACATCCGTATCTATACTGATCCCGACTACTACTTCCGCTACAATGGCAGTCAGTTCCGAACTGTCCTGGACAGCGCTCAGAAATCCTCCACGGCCGCCCGCTCTAAGTGGTACGGCGTAGCTCAATGGATCCTGGCCACTGAAAATCCCGTGGCTTTTCTCTTTGAACTTCCCAGCCTTCCGGTTACCCGATCCCCAGTAATGGGGTGGTGGGAGGATTATCCGGTCATTGCCAACGACGTAACTGAGGTGTGGTTGAGGGGCGACTGAGTAAATTTGCCTTTCCCTGATCTGAATGCTCTCTTACTTGGCTCGAAGATCGTTCTCTCTGGTGTTGACCGTTTTGCTAGTCTCCGTTATCGTGTTTGTCATCCTTCAGGTCATTCCTGGAGACCCGGCTCTGCTCATCGTCGGCCCTGATGCCCCCCCGGCCAAGCTAGAACAAGCCAGGGAAGCCCTCGGTTTAGATCGAGCGCCGACCACCCGGTACCTGCAGTGGCTGGCGGGAATTGGAAAGGGGCATCTTGGAGAGTCTATTACCTATCAGGTGCCTGTCTCCGAGCTCATAACTTCCCGGATCCCAGTTACTCTTCCTTTGGCCGGGTTGGCCATGACCATAGCCCTAGCTATCTCTTTGCCCCTGGGCACTCTAGCCGCCTCCCGACGAGGAGGCTTATTGGACTGGCTTATTACTGCGTTGGCCCAGTTAGGATTATCCGCACCGGGATTCTGGATGGGGCTTCTCCTGATCGCTGGCTTTGCGGTACACCTTTCCTGGTTCCCCTCGGGAGGGTTCCCAGGCTGGCATAAGGGGTTGCTTCAGGGCCTGAGAAGCCTCGTCCTCCCCGCCCTTGCTCTAGGAATTGTCAAAGGAGCTGAACTTACTCGTATCGTTCGCTCCACGGTTCTCGATACTTTAAACGAGCAATACGTTCAGGTTGCACGGGGCAAAGGCCTTCCGGAAGTACGGGTCCTGTTTCTACACGTGTTAAAAAACTCCTTGATTTCCGTTGTAACTATCATGGGATTACAATTTGCCAAACTGCTTGCGGGAACCCTGATAATTGAACAGGTGTTTTCCCTGCCAGGCCTGGGAAAGTTGCTGCTTGGTGCGGTATGGAAGAGAGATTTCCCCTTGATCCAGAGCACCACTCTGGTTATTAGTGGTTTCATTATCTTGTTGAACTATTCCGTGGATCTGTTGTACGGAATGCTCGATCCGCGGATCAGGTTTAGATAACTGTGAGGTCTACATGACCCTCTCCCGATCCGGTTCTATCAAGTTGTTTGGGGACTACCCGCGGTTGTTGCTTGGTGGTGGGGGGGTTTTTCTCGTTCTGGTAGTGGCTTTTATCAGCATATTCTGGACCCCGGCCAGCCCCACGGATATGGATATTTCAACGAGGTTGCAAGGGCCGGCTCTCCGCCATCCCCTGGGAACAGATCAATATGGAAGGGACGAGTTGAGTCGGCTGATGAAGGGCTCCACTGCGTCTATCTCCGTGGCCCTTGCCGCAGTTGGTATCGGCGCTCTTGCTGGAATTGCCTTGGGCGTTGCTGCCACAACTACTGGTTATGCTCTCCAGGAGACAATATTGAGGTTGGTGGATGCTTTGTACGCTTTGCCAGCAGTGTTATTGGCTCTGTTGATCACCGCGCTTCTGGGTCCGGGAATACGCAATAGCACTTTGGCCATTGGAATCTTTAATATTCCCGTATTTGCCAGACTTACCCGAGGTACGCTTCTTTCCATTCAGAACAAGGAATACCTGGTCGCTGCGCGGGCGGTGGGGGTAGGATTCTATGGTCGTGCTTTCCGTTACCTCCTGCCAAACGCCGCTTCCACTCTGGTAGTACAGCTTTCCAATTCTTTTGCCCGGGCCCTGCTCGCCGAGGCCGGTTTGAGCTATTTAGGGTTGGGAATCCAGCCTCCGAACCCGAGCTGGGGAACGATGTTGAAAAACGCACAGACTTTCATAAACCAGCAACCACTGTTGATTATTTACCCGGGCTTGGCCATCATGTTCACCGTTTTGAGCTTCAATCTGCTTGCCGATGGGTTGAGAGACTTTCTGGACCCCTTTCTGATAGCCCGGCGAGATTAAACCCCACCACTACATCCATCAAAGACCCGTTCATATAACCGGCATAAGTAATAATATATTAAAAGAGAAAACACACGAGGAAGGAAGCACCAAGGTGAAACGGTGGGAAGAAGCA
>JBKGZS010000031.1:0-17039 GCA_046543285.1 Candidatus Acetothermia bacterium | reverse complement strand
GTACGTGGGTGGAGATCAATACCGGTACTGTGAATCCAATCTGGGGAATTATCTTGATCGTAGTGTTTGTCGCGGTAATTGCCGGTGTAGTAATAATTCAACAAGGACGGCGGAAGATCAGGATCCAATATGCCAAAAGAACCTCGGGCCGTAAAGTCTATGGTGGCCACACCAGTCACCTTCCCATTAAAGTTAATCAGGGAGGAGTAATACCTATAATCTTCGCCTCTGTCTTGTTATCCCTTCCCATGACTATGGCCCAGTGGGTTCCCGGGTTGGCCTGGATGACGAACTGGGTCCAAAGAGGCAGTCTTCCGTATTTGATTACTTATGTCCTCCTAATCGTTTTCTTTACCTATTTCTACAGTGCCATAATTTTTGATCCCCGCGACGTGGCTCAGAATCTGAAGGAGTCGGGAGGGTTTATTCCCGGCGTTCGTCCTGGTGAATCCACCGTAGAATACATTGAAAGTGTCCTAAATCGACTGCTATTAGTAGGCGCTATGTTTCTTGCAGCAGTTGCGATACTGCCTCATATATTCTCGGCGGTCAGTGGGTTGCAGTCTTTCTGGTTGGGTGGCACTTCTGTGTTGATTGTCGTCGGAGTTGGAATTGACATCTTAATGCAGGTCGAGTCGCACATGGTAATGAGGCACTACGATAGCATAACCGATATGGGTGGTTCGTCGCTTCTAGGGAGGAGGGGATGATGGTAAAAGAACTCAACCTCGTCCTTTTAGGTGGTCCCGGCGCCGGCAAAGGTACTCAAGCCAGCCGGTTGGTTTCAGAAAAGGACCTAGAACATTTGGCAACTGGGGATATATTGAGAGACGAGGTCTCCCGAAACACTCGGTTGGGCAAAAGAGCCAAAGAGTACATGGATAAGGGAGAATTGGTTCCCGACGAATTGGTGATTGACATGGTCAGGAAAAGAGTTGAGAATAAAAGTTCGTCGGGTTATCTTTTCGACGGTTTTCCTCGGACGGTGGAACAGGCCGAAGCTCTGGAAGGTATTCTGGAGCTGGATGCCGTGATCTACATTGACGTGAGTCGGGAAGAGGTTGTTCGCAGGCTGTCGGCCCGGAGAGTTTGTTCCGATTGCGGTACCAATTTCAATCTCAAGTTCGACCCACCCTCCGAAGAGGGCGTTTGCGATAAGTGTGGGGGAGGGCTCGTTCAGCGTGATGACGACCAGCCTCAGGTTATAGAAGATAGATATGACACTTTCCTGAAAAAAACTGCCCCGCTAATAGATTATTACCGTGAACGAGGCCTGTTGAAGGAAGTAGACGGCGAGGGCACGCCTGGACAAGTTTACCAGAGGGTAGTGGATAAGCTGGGGGAGAATGGATGATCGAGGTCAAGTCCCCTGAGGAGCTTGAAATTCTCCGCCAGAACGCTACCATTTTAGGGCAGATATTGGATTCCCTGATAGAAGCGGTTCGTCCTGGAGTGACTACTGCGGAGCTGGATCAGCTGGCCGAGAATGCAATCAATCGGAACCAGGCAACCCCTGCCTTCAAAGGTTACCGCGGTTTTCCCAATACATTGTGTGCTTCAATAAACGAGGAGATAGTTCACGGGATACCGTCGGCTCGGGAGTTACAAGAGGGCGAAGTTATCTCTATGGACCTGGGTCTGAATAAAGATGGATATTTTGCCGACGCGGCCACTACCGTTCCCGTGGGCGACCAGTTGGATCCGGTGTACCGAGATCTTATTGAAGCCGGCAAAGTTGCCTTATCCAGCGGTTTTGGTGCTGCCGTAGTCGGTAATCGTGTATCTGATATATCTCATGCCGTTGAAGAGTGTGTTACCAATCACGGATTCTCGGTAGTGCGGGAATTTGTGGGGCATGGTATTGGCCGTAATCTACACGAGGATCCCCAGATACCCAATTACGGCCCTCCTGGAAAAGGTGCTCGGTTACAGGAGGGTATGGTCTTTGCCATCGAACCAATGCTGAAAACGGATGACAGTCCTGTCGAAATTCTGGAAGACGGTTGGACTGCTGTTACTGAAAACAGGTGCCCCACAGTTCATTTTGAGGGGATGGTTGTGGTTACCGACAGTGAGCCGGAAATCCTAGTTACGGGCGGTGTGTAAAAGCCATGGCAGGTGCAAGCAGCGGCAACAACCAAAAAGATGACATCATTAAACGTCGCGGTGAGGTGATTGAGGCCTTGCCGGATTCGATGTTTAAAGTAGAACTGGATAACGGCCATGAGGCAATCTGTCATATTTCGGGTAAGATTAGAAAACACTTTATTAGAATTGTTCCCGGAGACAGGGTGCTTGTAGAGTTTTCGCCTCATGACCTTTCCAAAGGACGTATAGTCTACAGAGAGTCTTAGAGGAAAGGAGACCCAAATGAAAGTTAGGAGCTCAGTGAAAAAAATGTGCGATCACTGCAAAATCGTCCGTCGTCACGGACGAGTGGAAGTGATATGTAAAAATCCCAAGCATCGACAGCGACAAGGTTAGGGAAAGGTGATTTTTGTATGCCACGATTAGCGGGAGTGGATTTACCTGAAAAGAAGAAGGTAAAGATTGCTCTGACTTACATCTTCGGTATAGGAAGGTCCAGAGCAAAGACAATTGCCGATGCCGCCGGCATAGATCCGGATAAGCGAGTACACGATCTAACGGAAGCTGAGGTGGCGAGACTGAGAAACGAGATAGAGCAGTACCGTGTCGAAGGAGACCTTCAACGGAAAGTTAAAGCTGATATCCAGCGATTGAAAGATATAGATGCCTATCGTGGGCGAAGGCACAAACAGGGGCTTCCCGTCCGAGGCCAAAAAACGAGATCTAACGCCAGAACGTGGAAAGGTCCTCGGGAATCAAAAGCGGGCAAGTAGTTTTGATGATTGGTTTCAAAGGAGAGATATATGGCTAAAAAGAACGTCAAGCTTGAAAAAGCACGTGTCCATATCCATGCTACTTTCAATAATACTTTGTTGACCCTTACGGATTTGAATGGAGACGTTATAACTTGGTTAAGCCCCGGTGCAGTAGGATTTAAGGGTTCCAGGAAAGGTACGCCTTACGCCGCCCAGATAGCAGCGGAAAAGATGATCAGTGAAATGAGAGATCACGGTGTAAAATCGGTAATAATTACCGTTGACGGAACCGGCTCCGGGCGTAACTCCGTAGTACAAACTATCGAAGGAGCAGGTATCGACGTAACCGAGGTCTCCAATGTCACACCGGTTTCTCACAGTTAATCATACCAGGAGGCAGTAAAATATGGGACGAGATACGGAAGCGAAATGTAAAAAATGCAGAAGAGAGCGCACGAAACTGTTTTTGAAAGGGGAAAAGTGTTATACGGATAAATGCCCTATAGAACGGCGTCCCTACCCACCTGGTGAAACCGGGGGTCGCAGGTCGCGCTCGTCGCAGTACAGAGTACGTTTGCGAGAAAAGCAAAAAGCAAGACACATGTTTGGCCTGCGCGAGAAACAGTTCCGCCAGTACATCGAAGACGCCAAGGAAAGCAAAGAGGTTACGGGCGATCGTCTGCTTCAGACCTTGGAACGCCGTCTGGATAATGTCCTCTACAAAGCCGGCCTGGCCTCATCACATGACCAAGCTCGTCAATTGATCAATCATGGTCATGTCGAGGTCAACGGACGTTCTGTCGACACCCCTTCGCATCTCGTAGAAGAGGATGACTTGGTTGCTTATAAGGAAAACTCGTCCGGAAAACGGGGGATTAAGCAGATAGTGGAAGAAAACCAGGACAGGAATCTGCCCGAATGGTTAAATAAGGATCCAAATACAGGCGAAGTCACGGTATTGACCTATCCTGACCCTGAAGAACTCCGCGAAGATTTAACAGTCAACCTGATCGTAGAGTTTTACTCCCGTTAACCTTTCATTCCTGCAATGGAGGCCAAATGATAGAACTTATCCAGCCGAAGGATCTACATTTTGAAACACTGACCGATACTTCAGGGAAGTTAGTAGTTGAGCCACTTGAAAGCGGGATGGGGACCACTTTAGGCAATTCTTTGCGCCGTATCTTGCTTTCCTTGATTCCGGGCGCTGCCGTCACCAGAGTGAAGTTTGACGGAAAATATCACGAATACGATACAATAGACGGTGTTCGCGAGGACATTATAGAGATCATCATGAACTTCAAGGAATTGGCAATCCGCCTCAAGAGAGAGGAAAGCAAGCGACTTTACTTGGACGCTCAGGGACCTGGGGAAGTTACAGCGCAGGAGATAGAGGTTGAACCCGGGGTGGAGATAATCAACCCCGACCAACCCATTGCACATCTCGATGACGAAGCTTTTCTGGGCGTTGAGTTGTTCGTGGAGCCGGGTATGGGATATAGATCAGCAGAGGAAAATAAGGTCGAAGATTCTCCGCTTGCTGTTATCCCAATTGACGCGGACTTTTCACCGGTTAAAAATGTTAATTACGACGTTGAGACCGTCAGAGCCGGAGGACGGGAGAACTGTGATCGGCTGGTGATGGAGATTGAAACCGACGGCAGCATCAAGCCTGAAGAGGCCGTAGGTAATGCGGCCAACCTATTTTACGAACACCACTCACTGTTCCGCGATCTGCCACAGCACCCCTTCGGTGAATTATCCGAACTGGAAGAGGAAGAGGAAGAGGTACCGGAGGAGTTTGAGAAGAGCCTAGAAGACCTGGGGTTTAACCAACGGGCATGTAATCTGCTCAAAGAAAAAGGCGTTGATGATTTGGAGTCACTGGTTGAAAAGAGCTCCACAGAGCTTTTGGACATTCACGGATTTGGAAACAAGACGCTCCAGAAAGTCGAAGCGAAACTTTCCGAACTGGGCTACTTATTAGCCGATAGGGGGGAAGACGAAAATGGATCATAAACGAAAGGGTAAAAAACTGGCCAGTCCCAGCCATCAGAAGCAACTAATTTCCAATCTGGTCTGCTCCTTAATAAAAGAAGAAAAGATCGACACCACAGTGGCAAAAGCCAAAGAAACTCGGCGCTATGCTGACAAAGTAATAACACTGGCCAAACAAGGTACTCCCGACAAGAGACGCAGAGCTTTCGATTTTCTCCAAGACAAACAAGCCGTTACGAAGCTTTTCGACCAGTTGGGTGAACGGTATCAAGATCGGGCCGGAGGGTATACCAGGTTGCTTCGTCTGCCTCCACGCAGAGGCGACGGGGCCGAGATGGCCAGGTTGACCTTTGTTTAGTTTCTACTGGCCTGGCCCTTTTCTCGATGCCTCGCCCGCCGTCGCTCCCGCGGAGCTCTTTTAAAGCCCTAGTTTGTCGCTGATCCCCTGCATGCTTTCCAGCACTAATCCGATAAATTCGTCGAGGTCCATGTCCAGGCTGGAACAGCTTGAGATTGCTTCTCGATTTACCGACCTAGCAAAGCTGGTTTCGTCGAAACGGTTTTTTACAAATTCCACGTCCATTTCTTCCAGTCCTTCGGGATGAACTAGTGCACCAGCTACTATTAGCCCTGTAAGAGGATCAATAGCATAAATGGCCTTTTCCATCTTGTTTTCTGGTTCTTTCTGTCCTGCATGAGCCTTTATCGCATTCAATTGATCCTGATCTAAATCTAGGTCCTCCAGCATCTCCAAGACCACCAGGCCGTGGTTGTCCGGATCGTCTTCCGTTCTCTCGTAGTCCAGATCATGTAGTAGTCCTGCTATTCCCCACTTATCCGGATCTTCGTCGAAGTAGTTGGCGAGTTTCCTCATGCCTGCCTCCACGGCAAGCATGTGCTTCACCAGATTCTCGTTTCCGATTTCTTCTGTGATCATTTGTTTCGCTTGCTTTCTGTTCAAGTTTAAAACCTCCTAAAGCTTTGTGATTAAAGGAAATCTTGTCTTTGGTAGAAGTGGAGTATCGCCTGAACAGCTTTGTACTCCAGATCTTCGGGGCCGTATCGCTAGAACTTTACCGTTCGGGGCACACACGATTATACGGTTTCAGGATCCCTGATCTCTTCCGAGGTTCCCGGAGCAGGTCCGAGAAGGTTGGGCATTGATTTACTCCACTTCCTTGAACTCCACGCTCAAGTGTGTGTTGATATCTTCCAAGCCTAGCAGCACTCCCAATAACCCAATCGTCGGTCCCAGCAAGGCTGACCAGAGAGTAAGAATTAGGATGAAAGAGCCGTCCAACAAAGCAGGAAAGGAGCGCCCCAGAATGTTGGCCTCATTTGCCAGTCCACTCAGCGCTGCCAGCAAACCGATGCAGATCAGCGAACAGATGATTCCGCTCAACAACCCGTAACCGATGAATGGGATCTTAATCTTGTAGGGTTCTACCCCTGCATACTTAAGAATCAAAAACTCTCCCTTCCAACCGCTTCCCACGCTTTTCATGCCCTGCCGAAACAGAGCCAGTGCGCCAAGGGCGAACAGAATGGCTCCTGCCAGACTACAGGCCCTCATCCAGGCCGGAAAGCGAAAGCTGGGAGGAGTAGATGTCTTCAGATTTTCGGACAGCAGGGTGGCAGTTTCTATCCCTCCCAGGCTTTCCAGTTCCTCGACTAATTCTTGAGGGCTCTCTCCAGGGGTGATGAAGAAGAAATTCGCGTCACTGGAAAGCGCGGAAGGTAATTCGAGGTTCTGAGAGGTTAGCTCTTCACTGAAATAAAATTGAATGCTATTGACTCTTCCCCAGTCTCCGATTCTGATATAGAGATCGTTGATCTCCGAGTCCGAAAGTTCAGCTTCCAGCTGAACTACCACGTCACCTCGGTACCTGGAGAGAGGTTGTGAAGCCGAATTAGGTGGCTGGCTTTTTCCCAGAAACAGGAGCTGAAAGAAAAGCAGGAATAGGATAAGCGCGCCTAATCCCCCCAGTGTCAGCAAGAATCTTCTTAACCCAAACTCTTTCAACACTTCCTTCCAGAGAAAAAGAATTGTCTTCATGGGGTAAAAGGCCGCCCTCCATTTAGCTGAATTGTTGTAACAGCTTCGTGCTCGGTGAAATCGCTAACCGCAAGTAAAGTAGTGATATCTCGGTCATCTCGCAAATTCGTGAGAAGCTCCAGCAGGGACTCTCCAGCTTCCCGGTTAAGTTCGCGGAAGGGCTCTTCACAGACGAGCAAAGCAGGGCGATTTACTATACTCAGTCCGATTGCGAGTTTACGTCTTTCCAGAAGGGAAAGGTCCCCCGGCAGTGAATCCCCTTTTTGCTTCAGACCAATTTGTTGCAGAGTCTCGTCGATCTTCGTGGGCGTCTCGTAAGGCTGCCCCAGAGCCTCCATTTTGAATCGTAGACAATCGTGAACGGTCCGCTCGGGAAAAGAGAACCGGGCGGGGAGAAAGCCAATATCTTCTTTTCGCATGGCCAATATTTTCTTCCTGCTTATTCGTACTACGTTTCGACCCACCAGTAGAATCTGACCCGAGTCAGGAGTAATTTCGCCTATAAGAGTGTTCAACAGTGCTGATTGACTCGAGGGAGGAAGGCCAGAAATCACGGTAATGTCACCTTCCTCGACACTAAAGCTGATGTTTTGCAGTAAAGGCTCCTTGTCATCGGTAAACAGGCTGAGTTCAGATACCTGTATAAGGATTGCCACTAAAATTACCCCCGTGGATTTGTAGCGGTTACTATTCTGTCTCTTCCCGCTAAATCCTCTCTTAGCTGTACTTTCGAGTAGTCGCACTCTCTTAAAATCCGTTTTACGTCCCTTCCCTGATTCGCTCCGATTTCAATGTACAGGTACCCGGATTCGTTGACAAACTTATGTGAGTTTCGGACAATCCGATCAATACTCTCCAGACCGTCCCGCCCCCCGTCGAGCGCTTGTAGTGGCTCGTGATCTTTGATTTTGGGATCCAGATCCTCCAGTTCTCTCGCGGAGACGTAAGGCGGATTGGTCACAATTAAATCGAAGGAACCCTCGACCCCGGCAAACCAATCTGATTGAAGAAACGTAATCCGGTCTGCAGCCGAATTCAGTTGGGCATTATCTTTAGCCAGGGACAGAGTGTCGGGATCGATATCTACGGCGGTTATTGAAGGATTCACCAAAAACTTGGCCAAAGCAATTGCAATTGCCCCGGAACCCGTCCCGAGATCGAGAACTTTGAGGTCTTTCTGGGGACGATGGGCCGAAAGTACTTGTTCTACCAGTTCTTCGGTTTCAGGACGCGGTATCAGGCCTCGTTTATCGATTTTTAATGTCAAGCCCATAAAGTTAACTTTCCCTATGACGTACTCTATGGGAGTGCCCTCGCGTCTTTGTTTGATAAGCGGTTTGAACTGATCCAGTTCCTCCTGAGTCAAAGGTCGGTCTGGTTCTAGATATAGATCCAGGCGGTCTACGTCCAGAGAATGTGCCAGCAGTATTTCGGCTTCTAATCTAGCTTTGTTTATGCCGGCATCTCTAAAGTATTCTCTGGTCCACTCCAATACCGTTTTAACGGTCCAATCTTTTGACAGTGTAATTTCCCCCGTTTTTACGTGATATTTTCAACCCCAACCCTCGTCAGCTTCCCTACTTGACGACTTTTAGGATATCATAACATTGCAATCAGGTCAAGCAATTGATATTATTGGTTGTCATAAATCCTCTTGGCTAGGCAAATGTGTCGAACCTTACCAGCAGGGTTAGCGTGGTCCTCGCTCTTGCCCGGGCCCGGAGGTGGTTTAGGTTTCCAGCCAAACTGCAAGCTGACCGAGGAGAGTGTTGGCGTAAACGAATGATCAAACGAATTTTGGGTTTAGGTCTTGTGGTCGGTCTACTTCTATTAACCCTGACCGGGTGCTCGCTTTTTCAACAGGGCCCCGATATCAAAAACTGGCAGCCTTCGCCGTCTCCAAAGTCGGAGACTGTCATTTTTGCCGATAAAGTCGATGACAACTTTGAGCTGATCGAGATGGATGTAGAAAGTGGGGACCGTGAGCAACTGACCTCCAGTGACGATGACAAATGGGCGCCGGATTATAATGTGGATGGGGACAAAATAGTCTTCGTATCCAACAGGGATGATAACACGGACATCTATCTACTAGACAAGTCCAACGGAGAGCAGCAGAGGCTGACTTCAGCTTCCGGGCAGGATGTCAATCCTCGCTGGACTTCGGAGGGCCGTATATTGTTCAATTCAGATAGATCCGGCAATTGGGAGATATACTCGATGGACGCAGATGGTTCCAATTTGCAGCAACTGACTTCGTCCTCGGAAAATGAGGACGAAGAAGCCCAGGAATAACGACCCTCATGTCTACTGAAGAACCCTTTGCCGTTGTCATCTTGGCTGCCGGTGAGGGGAGCCGTTTGGGGGCTGAGGTTAACAAAGTATACCTCGACCTTGCCGGCAAACCTCTCCTGGTTCACTCCATGACCAAACTTTCCCACCATCCACGAGTTCAGGAAATGGTTTTGGTAATTAACGAGAAAGACAGATCAATCCTCAAACGAAGGGTCTTGGATGAATTCACTTTCCCGGTCCCTTTGACGGTGGCCTTAGGGGGAGATCATCGTCAGGACTCATCCCTTTCCGGTCTCCGAAAGGTGGAGTCGGAATACGTCTTGATCCACGACGGTGCTAGACCCAACTTTTCTTCTGATTTGATCTCTCGCCTAATTCGGGGAGTGGTTCGACACCAGGCCTCCTTCCCCGGCGTTCGGCCTGTGGATACTCTCCGCCGGACGCGGAATCAACGGGGCATCGAAACCCTGGATCGCAATCAAGTCGTTCAAGTTCAGACGCCTCAGGGTTTCCGCACTGACTCGATCAGAGAAGTGTTAGAAGAGGCCGTCGCCCAACAGAACTACCTGACGGACGATGCCGCGGCCTTGATGACCTACAGTGGGGTTAGGCCTTACGTAGTGGAGGGCCAGCGTGAAAACATCAAAGTCACGCGCCGCGCGGATCTGGAACTGCTGCGCGTTTTAATGGGAGAGGTTTCAGATTGATCGCTTGTTATCCCCCAACGCTACTCTATTTTGGTTGGAATCTCGCTGTCTTGAAATGTTTTTAGCTCCAATTTATAATAACGGAGGTCTACAATGGTACTAATTCTGATCAGAATTATTTTCTTTCTTAGTTCTCTTGGGTTGATAGGGCTGATTATGTTTCAGATGAGTGAGCATTCCGGCCTTGGTGGTGCTTTTGGTGCTGGTGCGTCGAGTACTGTGTTCGGTCGGGAGGAGGAGCGTGATCCTAAGCGCACTGCCTCTTCGGCGCTGGCTGCTGTGTTTATGATTTCCGGACTCCTGCTTTCCATAATCTAGTCAAAGAGGGGAAATTATGCCGTTAATTGAGTTGAACGATCTAAAGACGTACTTTTACACAGAAGATGGCGTAGTACAGGCTGTGGATGGCGTTTCCTTTAGCATAGAACGCCAAGAAACATTGGGTGTGGTGGGTGAGAGCGGTTGTGGCAAATCGGTAACGGCACTTTCTATTATGGGTTTGGTCCCTATGCCCCCTGGGAAGATAGAAGGCGGTGAGATACTCTACCATCGCAATGGTTCACCGGTCGATTTGACCAAGTATGATCCCAAGGGCCGAGAAATGAGGGCTATCCGGGGAAATGAAATAGCGATGATCTTTCAGGAACCGATGACTTCCTTAAATCCGGTTTTCACCATCGGGAATCAAATTATGGAGGCCATTACCCTTCACCAAAATGTCAATAAAAAGGAAGCCCGGAGGCGGGCCATTGAGATGCTCGACGAGGTAGGTATACCGCTGCCGGCTCAGCGGGTAGATGAATACCCTCACCAGCTTTCCGGCGGAATGAGACAGCGAGCCATGATTGCCATGGCCCTATCCTGTAACCCTTCAATGCTTATTGCCGATGAACCGACTACGGCTCTGGACGTGACTATCCAGGCTCAGATCCTGGAGTTGATGGAAGAAATTCAGCGAGAATTTGATACTTCGATCATGTTTATTACCCACGATCTGGGAGTAATTGCCGAAATTACTGATTACATGGTCGTCATGTATCTGGGAAAAGTTGTGGAAACAGGTTCTGTCGAAGCCGTCTTCCACAATCCCAAGATGCCTTATACCCAGGGTTTGATGAAATCGATACCCTCGCTTGACGTGGAAAAAGGTAGACTGGATCCCATCGAGGGGGTAGTCCCCGATCCTTACGATATTCCCGAGGGTTGCCCGTTTAATACGCGCTGCCCACATGTCATGAATATTTGCCGGCAGCAGTCCCCACCCTTAGAATCTGTCGAGGAAGGTCATCAATCCGCATGTTGGTTGCATATTGACCATTAGTTGAGGTGAGGTTTCGTGGAAGAAATGGCGTCTGATACACTTTTGCAGGTTAGTGGGATGAAGAAGTATTTCCCCGTTAGAAAGGGGGTTTTTCGTCGGGTTGTAGCTCACGTGAAGGCTGTCGATGATGTGGATTTATTTATCCGTGAGGGAGAAACGCTTGGTCTGGTTGGGGAAAGCGGCTGTGGAAAAACCACGGCCGGCCGAACTATACTTCGCCTGATAGAACCTACTGCGGGCGAGGTGCTGTTCCGCAGCGAGGAGCTGGGAAATGGCAGTTCTCGTGTGATAGACATTACTCAGGCTGACAAACGCGAGCTCAAGACTCTCCGGCGGGATATGCAGATAATTTTCCAGGATCCCTATTCCTCTCTAAATCCCAGGATGACTGTGGCAAATATCGTCGGTGAGCCACTGGTCGTTCACGGCGTAGGCAAAAAGTCCGAGCGTCAGGAAAGGGTAAAAGAACTCCTGACGGCAGTGGGGCTGAAAGAGGATCATATGAAGCGGTATCCCCACGAATTTAGCGGGGGGCAGAGACAGAGAATTGGAGTAGCTCGTGCTTTGGCCCTGGATCCACAGCTTATAATTGCCGATGAGCCAGTCTCCGCTCTTGACGTGTCCATCCAGGCTCAGGTCCTGAATTTGATGGAAGACCTTCAGGACGAATTTGGGTTAACCTACCTGTTTATTGCTCACGACTTATCAGTTATCAAACACATCAGTGACCGGGTTGCAGTAATGTATTTGGGCAGGATTGTAGAACTGGCAACCGTCGAACGCCTGTTTGCTAAACCGCTTCATCCCTATACCGAGGCGCTGATGTCGGCAGTTCCCGTGGCCAACCCCGATTTCGAGTCGGAACGGATTGTCCTTGAGGGGAATGTCCCCTCTCCCGTGGATCCTCCTTCCGGTTGCACTTTCCACCCTCGTTGTCCTTACAGTGAATCGATCTGCAGCGAAGAGGATCCGGAGTTTGGTGAGGTAGAAGACGACCACTACGTACACTGCCATTTCGCTAAGGATCTGGAGCTCGAGGGACTTGAAGTCGTGGATGAGGATGAGGAGTTGTCGTCGAACTAGTCCTTGGAACCACTAACCGGGGCAAAATACGTGAAGCCCTGGAGATTCTCGGCGATCTGCGGCGCTGGAAAATTTTGACCAAGGAGCAGTGCCCCTTTGAGCAAGTGGAAGAAGATTGTTTCACTTATCGGGGCAATGCTTTAAAGAAAGCAGATGGAATCCGGACTCAGGTAAGCAGGTCTGTGCTTGCTGATGATTCCGGTCTGGAAGTATCGGCGTTGGCAGGTCGCCCGGGGGTAAAATCCTCGCGCTACGCTGGTCAACAGGCTACTGATCAGGAGAACAATCGCAAGCTACTTTCCGAGCTGGAGAGTATTGAGGACCGATCCGCTCGATTCTTGACCGTTGCGGTTGTGGTCTTAGATTCTGATATTACCTTCATCGAATGTGGCCTTTTGCGGGGCTCTATTGCCCGTGAGCCTCGTGGTTCTCAAGGTTTCGGCTACGATCCGTTGTTCGTTCCAGTGGGCTATGAGGAAACTTTGGCCGAACTGGGTCCCCGCGTTAAAAATGAGATCAGCCATCGGCGAAAAGCCCTCCAGAAAATCAAAGCTGATTTAAACAGCTATGCCGATCGCTGCCTCGGCTGAGATCTTCCGGAGGTCGTTGCTTCCCCTATAATCGGCTTCGGGGGAGCGGAGCCAAGAACCCTTTTAGGCTCCTTTGGAATATTTGTCGATGTAGTTCTGTATACCCTCCTGTAATCCCCGTGCAATCTTCCGTTGATAAGAGGGATTATTCAGTCGCCGGGCTTCGGAAGGGTTGGATAAGAAACCTACTTCGACCAGTGCTGCAGGCATTTCAGCTTGCCGGATGAACAGTGAAGCCCGTTTTACACCTCTATCTTCGGCCCCGGAACGACTGGCCAGGGCTTGTTGCAGGGAGGTCGCGAGTTGATGTGAATCTTTTCCCGACTGTTCTGCTACGAAAGTAGACGACCCTTCGATGGAAGCGTCACCGAAGGAATCGGCATGGATGCTGATGAACAAATCCGCATTTTTCTCGTTGGCAAATCCCGTTCTGTCATAAGGGTTTACATAGACATCTTTCCTGCGAGTTAGTAGCACCTTTACCCCTGGCCAATCGTAGGAGGAAAATGCGAGTAATTGGGCAATCTTCAAAGTAATCTCCTTTTCTTCTACCCCGTTTTCCCCCGCTGCTCCGGAATCCGCTCCGCCGTGCCCCGGGTCTATCACTATGACGAAACTGCCAATTTGGGATGGGGATATCTCGGCAATCTGCGTAAAGAGAACAATTGAAACCAGAATCGCGATCATCACGAACTTGGTCTTTGTAGGGAGCATTTGGTCCCATTCTAACGGGCCGGACTTACTAGAAAAACATCCTCTGTCACCCGCCTGCTGGACAAATGTCGGGAACTTCCCATTAAGGGTGAGCCGGAGAGGTCTATCCCTTGCTCGAATGTTTCTGCCTCACCCTGGTTGGTATTTGTACATCTGTTCTGTAAAATTGTGTGGAGGAAACGATGTTTTTACGTTTGCTTTTGCTGTTCACTTTAATACCCCTGCTTGAACTCTATCTCCTGATCAGAGTGGGTACACTCGTGGGAGTATGGCCCACTGTAGGCTTGGTGTTCTTCACTGGTGTGGTGGGCGCTTATCTGGCCCGCCGGGAAGGGCTGTCCGTTTTAAACCGGATTCGTTCCAAAGTTCGCACCGGTAAGACCCCCACTGATGAACTGTTGCAGGCTGCCGTTGTTCTAGTGGCAGGAGCCCTGCTACTGACCCCGGGTTTGTTGACTGATTTGCTGGGTTTCGCGGGATTGATACCGCAAACCCGGAGGTTAATTGCAAAAAAGGGCTGGAAGGTTCTAAAGCGCCGCTGGTTGTCCCAGTTTCAAAACTCTAACACCTCGAAATATGACCGAGACGTAGATTTTAACGAACGCGAGTAAACCTATAGATTTTCTCTTTCCCATCTCCGTTTACCTCAAGCAAGGTTAAAACCTCTTCTCCTGCACTTTGCTCGTCCACCCTGAGTACAGGATTAGTATCGCCAGAAAATAGACCACCGGCCAGACTTTCGGCAACACTCCCCCGGCAGGAACAGAGGAACCGGGCCAACTTGCAAGCACGCCAATCAGCCCCTTGTACAGTCCAATTGCCTTACTTTCCAGAGCGCAGATCCAGCTAACGCCCGGTATACCCCCAATTGCAAGCATCAACACCCCTCCATACAAGATGAGCGCCATAAGTGGGATCGCCAGGAGATTGGTAAAAATCGCCCAGGGGTGAAGCCTTCCGAAATTGGCAAGAATCAGCGGGGCAACTCCCAGGTGGGCGCTGATCGACGCTGAGAGAAGTCGTCTCATCGGCCCGGGTATCAATCGAGGCAAGGCTTCTTCGATTGGTTGACTAAAGGTAATTAGCGAAAAAGCTCCGGCAAAACTGAGACGAAAGCCAATTTCGTAAAAAGAAGTGGGGTTCAAAATTACTATGACCAGCCCAGCCGCCGCCAGTGCTTGGTAACTGTCGTGCCAGCTTTTTAAAATCAAGCCCCGGTCCCGCAGCACACGCCCGCCGGCCCAGAACAGGTAAATTAACGAGGCCCTGACCAGAGACGTTTTATACCCCACGACGGGCAAGTAGAATCCCAGTAATAACAGGCTGAAGAGATAGGCGACGGAGGAGCGAAAACCTCCGATCCCGGCCGCTTTCCAATAGATTCCAATGAAAATTCCCAGATGGAGACCGCTAGCTGCCAGCAAGTGAGCTAGCCCTGTCTTTTCAAAACTACTCCAGGTTTTCTCGGGAAGCGAATGGCGGTCTCCGAACATTACCGCTTTTAAGAAATTACCCTCCTCTGGCAGAAGTACATCCAGTCTGTTGAAAATCAGGCTCCTTAACCTCCAACCTTTTTTGAGAAGGGGGCTTTCGGACTCTTCTTCCATGATATTTATCGAGTCTGCATCGACCAGCCCCCAGATTCTTCTTCTCTGCAGATATTGGCGGTAGCCGGAATCTCCGTAGTTTGAAGGAGAGTTGAAATACCCCTTGACACGTAACTTATGGCCGTAATCGAGTTGATCCGTGTTACCTCCGTCCACGTAGACCCTCAGTTTGCCCGGGTATTTATCGGGACACAACTCGAACTCCAGCCCTGAATCTTTTTTCCGGGGATAAGAGGCGATTTCTCCCCGAGCTGAGCTAATGTCTCGTAAAGCAGGGTAAAGTCGATCTGCCCTAAAGTGGCTGTTGCTGTACAGAAGTAAGCCAGTCGTCATTAGGATGATCAATGTGAGCAACGTGGCCATTTCTTTTCTCTTCCCCAACAGCAACGCCATTGGGGTCACGATAGCAAGGATAGAGGGGAATAGAGTCCTTGGCAGTTTCTCAACTCCGAAGTGTGGTGCAAGAGATAGGCCGAATGACAGGGCCAGGAAGGCGAGCACCAGAGGTCTTCGTTTCATATCTTACACTATAATAACACATCATACCTCATAAGCAAAACTATTCTCCATCCGCGAGACCTCACCCCACCTCCCGCAGGGCCCGCCCGTTGTACGAGGTGAATCTTGTTAGTAAACTTACATCGGAGTGTGGTTTTTGTGGATCGACAGATAGAAGAGTTAAAAGAACGCCTTAAACAGGTCGGTGATCACCTTTGACCTGCCTTCACTTCAGGATAAGCTCGAAGAATACCGGGAGGAGATGAATAGCCCGGATTTTTGGGATAATCCCGATCAGGCCAGAGTCGTTTCTCAGAAGGCCGACAGGATTGAAGACCTTATAACACGCTACAAAGAGTATGAAGAACAGCTGGAGGAAATCGAATTCTTGCTGGAGCTCGCCCGTCAAGAAGAAGATGAGGAGGAACTGGCGAGGGTGGAAAAGCGTATAGAGGCTCTGGCTAAACGTCTTGATGATCTGGAACTCGAAGTCTTTATGGACGGTCAGTACGACCCTCATGACTGTTATTTATCGATTAACGCCGGAGCCGGAGGCAATGATGCTCAGGATTGGGCGGAGATGTTGCTTAGGATGTACACTCATTGGCTGGATAAGCGGGACTTTGAGTACCGTTTCCTTGATCGTAGTGAGGGAGAAGTTGCAGGAGTGAAAAGCGTCACCCTGGAAGTCCAAGGGGATTGGTCCTACGGTTATTTGAAAGGGGAAAAGGGGGTTCACCGCCTGGTAAGGATCTCTCCTTTTGACTCCGCGGGACGCCGCCACACTTCCTTTGCTTCTGTCAATGTGGTGCCGGAGTTTGAGGATGACGTCGAGGTGGATATCGAGGAAAAGGATTTGAAAATTGATACCTACCGTTCCAGCGGAGCGGGAGGCCAACACGTAAACGTCACCGATTCCGCCGTGAGGATTACCCATGAACCATCCGGATTGGTTGTCACCTGTCAAAACGAGCGAAGTCAGCATAAAAACAAGCGAACCGCGTTAAAGATACTGAAGTCGCGCCTCTACCAGCTGAAGCTTGAAGAAAGAGCCGAGAAATTGGAGGACATTCAGGGTGAGCTTCGCGACATAGAGTGGGGAAACCAGATTCGCTCCTACGTTCTCCACCCGTATACCAAAGTCAAGGATCATAGAACGGACGTGGAAGCAGGAAATGCGGAAGGCGTCCTAGACGGCGAACTCGACGTATTTATCGAAGCCTACCTTAGGCAACAGAGCAGCTAATGTAGTTTAACAACCCCTTAACCTCTCCACCATCTATGTAAACCCCTTCTAGAGACCTCGTTTGTGTACAAATGAAACTTG
>JBKGZS010000103.1:0-3619 GCA_046543285.1 Candidatus Acetothermia bacterium | reverse complement strand
GTCAAGACCGGGGAAGAGAAAACCCAATCCAGTCCCTACTCCCATACAGATAAGAACCCAGAGGGTCAAGTATCGTTCGAAAAAGCTCAGCTCGTGTGTTTCCTCTTCTCCTTTGACTTCTTTACTCATTTGCAATCACTCTCTTCCTCTCGGCCGGCCACACACTTTCCGTTTTTTCTTAAGGACAACCTCTCTTCCATACGTTTTCTATCTTCTCGCAAAGTCTTTTCATCAATGTGGTCATCAAGCCACTTAATTAGCTTTCGTCTACCCAAATCTAATTCGGAAGAAAGGGAATAATAAGCCCAGGTTCCTTCTCGGCGACTTTCTACTAGACCGCGTTCTTTTAATTTGTTGAGATGTCTCGACACGCTATATTGGGGCAGGTTTAAGGCGTCCTCGAATTCACAGACGCAAATCTCCTTATCGTATTTAATCATTATCTTCAACAATCTAAGCCTGGTCTGGTTTGCCAAAGTTCCCAATAAGTTTTCTACATCTTCTAGGTCCAAGGTGTTCCTCCATATGCATTTATGCAATTATATGCATATGGATTTTGGATTCAAGCCAAAAGTTATTTTTCTCGAATTATTTTCGATCGCCCAAAAAACCCGTTTTAGAAAGGAATTAAGTATTTCACTCCGGCCCTAAAGGTTTTCAGAGAAAAGGAAAGAATAAATTGGAAATTTGCTGCCGGGTGGACAGCAATGCTCAAGCTTAAACCTCGTGCATCCGCTGCGCGAGGACGAACATTCACCTCATCCCAGGAGGGCAACTGAGGGCGCAAAGAACGAGAGAGTGATGAGCAAGAACGGGGGTAGAAACTCGTAATAAACTTGGGCCAGAAAGAATTAAGGAGCGTGAATCCAAGTAGGTTTAAGACTGCAGTATCAGCCTACAAAGCGGTATTGAATATCGGGAAAAGCTTTTACCTGGAAAAAGTTTATGAGCTCTTGACCACTAAAGCCTCCGGGATTGGGTAGCTCCGAAACTGTTTTGCTCCTTCGTTCAATTTGTAGAAGTTGCCACAACTTTAGTTGATTTTTTTGTGATGTTTTTGTAGATTGCTATCAGAGAGACTTAGTTTGGATAATTGTCAATTAGCTTTACTAGTGGTAGTTGTCAAATTAACATATTCTGCCAGCATATAGGTCCATCCTTCCAATTATTAGCCTTCTAAAAAGGGGAGGTGGTTAAACCTTCTAACCAAACTCTTAACGTCCTAAATCACGGAGTCAAACTATTAAGGTTTGGATCAATAAAGTTTTATAACAGGAGGTAACTGAAGTCATGAAAAAGGTTAGAGTAGATCTCGTTTTGGTAGTTACTTTGTTGGTAAGCGTCGGGCTGGTTTTTTCCGGAGTCACTCTAGCGGAAGAAAAACAGGGGGGCAAGTTAAATGTAGCAATTGGGGCTGATCCCGAAGCTCTTGATCCGTTGGAAATGTCTTCAGCACCGGCTGCAATGGTGATGCTTCACACTATGGAGCCTCTCTTTGAAATGACTCCTGAAGGGGACATCGAACCCTTACTCGCGAAAGGTTACGAAGTTTCCGAGGATGGACTGGAGTACGACATCTTGCTCGAAGAGGGAGTTACTTTCCATGACGGCACTAAGTTCGATGCAGAAGCAGTGAAGTTCAATCTCGACCGATTTCAGGATGCGATATTCTCCTTCCTGATCGAAGAGATTGTCGAAGTTGAAGTCGTCGACGATTACACCGTTCGTCTTCACCTGGATCGACCTTTTGCTCCTATGATGGCTCACCTCTCACACGATTTCATAGGCATGGCCTCTCCAACCGCGGTCGAGAAGTACGGTGAAGACTTCGCAACCAACCCGGTTGGAACTGGACCTTTCGAATTCGTGGAATGGACGCGCGGGGAAGAAATAGTCCTGGAAAAATTCGACGAGTACTGGGGCGAAAACGCGTACCTGGATGCCGTGACCTTTAGCATCGTTCCGGAGGACTCCACACGTGTAGTGATGGTGGAAACGGGAGAAGCGGATGCTGCTATGTTCGTTCCACCCAAAGAAATGGAGCGTTTGCAGGATGTTCCGGACGTAGACGTCGTCCAGGCTACCAGCGTGCGAACCATATACCTAGGTTTTAACCACACGAAGGAACCCTTTGACGAACCAAAAGTTCGCAGGGCCTTGAACTACGCTGTCGACAATAAGGCCATTGTCGAACAGGTAATGGATGGAGCAGGTAGGCCATCCGACGCTCCAATTTCTCCCGACATCTTTGGCTATTCTCAGCAAGATTTATACGAATACGATCCGGAAAAGGCCGAACAGCTTCTGGAGGAAGCAGGTTACGAAGACGGCCTTGAGGTGACCCTCCATCATCCAGTCGGCCGCTACATGATGGACGAAACGGTGGCACAAGCTGTACAAGCTCAGCTGGACGATGTGGGTGTCGACGTTAAATTACAGACCCTCGAATGGGCCACCTATCTGGAGTTCATGAACGTTCCTCCGGAAGAGTCTGAGCACGAGATGTACATGCTCGGATGGGGGACAGTTACCGGTGACGCAGACTATGGACTATACCCTCTCTTCCACACAGAAGAGTGGGTACCCGAGGGGAGCAACCGATCCTACACGGACTACCCTCGCGTCGACGAACTGCTTGACGAGGCACGAGTAACTCCTGACTCGGAGAAGAGGAAAGGGCTCTACGAGGAAGCAATTGAAACACTCTGGGACAAGGCGCCATGGGTCTTCCTACACAGCGAAGTTCAGATAAACGCGGTGAGAGAAGGGGTTGAAGGCTTGGTCCACCATCCGAGAGAATACATTGTGCTCAAGAACGCCTATCTCGCGGAAGAATAATCTCTCCAGGGTGAAAGCCCTGGGCGAGGCGGTACCTAAAAAGTTACAATAGAGTTAAGTGGTGCAACTGCACAGGGTTTTAGGGGGCTGAAAGATCTAACCAAGCCCCCTTTTTTCTTGTAAGCTGAGCGTGAGAGAATGACAACATATATAGTTCGGCGGCTACTTTTGTTGCTCCCCGTGCTTTTGGCCGTGGCTATCATTATCTTTGGAATGGTAAGAATGTTACCGGGTGACCCGGCCAGAGCGCTGGCGGGCGTTCATGCTACACCTGAGTACGTGGCGAGAGTCCGGGAAGAAATGGGGCTAAACAAACCCCTCTACATTCAGTTTGGGATTTTCATGCGTGACCTGGTTCAGGGAAATCTTGGCCGATCTACTCGAACAAAACAGCCAGTATTGTCGGAAATCTGGCCCCGCTTTCTCAAAACACTACAGTTGACCGCCCTGGCCATGTTTTTGGCTGCCCTCGTAGGTATTTCGGCCGGCGTGATATCCGCTACCCGCCCCTATTCCATTTACGATCAGCTAAGTATGCTGCTATCCCTTTTCGGCGTCTCGGTTCCGGTATTTTGGCTCGGTTTAATCCTGATGTTGATTTTTGCCGTGCACCTTGGTTGGTTACCCTCTTCCGGCACGGGTTCAATCAAGCATTTCGTTCTTCCTGGTATAACACTAGCAGCTCGTTCCACGGCCTTAATTGCCAGGATCAGTCGTTCAAGTATGCTAGAGGTCCTGGGAAAGGATTTCATAGACACCGCCCGTTCCAAAGGGGTAAAGG
>JBKGZS010000030.1:0-17428 GCA_046543285.1 Candidatus Acetothermia bacterium | reverse complement strand
GGATGCGGCATAGGATCGAGCACTGTGAAATGATTACCAGACAGGAGCTCGCTCGTCTGAAACAATTGGACATTCTGCCCTCGATGCAACCAAACTTCATCGGGGAGTGGGGAATGCCAGGCGGAATGTACGAAGATCGATTTCCGGCCACCAAGGTAAGCCAGCTTAATCCTTTGGCCTGGATTGTAGAAGAGGAAATTCCTTTTTCCGCCGGATCAGACTGCATGCCCTTTGAGCCTGTCTACGGAATTCACTCCGCAGTTAATACCCCACATCCTGCTCAGAGAATTTCCCCGAAAGAAGCCCTATACGCTTACACCGCAGGTTCGGCCTACTCAGAGCACAAAGAAGAGCTAAAGGGCAGTATAACACCCGGCAAGCTGGCCGATCTGGTAGTGCTCAGCGGGGACCCCGTGGCTAACCCCGGCCAAATCAAGAACATGGATCCAGAAATTACAATTCTCGACGGCCGAATAGTTTATGAGAGATAATAACCCGACAGTGAAAAACAAAACATAATTTCAGCTGCTCAGCCTACCGATTCAAGGTCAGCGTCCGGAGGGATCCTCAATGAATGAGGTCCAAGTAAACTTTCTGAAAGGGCACATGGGCGGAAACAAGATCGTCCTGTTAAACGGAAAACAGATCCCAGCAGGCCAAGAACTGAGATGTTCTCTTGCTGCTCTCCGTCCCTTGCGGCTGGATGGCCATCAAGCCGGAGTATTGTACCAGGAAAAGCAACCAAACTGGATCCGAACAAAAATAGTGACCATTACCGGCGAGAAGTTTATCGGCATGTGCGGCGGGCTCACACAGGTACTGGGCAAAGCTCTGGAAATCCGACCGTTTAGGGAGTTTTTTTCGCTGAACCTCACTAAACCTTCGACACATATCGGGTTAAAAACTGATTCTGGCCCTGTTCAGCTCGAAGTTAAATGGGACGGTAAGGGGGTCCGGAAAACGGAAACGGCGATGGACTCTTTCATATCGGAATGTTACCGAGTTGGCGTTCATCCAATCACGGTTGCCGGAGTAGAAGCCTTTAAAGTCGGAAATGCACTTTGCGTTGAGGCTCAGGATCTTTATGAAGGATATCCTGACACTGATCTGGAAAATCTCGACGAAAAAACCCTAGAAGCGCTCCGCGAAGTCCAGTGCGATTTCTTGAATCAATGGTATCCGGATCTACCCGGAGTCACTTTTGCCGTATACGATCGCCGGCCTGACTCCTCGGGAGATATCAGGGTGATTTTTCCGCATCAGATCAAGACGGGTCATGTCGAACCGGCCTGCGGAACAGGGACTACCATTGTGGGGTTGGCAATGGTGGAGAAAGGCCAGGTTTTAGCCAATGGAAAGATCACAATTCGGGCGGAGAGCGGTGGAGACCTATCCTCAATAGGCGGCTCGGAACAGACCACCTTAAACCTGCAAGTAAAGTCCCAAAAAGTAAAATCGGCCAAGTTCAGTCACGACCTAGTACAAACTCTGGCCTACGGCCGGCTACTGCTCTAAAAGTTCGTCGTTTCGTTTTTGTAGACAACTTCGCCGTTGAAGATTGTCATCATTACCTTAAGATCCTTTATTGACCCCGGCTCTTGGATGGGGTCTCCATCCAAAACAACCAGGTCGGCATATTTGCCAGGTTCAATTGAGCCTATCTTCTGTTCCACCCCTTCCACAAATGCCCCACCTCCAGTATAGGCCCGTAGAGCGGAGGTGGGAGACAGCTTCTGAGAGTCAAAGGGAGCATTAACCGCCCAATGAATGCCGAAGAGAGGATCAAAAGGCATTCCATCAGACCCAAATGCCAGGTCTACCCCTTTCTCTTGAAATACCTTAAATTGGTTCAACTCAGGCAGTTTTGCGCGCCCCAACCTTCCTTCGTACATGGATCCCGGAAGACCCCACTTGCCGACATAGTTGGGCTGCATGGAGGCTATCAGTCCCAGCTCGCTCATTTGCTCTATCTGGTCCCGTCGGGCAAGCTCGCAGTGTTCAATTCGATGGCGAAGAGAGGAGCAATCCTGTACAGCAAGGGTTTGCTGCAAACATTCTAACACTTGATCAAGAGCGCGATCCCCAATGGTATGTATAGCCAGTTGAATTCCATTCCGATCGGCTTTTTTCACCAGTTTGAGAAAATCCTCCTTCTCCCAGATAGACATTCCCCGATTGTCCGGGTCTCCGCTGTAAGGCTCTCGCACCCAAGCCGTTTTTGAACCGATAGAACCATCGGCGAAAAGCTTTAATCCTCCAATCCTCAACCTATCACTTCCGAAACCGGTCTCAAGTCCTAGATCCACAACTTGATCCAGATAGTTCTCCGTGAAATACAAAAGGGAACGGATGTCCAGTTGTCCCTCTCTGGACAACTGTTGGAAGGCTTCGAAATATCTTGCAAACTCCCCTGGATCCACGACCATCTGAGAGACCGCGGTCACACCCTTGCTGTGAGCATTACTGATGGATTTCTTCAATGCCTTCACTCTGCTTTCGAGATCAAGAGCTATTGCCTGTTTTACCTTTAACGAGGCATTTTCGGAAAAGACTCCGGTAAACCTCCCGCCTTCAGTACGGGCCCCTTTGGTGGTCCGAGTCACATCCATTTCTTCTATTCCCGGGCTATTGACGGAGAAAGTATGCATATCTACTCTCTGGAGAGCAATCGGATAATCCGAGGTCACTTGATCCAATTCCTCTCTCCGGGGAGGTTCCTGCTCACCTGTCCAGTCACTTTCATCCCAGCCACTACCAAGTATCCATTGTCCCGGGTCAGTTTCATCTACCTTTTCTTGAACCTTCTCCAGCAACTCGCTCTTGGAAGACACCTGGCTCAAATCTAAATAAAACAATTCGTACAAACCGAGATCCAGCAAATGGAGATGAGCATCGTTGAATCCTGGAAAAATGGACCCGGCAGAAAGGTTTAATTCTTCCGTATTCGCCCCACTTTCCGCCAATACCTGCTCTTTATCCCCGAGGGAACATATCTTCCCTTTTTCAATACCCAGAGCTTCGACGACACGGTCATCTCCATCCATGGTGTATATAGACGGGCCATAAATTACTTTTTCCACTTAAACCACCCTTTCAGATGTGATTAGAAAATATTCTCAGTGCCCGAGAACAGGAGTATGGGGTATCGCACGGAGTTCAAGCCCTATGGAATCAATGTTCTCGCCTCAAACGGGGATCCAATATATCACGCAGCCCATCTCCCAGAAGGTTAACACCAAGCACGGTAAAGGAAATAGCAATGCCGGGAAAGATCATTATCCAGGGAGCAGTCCAGATGTAGGAACGTCCGCCACTTAGAATCAATCCCCAGCTCGGGGTCGGTGGCTGAGTACCGACGCCCAAAAAACTCAGGGCGGCCTCGATCAAAATGGCAGTACCGACGCCCATGGTGGCAATCACCAGCACAGGGCCCATCACGTGGGGAAGTATATGACGTAAAACTACCCGGATCCGAGAGGCACCGAGGGCGCGTGCTGCTTCCACAAACTCCTTCTCTTTAACGGATAGGGCTTGTCCGCGGGATAGACGGCAGGTATAAGTCCAGTAAGTAAAGCCCAGTGCTATAAACACATTTATGAGACCCGGCCCCAACACGGCCATTATCCCCAGTGCCAGAATTAATGGGGGAAGAGAAAGCATAACGTTGGTTAAGCCCATAATCAGATCATCGACCTTACCCCCGACGACACCAGCAGTTAGACCCAGCGCGGTCCCGATCATAGTATTCAAGCTCTGGGCAACCAAACCAACCATAAGCGAGATACGCGCTCCATAGAGTATCCGACTCAACATATCCCGACCCTGCCGGTCCGTACCCAGCAGGAACCGACCCCCGGGCGGGGTGAGGGTATATCGGAGGTCCGCGTCCTTCCAAGGGTGCGTGGGAGCAATCCAGGGTGCAAGTATAGCTACCAAAATGACAAGAGAAGTGATTATTGAACCCGAAAGCAACAGGGGATTTGACTTGATCACTCTTAAAGCCTTAATAACATTTTGCATGGTGACCCCTTACTCGTACCTTATCCGAGGATCCAGATAGGCATAGGAAATGTCCACGAACAAATTAATAAATATAAAAGCCGAAGCGAAAATCATGATACAACCTTGAATAGCCGGGATATCCCTCTGCAAGATGGAATTTATGATCAAATTACCGAGCCCCGGCCAGCTAAACACCTTCTCGACTACCACTGTATTGGCTAGCATCGTGCCAACTTGCAAACCGGCTATGGTAAGGACCTCCATAATTGCGTTCCGGAATATGTGTTTGGACTGAACTATATACTCCGACAGACCTTTGGATCGGGCGGTTCGAACAAAATCCTGGGAAACGACATCTAAGACGGACGCCCTGGTTGTCCTCGCCAAAAGACAAACCATTGGAATGCCCAGGGTAATCGAAGGTAATATGTAATATCTTGGAGCACCTCCGCCAAACCCCGACGAAGGCAGAACGCCCATGAGTACCGCAAATAAATACATCAACATCAAACCGATCCAAAATCTGGGAGCTGATATCCCGAAAATGGCAAATCCCATAGAAGCCAGGTCCGTCAACGAACCATGCCTCATCCCGGCAATGAAACCAAGCAATATCCCCAAAATCGTGGACCCCAGCGCAGCCATGGTAACCAGAGTCAAGGTAGCTATCATTTTCTGTCCAATGAGATTGGTTACTTTAGTGTGGGTCCTATAGGAGGTACCCAGATCACCTCGGAACAGATTTGCCATGTACTTAAAATATCTCATGTGGATCGGATCGCCCAATCCCCATTTCTGCCGGAGGTTTTCAATTACTTCCTCGGACTGCCCTTTCCTTGAAGCCCCGGCCAACAACGCCGCATCTCCCGGCAGAATATTTAAGAGAAAGAAGATGAGGGTCAGGATGAACAGAAGTGTGGGAATCACCTGAAGAGATCTTCTGATTATATAAGCAATCATTATCTAATGACACGGGGAAGCCGATTATGGCTAGCGGCTTCCCCGTGTTAACCTCCCGTTGAATTTATGGCAAGTTAAGCCCTCGGGCTGTCTTCATCGACCCAGACCTCGTTCCAGGGCTGGTAGACCATGTCCTGAGGAGCCTGTACAATTCCGTGGACCCACGGTTGGTGAATGCCGACCGCTTTATTGTAGTTGAAGAACCAGACCGGGGCCTCTTCGTGGATCAAGGCATCCATTTCCTGGATGATCTTCTTTCTCTCCTCGAAGTCCACTGTCTTCCTGGCTTCTTCGTACATCTCATCGAATTCAGGGTTACTGTAAGCGGTAAAGTTGCCCGCCGAGCGCGAAACCCCGGAATAGAATGAGGACATATAGGCTAGCGAAGTAATTTCGCCGCCATTTGACCAGATAAAGGCTTCGAAGTCCCCTTCCAGCACTCTCTGTTCGTGAGTGGAGCCATCCAAGAGCACGGGCTCGATCTCAAATCCTACATCATCTAGATAGGGCTTGATAGTTTCCACCATGGGGATACCCCAGGCCGGATGGTCCACGCCGTTGATTTCCAGATGAAGTGGATCATCCTGAGTGTAACCAGCCTCTTCCATTAACTCTTTCGCCTTTTCCGGATCGTAACCGTAGGGTTCAAGTTCCGAATTGAAGGCGGGAGAAGAATTGGGGAGCCAGCTGCGACCAGGATAGGCTTTATTGTTCAGAAGCTTCTCCAGGATCAGCTGTTCGTCTATGGCGTAATTAAAGGCCTTTCTCACCCGCTTGTCCTGCAATTTTTCTAGATCGAAGTTGAATGCCACGTTTCTGGTCCACAGTTCGGCGACCTCAACTAGAAGGTCCTCGTACTCGGGATTCTGCTGATACTGGGCGTATTGTTCTGGATAAACGATATCGAAATCGAGCTCTTCAGACTTGAACGAGGCCACCCTGGCGGGGGACTCTTCCATGACCATAACTATCAGTTCGTCGATATAGGGACCGGTGCCGTAGTAATCGTCAAAGGCCGAAAGTTCCACGCTCGACCCCCGATTCCATTTTTCAAACTTGAACGGACCACAACCTATGGGATTGTTGGTGAATTCGTCTCCCTCCTCTTCGACCACTTCTTGGGGGACTATGGCGGCGTTGTAGTTCGAGCCCCCTGCTACGTCGTAGAGGAAATTGGGATGGACCCTGGTCAGGGTAATTTCTACCGTGTAGTCGTCCAAAATCTTGATGCCGCTGATCTCGTCCGCTTCGCCTTCCTGGAAAGCCTCAGCTCCTTCGACAAGGTCGAAGAGATCCGTGCCGACAGAAGCCACTTCCGGGTCCATCAGGCGTTCGTAGGTATATTTGACATCAGAAGCGGTGACCTCCTGTCCGTTGTGAAACTTTACGCCTTCCCGCATGTGAAAAGTGTAAGTGAGGTTGTCCTCAGAAACCTCCCAGCTCTCCGCCACGCCGGGCACGATTTCCAGGGAAGAAGGGTCAATTTCCACCAGGTTTTCGAAGATATTCCGGAAAACTAGAGTAGACTGGTTTCTGCTGGTACGGGCAGGATCCAGGGAAGTGATTGAGCCGCCATAAGGAGCCGGCACGCGTAAGGTTCCACCTTCCCGTGGGGTCTCTTCAGCACCGAATCCGGCAAAAGTCACAAGACTCAACGAGAAGACTAACAGGAAAATTAAAAGAGCTCGTTTGTTCATAACTTTCCTCCTTGAGATTATACTCCATTAGTTTGTAACTAATGTAGGATCTTATAAACCAACACGGTTCAGATAGTAGACTGCATACCACCCCCTAGCTTGTATGTTAGCGCAGTTGAACAAGGTGTCGTGTCTTAGTCACCTTGAACTATTCCAGTGCGGCATTATAACAACAATACGCTCAGAAGATCAAGGATAAGGGGAGGGGGAAGAAAACCCGACAAGCGTGCAGGGAGCGGTTGAGGGAACGCCTACGATCGGAAGCAAACGGGGATCAATAACCATCCAGATGAAGTTCCCCCTTCATATATAAAGCGGCAGAGCCCATAATTTTGACGCGGTTTTCCTTCATTTCACACAGGACTGTGCCGCCCCTGCGGGATAGTTGCCGAGCTTTAAGTTCAGTTTTACACAATCTATCTGACCAGTAAGGGGCTAGAGTACAGTGAGCAGATCCGGTAACCGGATCCTCGGGAATCCCTTCGGCGGGGGCAAAAAACCTGGAAACGAAATCAACTCCTTTCTCTCTTCCTTCTGCAGTAGCAATAACTCCGGACCAGGCCCCTTTCTCCAACAACTTCATATCTGGATCCAGGGCGCGAATTTGCTCCTGGGAATCGTAAACAGCCATAAAATCCCGCGACTCAAATGCTTTTAGGGGCTCTATACCCAACCCGTCAATAATATTTTGGTCAGGCTTGGTTGGTACAGGCGGGCGACTTGGAAAATTCATGGAGAAGTAGTCTCTTTCCTGTTGGACTTGGAGCTGACCGCTCTGCGTTTCGAATTTGATGGCTCTTTGACCGTGGCCCAGCT
Source organism: Candidatus Acetothermia bacterium (assembly GCA_046543285.1). GTDB lineage: Bacteria > Bipolaricaulota > Bipolaricaulia > M55B111 > M55B111 > JBKGZS01. The sequence goes on along the minus strand of JBKGZS010000030.1, from coordinate 9,953 downwards.
CTTCAAATAGGACAAAAGCGGCCGCCAGGGTCCCGTGACCGCAGAGGTCCACCTCATTCTGCGGGGTAAACCAGCGCAGCTCGTAGCTTTTTGAAGATTCCACGAAAAAAGCCGTCTCGGAAAGGTTGTTTTCGGCGGCAATGGATTGTAGGATTCTGTCTTCGGGCCACTCCTCGATCGGACAGACTGCAGCGGGATTGCCCCGGAAAGGCTCCTCAGTGAAAGCATCAACCTGATAGATGGGTATTTTCATTGGGGTCAGCTGGTTCGTTGCTCGAGTTTAACCTTCTCTCTGATGTCGCTCCAGATCCTCTGGTTCAACTACCAACCGCTCCCCTCTGAGCAGGGGTGACGGACCTTCTCGATTCTCCAGTTGGGGGAATTGTTTCCGCAATTTTTCTTCATCGGGTGGGCTCTCGCTAGAGCTGACCTGTTGGGGTTCCGTATAGGTGGTCAGAACCCCTTCGTAATTGCGAAGAACCACTCGGCGATCGCTTCTGGATACCACGTAATTGGGCATGACGGGGATCTTACCCCCACCACCCGGACCGTCCACGATAAACGTGGGTACGGCTAAGCCAGAAGTATAGCCTCGCAAATTCTCGATAATTTCGATACCCTTGCCCATCGAGGTACGAAAGTGACTCAACCCTTCCGAAAGATCACATTGATAAATGTAATAAGGTCTAACTCTCAACCTAAGTAAATCTTGAACCAGCTTTTTCATGATTATCGGAGAATCATTTATACCCCTCAACAGTACCGATTGGTTGCCCAATACGAACCCTGCATCGGCCAACTTTCGGCAGGCCCGAGCAGAGGCCCTGGATATCTCCCGGGGATGATTGAAATGAGTGTTGATATAGAGAGGCTGGTATTGTTTCAAGGTTTCAATCAATTCAGATGTAATCCGCTGAGGCAATACTACAGGGGCGTTAGTCCCAATTCTCAAGATTTCCACGTGGGGGATTTGATAGAGCCGATCCAAGATATATTCCAATCTATCATCCGAGATTGTCAGAGGGTCACCGCCGGAAAGCAAGACGTCTCTTACCTCGGGGGTTTCCTTTACGTACTCGATACCCCTATCTATAACCTCTTGGGGTAACGGCTCGTCGGTCTCTCCGGCATGCCTCCGGCGAGTACAATGACGACAGTACATTCCGCATTGATCAGTCACCAGAAAAAGGACCCGGTCGGGATATCTATGGGTGACCGAAGGAACAGGAGAATCCTCATCCTCGTGAAGGGGATCCAAAATATCTTCGGGGCTTTTGCTTAGCTCTTTTCCCGCGGGGACCGCCCGCCTTCGGACCGGGCATGCTCGGTCCGAAGGATCCATCATAGTGGCAAAATATGGAGTTATGGCCATTCTGAGCTGATTCAGCGATTTGGAAATCTCCTCCTTCTCTTGGGGGGATAGGTCAATAACTTTTGCCAGCTCGTCGACGCTTGTTATTCGGTTCCTCAATTGCCAATGCCAATCATTCCATTCTTCCCGTGAGACCCCGGACCAAAGAGACATTTCTTCAAAATCTCTGGATTCAGTCAAACTTCCGTCCGCCTGGAACATTCAAACCCCCTTTCTTCAAAATATCGCGGATGAGATCGGGATACGGCAAAGCATATCTAATTTGACATCTGTATCGAGCTCGCCCAAACTAGCGAAGTCCGGGCCACGTTGACGCCAGTAGCATCAATTGTTGCAGACCAGGGTTATACGTATTGGCTGAGATACTCGTAATTTGGTGTAAGTTCCCCTCGATGAAGGATCACAGCTCGTTTGACGGGAGGAGGAAGATCCAAATCTTCGAAGGTCTGGGAATACTCCGCCTCCACTATATGGGGCACAAACTGCTTCAAGATTTCGCTGAAAAACGTGGAGGAATCAGCTGGAAACTCGCAGGGAAGATTGTCTACAGCCATTACAACAGGACCTTTGCCTTGATAACCAGAGGTGATATCTCCGGTCTCAGGATTGTAGACAAACACCGGATCTCCTGGATCCGTAGACTGAACTGTAATCTCAATAGCCCCCTCGATATCGCAACTTATGTCTCCAATGACCTTCAGCTTAGGATTTTGTGCACTACTGTACAGTCTCGAGACTTCTTCCTTGGTTACCAATCGGGGATATTTCTCCTCCCAGTAAATTGCGTTTATCAGGAGACTCAGTCGGGGAAGGTAGTCCGCAAAACGGGATCTATATTTTTCGGGATTGCTGTAATAGTCCCCAAGCTCAAACACCTGGTCCTCGGAAATAGGTTCGACCATATCCCCTTCTTTGAATACCACCTTATAGGCGTAATTGTTGGATGCAGAATCCATATCCATTTCGAGAAGTTCCTGGGCCTCAATCTCCATTACAGGGAGCAGGTTCAAAATTTCCTGAGCTCCACCGGATACATGCCCGTAACCTGCCACTCCGACATTAAAGGGAACCAGCCGGGGGTCAAGACCTTCAGTTTTTATTTGTTGACCGATGTTGAGAATATGTTCCTTGGCATGAAACAGAGAGCGATATTCATGAGCTCTTTTTACTTGGGCAAAGGGGTTATCGATTCCCTCCTCAGCAAGCCGTTGTCCCAACGACCATAAACTATCTATCATGCCCGCGAGACCTGCGTAACGACCAAAAGCAAGCAATCTTTTGCCTTCCTGGTCCGTTATGGTCTCGTAGTCGATAAGCTGACAACCTTTGTCCATGAGCGCTTTCAGCATGGGCATGTTGTATTCCTGACCCTTAATGGTATGGGAGAAGAAGAGATAGGTACTATTAGGCTCAAACTCAGCTTTGTCTATTTCCTTGATGGCAAACACCACAGGGGCATCGGAGAGCTCATCGACGACTTCCGCCCCGGCATTCTCATATTCCTCGTCGTCAAAAACGCGAATAGAAGAGGACTCTACAACGGTGCCAATGCCAAACTTTTTCGACAATTCGGCCACATGCGAGGGGACAAGAGGCGTTCTCTTCTCCCACTTGTTTTTTTTCTCCTTTTTGATTCCGATGTTTTTGCTCACAAATATCCCACCTTGATTCGAGATTCGTTAATTTCCAGGTAGCAGAAAACTAACTTCATCCTCTGATCCTGGATCCAAATATTACAACAAGCATTTTACTCAGGACCTGAGATCCTGTCAATTAAGCTGAAGTTCAAAAATAGAGAGCAACTCGACTCCGGAAATGTAAGGCGAGAACAGGTAATCTCCAGAGATGCTCACTCAAAAACTCTTAGTCAGAGCGACTGAACGTACACGGTGGAGAATCAATTTTGCGGGACATACACCGGCCACAACTTTTCACCAAAAAAGTTTTCCGCTTGAGTTGATCCAAACTGGCCCGCAAGGAGTGTACGGACAGACTAACCGTACCCACCACAAGATAACCCAGCCCTTGCAGGGACTGGAGAATCCGATGCGTCGTCGACTTATGTAGTTCGAGTTCTTGACTAACCCAGTGTAAACTGAATCCATCACTTTCCCTGGCAACCCGCTCGAGCATGTTCAAAGCTTTCTGAGCGAACTTGATCGTGTTATCCGTGCTATTCATATTGCTCACGCGCCAGCAAGAACCTATAGTACAGATAATCGACCTTCAAAGGAGTTTACGGAGGGTATTAACATTGATCAAACTTGTCAATCCAATTGACCTTTTACTTCTTCCCTGGAATGCAAAACTAGGGAAAGTTTGCGAAAATCCCGGTTTCAGAAAGCCCAATTCCGCTACCCCTGGCCGAAAACCAGGACAATGAACGCTATCAATCAACCTCCGTAATCAGAGCCATTGTCTCCGCTGGACTCCTCAGGAACCTGTAACTTGTCCACGTAAATGTCAACTTTATTGATCTGAAGACCAGTTTTGGATTCGATTTCTTCGATAATAGTGTGCTGGGCCTTCTGGGCCACTTCGTGTACGGGATAACCCTCCCTCACGGCGATCTTAATTGCCAAATCGACAGTATTCTCTTTCAGGGTTAATTGAATCCCCCTTCTCCGGCTGCCAAAAATCCGGCGAATATCCTCGGCCACTGAGGACTTTTTTTCTCCCAACCCCTCGACCTGGGAAGCGGCACTAGCTGCGACGGACATTATGACGCCTTCATCTATTCTGATCGTACCGTCTTCCGTTCTAATGCTGCCGCCAGACAGTTTATCTAAGGTATTCCCCCCATTTTCTTCTGCCATTGCTATTTCACCTCGATCCAATTATAAATATCCTTGTGGAGGTTGTCACTAAGAATCGACTTTTTCCGTCATTCTTTCAAGGATTCAAGTATCTGTGCTCCAGGCTCGCTGAACTCTGGAAACAGTTATCTCCGATTTTTGACCAGCAAGGAGAATGTTGAGTTGAAAGCAGCTGTAGGCTCCATAAATCCCGTGAAAATTGCCGCTACACGCGAGGCGTTGGATCTGGTTTGGGCTGATCCTGAGGTAGACTTTGCTGATGTCGACCCAGGGATATCTGACCAACCTACTACGGACAAGGAAGCAATAGACGGCTCCATTAATAGAGCCCAAAGGGCGTCGGAGATGTGTGGAACGGAGTTGGGGGTTGGGTTAGAGGGATCGACCGAGGAAACACAGTGGGGTATGTTCCTCACAGGATGGGCGGCAATTAGCGATTCCCATGACCGCATCCATATCGGCGCAGGAGGAAACCTTCAGTTGCCTTCGAATATCGCGGACAGAATACGGAAAGGAGAAGAATTGGGGTCAATAATGGAAAAGATCACTGGCAGGGAGGGTGTTAAGCACGACATAGGAGCCATAGGTGTCTTCACGGGAGGGATTGTGACCCGAAAGCAAGCGTACAAACAGGCACTAATCTTTGCTCTTTCCAGATTTATTCGCCCGGACTTATATGAAAATTGAACCCCGCTTTCAGTTAGAAGTTGCCGTAACCACCATTTCAACCGGAGCAAACCGATGACTTTGCTGAATAGGACTTCCTTCCCCGGACGGGCCTCATTGAACATATTATTCTAGTGTGTTATTCTCAATTGTTCCTTACTGCCGAACTATAATCGTGAGTCAATCTCCAAATATACAACAAAATATACAACAGAAGTGAGGCAAGATACCGATGCGACTTTTAGAATATCAAGGTAGAAGCCTGTTAGGCGAACAGGGTCTTCCCGTACCGGATGGGGTTCATGTGGAGTCAGCTGGGGAAGCCGGAAACGCAGCTCGGGGTTTGGGTTGTCCAGTTGTGTTAAAAGCCCAAATACCGGTAGGGGGCAGGGGAAAAGCAGGTGGTATAAAATTTGCCACCTCCCCTGAGGAAGCCGAGCAACTGGCAGAAGACTTGCTTGGCTCTACCCTGAAAGGCGAAACTGTCAAGTCTCTTTTGGTCGTAGAAAAGATTGACATAACACAGGAACTGTACGTAAGCGTCATCTTGGATCGTGATTTAAAAAAACCAGTCCTAATTTTTTCTCCCACTGGGGGAGTAGACATTGAAGAAGTAGCCGAGCGCAATCCTAGTGCAATTCAAAAAGTGGAACTCGACCCCCTCCTGGGAATTCAGCCATATCAAATTCGTCAGGTACTATACCAGGCCTCGATCCCCGAGGAGATATTTCAATCCCTCTATAAATGCATTGAGGACGTGTCGGAGGCTTTTTTTCGCTACGGGGCTACCCTGGTAGAAATCAACCCCCTGGGAATTTCTTCTGAAAACACTTTACACGTGTTGGACTCCAAGGTGATAATCGATGACGAGTCCAGTTCCATGGAAACCGTAAAAGAAATCCTTCCCGCCAGTCCTAGAAAAGCCAAAGAAACCGATCTGGAAGAGCGGGCTTCAAAACTGGGTTTGCAGTATGTGGAACTTGAAGGGGATATCGGAATCATCGGCAACGGCGCCGGACTGGTGATGTCCACCATAGATGTATTGAGCCAGAAAGGTGGAAAGCCTGCCAATTTCTTGGACATAGGAGGCGGTGCTGATGCCGACCTGATGGAGAATGCCTATCAACTGGTACTCTCTAAACCCGAGGTTGAAGGGTTGTTTATTAATATCTTCGGCGGGATCACCCGTTGCGATCAGATCGCCAAAGGCCTTGTATCCGCCCTGGAAGCGGAACCATCAGAATCACCTTTGATGGTTCGGCTAACAGGTACTAACGAGGAAGAAGGTCGCAAAATTTTAGAAGATTTCGGCATAGCCACCTCTAGCACCATGGAGGACGCCGCTGAAGCAATTATCGGAGCTCTTTCCGATCAAGAATAAGTCTTATACTTATAGGAGGTAGGATGGGCGCTTTGACTTTTTTGAACGTAAAGCGGATTTGCTTGGGATTGGCACTCTTCATCGTCCTTGCTTTGGTAACAGGTTCCGCCAGTTCCGAAAGTCGGGTCAAATCCGAGGTAGACTTTATTCCTCTTGAAGAAATTGAAGCCGGGATGGAAGGAACTGGTAAAACAGTTGTAAAGGGATCTGAAATATCCGAGTTTGAGGTGAAGGTGATCGGCGTTATAGATGAACCTGGAGAGCTAAACGACTTTATCGTCGTACGGGTTAGCGGACCTGCTATAGAGGAATCAGGGGGGATTGCCCAGGGAATGTCGGGGAGCCCCGTCTACCTTGACGATCGCCTGGCCGGAGCTTTGAGTCGTGCCGCTACCTGGAACAGAGATCCTTCTAACCCTCTGGGCTTGATCACCCCTATCGAAGCTATGTTGGAACTCTTTCAGGTAGATGAAGGCGAAGCCGAGGCTATGCAAGAGTCGGGCGTTGAATCCCAATCCCTGTCCGACAGTCTGGCGGATATCCTCGAGGCTGAAAAGGTTGAATTCAAACAGAAGCCCCCCTCCACTTCCCAGGGACAATTGCCCCCGAAAACGGTCCACGTTTATCCCCTTCAGACTCCCGTCGTCACGCACGGACTGGGAAAACGGGCTTTCTCGCTCTTAACGGAGGGCGTCGAGAACCTGGACAGTGACTTATTGTTCAATCCAGGTTTGAAATTAGACCAAACTGAACGGCTTATCCCTTCCAGTCTCAAAGAGGGCTTTTCCCGGTTCGATCTCTCATTCGAACGGGGGACCGGGGGATCTAGCGCGCAAGAAGAGACAATGGAGCTGCAACCCGGATCACCTATGGGTGTCTCCTTGACGCAGGGAGACGTTTCCATCGGAGCACTGGGCACGGTAACCTACAAAGACGAGGACACTGTCTTAGGGCTGGGCCATCGCTTTCTCCTGACCGGATCCTCGGAGTTCTTTTTGAACGAAGCCCGGATATTGGATACTGTCAAAAGTATGCAAGCCCCGTACAAACTAGGAACCCTCGGGCAACAGGTAGGGGGCGTATCTCAGGACAGAACTCAGGGCGTATTTGGGACTATTGGAGAAGACAACAAACTCTTACAGATAAATCTGGGAGTCTCGGACCTGGATCTTGAAACCACTAACGAGCTTCGGGTCTCCGCAGCCCGGCAATCTGAATTGATGGGGCCTTTAACCCTTCCCATTATGACAGAAGGAATAGCTCGTTCTATCAATCGAATCGGTCCCGGGACTGCAAAAGTAACTTACACGATTGATGGCGAAGGACTGCCCAGGTCTCTTACCAGAACGGACATATTTTTCTCCACCACAAACGTATCTGAACTGCCCTCCCTGCAGGTGGCAATTCTTGTGCACATCCTGGCCCAGAACCCCTTCCAAAAAGCAGAGCTAGAGGAACTAAACGTAACCACCGAAGTGACAGAAGACATCAACGCCGGTCAGATTTTCTATTTTGCCGCCGACAGGAAAACTTATAATCCCGGAGATTCCGTAGCCTACCAAGTAAAGATAAACAACTACCGCGATGAAACGACCACAAAAACCGGAATGCTGCAACTTCCCGAAGACTTGCCCGAAGGCTCCTACGTCTTGGCTGCCTATGGAGGTCCCCGGCCTGTGGAAATTGCCCCTCCTGAAGAACTGACCTCCCTGGACGACTACATTCGCTATATTGAAAGCATTAAGAACTACCAGCACCTGTCCGTGGAGTTATTAGAACCTCTCTCGGAGCAGGTGGTTCCCATGTCCAGCTCCGGTTTTCGTTATCAGGGCATTGCCAGGACGGACCAAGTTTTCGAGGGTAGGGTAATATACGGAAGAGAAGCCTTATCTATTAATGTCGAGAAGGAGCCCGAGACAAACCAAACAGATTCTGCCACTGTCGGTGAAGAAGGGGATTAACCGATCGGCGCGCAATTTTAACCCCAATGCTATCACTGTCTCGATTTCCCCAGGCGACAGGGGGCCAGTTTTTTAACCGGACCCCGACCCGGTTGACAGGCGTCTCTATAGACAGCCGCACGCTTAAAAAGGGCAATTTTTTCGTCGCCCTGAAAGGGAACACTACAGACGGGCATAGATATCTGGAAGAGGTTTTCCAAAAGGGAGCTTCAGGGGCGATGATCAGCGACAGGGATCATTTAAAGGAAGATTTTCCGAACCTGTTGTTGGTGCCCGATACCGAGCAAGGCCTCCTGGATTTAGCGGCCCATTATAGAAGTGATATCGACTCCCCCTTAGTTGCAGTAACGGGAAGCTGGGGGAAAACGACTACCAAAGAACTCATTACCTATTTGCTCAATTGTCGGAGCAGCGCTTACGGATCTCCAGGTAACTACAATACCGAATACGGTTTGCCTCTCTCCTTGCTCCATATGCCGGAGGACTCCAACTTCGGTGTATTTGAACTGGGGACCAGATTCCCCGGTGACATTCCGCGTCTCAGCAACATACTCTCACCCACCCTGGCAGTAATTACGGGAATCGGAAAAGTACACCTTGAACAATTTGAAGACCACTCGGCATTGGTCAAGGAAAAGCTCGGAATAACTTCCGGTATGTCTGAGGGAAGTTCGATATTAGTAAACGGAGAAGGCGATATCCTTCGTGACAGCTCGATCACTGCTCACAATCGCCTTTTTTTTGGCCAAGCCAACGAATCGGCGAGTCATCTCGACTATATTGGGGATCATGTCCGGCTGAAGGGATTAGACGGCAGTTCTTTCCGTTTCCGCGAAGGATCCAGGTCTCGACACTTTGAACTTCGATTGCTGGGTCGGGCCAATGTGACAAACGCGGTCGCAGCTCTGGGCACGGTTCGCGAATTGGAGCAACCCTTGAACCAGCTCCCCCCTCGGTTAGACCTCCCTCCATTGGACCACAGGTTGGACCCGATCCAAACCTCATTTGGAACAATCCTCGACGACAGCTACAATTCAAATCCCACCGCAGCAAAGGTAGCCTTAGACCTGCTTGGGCAGTGTAACCCCAGAGGACGTAAAGTAGCAGTACTGGGGGATATGCTGGAGCTGGGCGAGGGAAGGGAAGATGCTCATCGTCAGCTGGTTCCCCACCTGACTTCTGCCAATGTAGATGTGGTCTATACCTTTGGGTCTTTGGCCTCTGTAATTCACCGAGAAATTCAAAATCGGGACCTGGAATCGATCCTCTCTCAGTCTTTCCAGGATCGGGGAGAGCTGGCAAAACAACTGAAATCCGACCTGAGGGGAAAGTACAATCTCGTTTTGATTAAGGGTTCCCGTTCTCTGCGGATGGAAAAAATCGTGGGAGAGCTGATCGCAAAGTGAACCTCCCGAAAACTATCGGTCAACTGTTAGGAGAGAACCGGCTCACCCTAGGGGTCGCTGAATCCTGTACGGGCGGGCTAGTAGGCAATCTAATTACCGATGTCCCCGGGAGTTCAGACTATTTCGTGGGCGGGCTGGTTGCGTATCATAACCGAATCAAACGAGAGCTGCTCCACGTAAGCAACCGTACTCTGGAAGAGCACGGAGCAGTCAGCGCCCAAACAGCTGAGGAAATGGCTTGTGGGGTTTTGAAGCTCTTTAAGGTGGACTTGGGGCTCTCCACGACGGGAATTGCCGGACCGGGGGGTGGAACCTCGGAAAAACCCGTCGGACTAGTCTACATATCTGTAG
>JBKGZS010000029.1:0-17839 GCA_046543285.1 Candidatus Acetothermia bacterium | reverse complement strand
ACCCCCGACTTGCGGCTTAGAAGGCCGCTGCTCTGTCCAGCTGAGCTACAGGCGCAAATCAGCAAAAATTTTGGAGCGGAAGACGGGAATCGAACCCGCAGCCCCTGGCTTGGAAGGCCAGTGCTCTACCGTTGAGCTACTCCCGCTCGGATAATACTGGTCGGAGAGGCCGGATTTGAACCGGCGACCTCAGCGTCCCGAACGCTGCGCGCTAGCCAAGCTGCGCCACTCTCCGGCAGGGAGGTGCCGCGGAAGTTATTATAAGACGACTCGGAAAGATTTTCCATACCTTTCGGCCGCTCTACCGGGTAGAGATTCGGGAATTTCCGGAACCAAGATTTGCTCAACTGGCCGGGGATTTCTCCTTCCAGACCCGATCCAAAATCCCGTTGATGAAACTGGAAGACTTCTCAGTTCCGTATTTTTTGCTCAGCTCCACAGCCTCGTTAATCACCACTTCCGGCGGGGTTTTTTGATAATAAAGGAGTTCGTAAAGGGCCATCCGCAAGATATTTCTATCTATGACCGCCAGCCTTTCTAAGCGCCAGCCGCTGGCAAACTTGCTTATCAACCCATCTATCTCCTCCATCCTGGTCCGGGTACCATCGTAAATATCCCGGACGAAGGAAGCCTGTTCACCTAGCTCATCCACGGGCAGCTCCACATTGTCCAAAAACTCCAGCTGATAAAGGGCTGTGAGAACTGCCTTCCTGGCTTCTCTACGAGACATAACGTGACAACGGTCTTTGTTCAGAATTTATCGCAAAAAAAGGGAAAGAAGTTCGCGGGTTTTGTTTTTTATTTCACTACCTGATTCCAGATAGAGGCCACAGAAGTAGCCCACCAAAGTAAGTCCCAGAACGAGTAGAACAACTGTCCAGCTGAAGAAAACGAACAATAAACCGAGAGCAAATCCCAGTAGTGCCCCCAAAAGGCGAGGCTTAAGTTCCATCTTGATCTCTCCTTTCAGTTACCGCAGCAGAAATAGATTCTTGGTCCTGATCGGCAGGAGCGCTTTCAGCTTCCTCCTCCCCGGATTCCTCCTCGCTTCTTTTCACGCCTTGAGTATAGAAGTCCACTTTCTCTACCGTGAGACCGGTCTGACTGGCAATTCTTTCTTTGAGCATGGTCTGTATCTTTTCTCCCAGAGCACTTATATCGGCATGGGGATCGACGGTGGCACGAACTTTTATGGATACACCCTCGCCTAAATGTGAGAGGTCGATCCGAAAAGAAGAGAGTCCGATGTTATTCCGCAATATCTCAGTTGCCATCTCCCTGACGGCGTGAGGAGATATTTGAACCATCCCCAACTTGCCTTGATGCACAAAGTGGCGTCGTTCCCGGATCAGTTGTACCAGTCGCTGTAGGAAATACAGTGCGGCAGCAGCGGAAAAACCCCCTAATAAGTACAGGACCAGGGCCCCCGAGGGGCTAGATAGAAACGCCTGAATGTCGTACCGATCGAGGAAATCAAACTGTGTTGCGAAAAACCCCAACGAAGAAGCAAACCAAAACAACGCAAAAAGAAAATACACTACACCCGTTAAAAATTGCTTATAGCGTTCAACCACGACTTAACTCACTCCTCGATTTCCTCTTCCTCCTCCTCCAGCTCCTCCTCGAATTCGAGCCTTTGAACATCAATGTTGACTTCGCTGACTTCAAGACCGGTCATGTTTTCTATTTCACTTTTTACCTTGCCTTGAACTTTACGAGCGACTTCGTGGACGGGATAACCATACTGAACGGCAATTTTGAGATTGATTCTCACGTGGCCGTCTTCAAGCTCGGTCTCCACACCTTTCTTCTCGCCCCGCTGAAAGACCCCGGACAAACCAGCTTTGCTCTGCATTTCTCCCAACCCCTCAACCTCGGTGGAAGCCACTGCGGCAATGCTGGTAATGACGTCTTTCGATATCTCAATCTCGCCCTTGTTCATGGGAGAACGATAACTTTCTTCGACCATCTTATCCTCCTCCAAAGTTGGATTGACAACCAGATTTGACTGCTGGTTTTCCGAAGCCAGTCAGGCCCTTTCCACGTATTTGCCCTTGCGAGTATCGATTTTAATTTGTTCTCCTTGATCTATAAACAACGGAACTCTCAGCTCCAACCCAGTCTCCAGCGTCGCGCGCTTGGTCCCACCCGAGGCTGTATTACCTTTTACTCCTGGCTTGGTGTCGGCAATTTCCAGAGTCACGAACGTAGGTAAATCTATGGTAACCAGCTCTCCCTGATGAAACAATCCCTTTAGTTCCAGGTTGTCTTTTAGATAATTGACTTTGTCCCCCAGCTGATCGGCCGCTATTTCGAACTGTTCGTAACTATCCTCGTCCATGAAGTGGTAGCTGTCAGCAGAACTGTACATGAAACGTAGGGGGCGTTCCTCAAGATAAGCTTTTTGGAGGTCCTCGGTCCCCTTCAAAGTTCTGGAAAAGACTTTTCCCGTTCGCAGTTCCCTAATCTTAGTTCGGGCAAAGGCATCGCCCCGCCCCCGTTTGGCGTGTTCGTAAGAGATTATCTTACATAACTTGCCTTCGTATTCAACTGTCATTCCTGTTGACAAATCACCAATGGATAAGCCCAAAATGCCACCTCCCTAACTCTGGCAATTCCTATTTTCTGATCATTTTATGATCGCAAGATGAGCGTCTTTTTGCAAATTCAAACACCCGAATGCGAGCTAAGTTGCCCCGTTGCAACTACCCGCGGGTTATTTTATGATATTCTCGGGCAACCCGGGACCCGATTCGAGCGGGTATGAAGGAGGGTTTTATGGCAGACAACAACCAGGCGAATCAGTTCGAAGTTGCGATAATCGGCGGAGGTCCGGCGGCACTTACGGCAGCCCTGTACGCGCGCAGAAAGGAACTTTCAACCGCCCTGATAGCAAAAGAGATAGGAGGTCAGCTGCTCTGGACCAACGAAATCGAGAATTATCCCGGCTTCAGCTCCATTACCGGATACGAGCTGCTGAAAAAGTTTAGAGAGCACGCCAGGGAATACGAGCCTCAGGAATTCATCGACGAAACGGTGCTCAACGTGGAAAAGGAGGGCGGCTTATTCCAAGTGGAGACTGATAGTGGAAGGGGATTACAAGCCCACACATTGGTAGTAGCCACTGGAAAGAGACCCCGAAAGTTAAACGTTCCCGGAGAAGAAGAATATCGAGGTAAAGGGGTCAGCTACTGTACTACCTGCGATGCTCCACTCTACAGGGATAGAAAAGTTGCGATCATAGGAGGAGGCGACGCCGCTTTTGAGGGAATAATAGATGTCCTACCCATCGCCGACAAAGTGTACAACATAAATCGATCCCAGCCCAGAGCCGAGCCTATTCTGCAAAAACGCGTCAATGAAGAAGAGATCCAGAGCTACCACGACCATCAGGTGCTAGAGATATACGGAAACGACCTGGTCGAAGGAGTAAAAATCGAGAAGCAATCGGACGGGTCGGTGCAAAATATTGAAGTGGACGGGGTATTTGTTGAGATCGGCCTCATTCCCAATACCGAGTTCATTTCCCATCTGGTCCAGACCAACGAGCGTGGAGAAATAGTTGTAGATTGCGATACCCGCACGAGCGTCAAAGGAATTTTCGGAGCCGGCGACGTCACCACCGTGCCCGAAAAACAGGTGGTCATTTCTGCCGGGGAAGGAGCAAAAGCTGCATTAGCTGCTTACCGATATTTAATCCGCCAGTAGACTTTTTGGGCGGCCCGAGGGCAAAGAAGGCCAACTGCCACCCTTCCAATCCTTTCTCCGGTTCCCTCAATCATTTTTCTCGTGTTTTTCCAGTACTTCCTCCAGGGATCCAGTCATGTAAAAAGCCTGTTCCGGAATTTCGTCAAGCTCTCCGTCGACGATGGCTTTGAAACCCTCGATTGTGTCATCCAAAGACACGTAAGCACCGGATCGGCCCGTAAATTGTTCGGCAACGTGGAAAGGCTGACTCATAAACCGCTGAATTTTCCGGGCCCGCTGTACGGTTATCTGATCCTCCTCTGAAAGCTCGTCCATGCCCATTATGGCGATGATATCCTGAAGGTCCTCAAAGCGCTGCAGGGTCTCCAGCACCCGTTGAGCTACCTGGTAATGTCCTTCCGGTATCACGTTGGGGTCCAGCATCGAAGAATCAGAGTCCAGAGGATCAACTGCGGGATAGAGACCCTTTTCAGCAATGGATCTAGATAGAGTGATGGTTGCATCCAGGTGCGAAAAAACCGTGGCCGGTGCCGGATCAGTCAAATCGTCTGCAGGTACGTAAATGGCCTGTACGGATGTAATAGACCCCTCAGTAGTGGAAGTTATCCGTTCTTGCAGCTCTCCCATCTCCGTGGCCAGGGTCGGTTGATAGCCTACTTCAGAGGGCATGCGGCCCAATAAAGCTGACACTTCCGAACCCGCCTGGGCAAATCTAAATATGTTGTCGATAAACAGAAGGACGTCCTTGGCCTGTTCGTCCCGAAAATACTCGGCCATAGTAACCCCGGAAAGCCCTACCCGGAACCTGGCCCCTGGTGGTTCATTCATCTGACCATAGACCAAGGCAGTGTTTTCCAGCACCCCGGTCTCTTTCATCTCCAACCAGAGGTCGTTACCCTCCCGCGTTCTCTCGCCGACTCCGGAAAAGACCGAGTATCCTTCGTGCTCGTAAGCGATGGAGCGAATTAGTTCCATGATCAATACTGTTTTTCCCACTCCCGCTCCTCCGAACAAACCAATTTTTCCTCCTCGAGGAAAAGGAGCAAGCAAATCTACCACCTTGATCCCAGTTTCGAAAACCTCGTCTTTGGTAGATTGATCGGTGATGTCCGGGGCCGGTCTGTGAATTGGATAACTGGCTTCGGTCTCGGGAGGGTCCATTTCGTCGATGGGGCTTCCAGTCAAATCGAATATACGGCCCAGAGTCTCCTCGCCTACAGGAACTTCGATAGGCGAACCCGTGTCGTAAATCGAGGTGCCGCGACTTAGGCCGTCGGTGGAATCCATGGCAATGGCGCGGACCTCTTCATCCCCTAGATGCTGTGCCACCTCCAGTATCAGATCGTCTTCGCCATCTCTTTCAACTCTTAACGCGTGGTTGACGGCCGGTAGTCCGGCTTCCATCTCAAAACGAGCGTCAATCACTGCTCCTTTGATTTCTGTAATTTCGCCTTTTGCTTCTTCTGTCATCACAAACACCCCTTACATTCAGGCTTCCCGCAGCGCTTCAGCTCCTCCCATGATGTCGCTGATTTCTCTTGTTATCTGCTGCTGTCGCGCTTTATTGAATTCAAGCGTCAAATCATGAATTAGATCGTCTGCATTGTCGGTTGCATCCCGCATCGCCTTTCTCCGAATGGCGTGCTCACTGGTCTTAGTGTGAAGAATGATCCAGAAAAGTTGGTCCTCAAGCACCCTAAGCAAAAACTTTTCCAGAATGGTTTCTTTATCAGGCTCATAGAGTACATCTTCCGATGCCTCCTTTCCTCCCTCGTCCTCCAGCTCGAAGGGTAGCAACTTATCCACGTGCAGGGTCTGGTTGAGGTCGGAATGAAATTCCATATATACCACCCAGAGCTCGGACAGGGTGCCGGACCGAAATTCTTCTGCGAACTCTCTAGCAATTTGGACGGCCTGAGAGTAGTTAGGGTCATCGTAGAAGTGGGTCCAACTGTCAGCCAATTCGTTCCAGTGCCTGAAAAAATTATAACTTTTCTCTCCGCCCGCATATAGACGAACCTTTTCGGTCCGAGAGTTGATAAAATCTCGAGTAGAACGATTCAGCTCCTCCTTGTAACGGCCGCACAACCCTCGGTCGGAATTAAAGACCACCACACCCGTTGCACCTTCCGGGTTGGGATCTACAAGCGGACTGTTCGGGCTATCCGAAGGTTCAGCTAGGAGGCGAAAAGCCTGTTCCACCTGTTCATGGTAAGGGCGAGCATTTTGGAGCGCTTCCTTCATCCTGGTCACTTTGGCCATAGCAATGGCGCTCATCGCTTTGGTAATCTGACGAATGTCTTTGATATTGGCTATTCGCCCTTTGACCTCCCTAGCCTGAGGCATCGGATTCCTCCTGATACATGCTCTTGAACTCTCTGAGAGCTTTACTGACCTGTTCCTCGATATCTTCAGTAAATTCAGCTTTTTCTTTCAGGGATTTCAGGAGGTCAGAATATTCAGTTTCCAGATAATTATGAAAATCGTGTTCTAAATCCTTAATTTTCTCTAAAGGTACGTCATCGAAATAATCGTTGGTAACTGCGTAAAGAGATATTATCTGCTCTTCGACGGGCATGGGCTGGTGTTGTCCCTGTTTTAGTACTTCCATCACCTTTTCGCCTCGGGCAAGTTGGGCTTGGGACTCTTCATCCAGTTCAGAAGCGAACTCGGAAAACGCCTCCAAATCTCTGTACTGGGCAAGGTCCAAACGCAGTTCGCCGGCAATGGATTGCATGGCGTCGTTTTGAGCGGCTCCACCTACCCGAGAAACAGAATCTCCCACGTTAATGGCCGGACGGAATCCCTGATTGAACAAATCACTCTCCAGGTAAATTTGACCGTCGGTGATGGATATCACGTTGGTTGGGATGTAGGCTGCGATGTCGCCGGCCTTGGTTTCTACGACGGGAAAAGCGGTTAAAGAGCCTCCACCCAGGTCGTCATTCAACTTTGCCGCCCGCTCTAGTAGGCGGGAATGGGTATAAAAAATATCGCCGGGATAAGCCTCTCTACCGGGTGGACGACGCAACAACAGGGATATTTCGCGATAGGCGACCGCATGCTTGGAAAGGTCGTCGTAGACGATAAACGCGTCTTCCCCTCTGTAGGTAAAGTATTCGGCCATGGCACATCCCGCGTAAGGGGCTATATACTGCATGGGCGTGGGCTCCTCGGCACCTGCCGACACCACTATAGTGTGATCGAGGGCGTCGTGTCGGCGGAGGTTGTCCACCGTTTTGGCCACGGTAGAGTTTTTCTGGCCGATAGCGACGTAGACACAATACACGTCGGTATCCCGCTGGTTGATAATTGTATCAATTGCTATGGTCGTCTTTCCGGTTCTCCGGTCACCAATTATCAGCTCACGTTGCCCCCTGCCTATGGGAGTTAGCGCATCGATCGATTTATATCCAGTTTGCAATGGAATTTCAACGGGGGTCCTCTTAACAACTCCCGGGGCCTTTATCTCGATCTCTCGAGTCTGATCGCTTTCCACAGGACCCAGATCGTCCTTGGGTTGGGCCAGTGGATCTACCACGCGACCCAAAAGCTCCTCACCGACTTGCGTCTCTAAGACCTTACCCGTCCGCTTGACCTGGTCACCTTCTTTGATCTTCTCCACGGAACCAAATAAGACTGCTCCAATGTTGTCCTCTTCCAGATTCATGGCCAGGCCGTTGATTTCCTGAGGAAATTCCAAAATCTCCATGGACATAGCATTTTGCAGGCCGAAAACGTGAGCAATCCCGTCACCTACTTCCACTACCACTCCCGTTTCGTCCATGGAAAGGGTATAGTCATAGTTCTTGATCTGCTCTTTAATCAAACCAGTTATCTCATCACTTCTGGCTTCAACCATCCTTACCACCCTCCAAAACAAAATCCCTCATCTGCTTAATCCTAGACTTGGCTGACCCGTCGATTATCCTGTTGCCAATCTGTACTTTGATACCCGCAATGAGAGAAGGATCGCCAATCACTCGGTTTACCACCACTTTTTTCCCCAGCCGCTTGGATAATCGATCCGCGTATTCCTCGGCGGAAACGGCTGTTTCAAACTGTTCCGGGACGAAGACGTTAGCATTCAATATATTTTCCTTTTCGGAACGTATATCCAGAACCCTCTCAAAAATAAGCTCCAGGTAATCTTCTCGCCCATTGTCGATCAATAATTTCAAGAAGTTGAAGGATTCCCGGCTTATACGGTCAGAGAAGAGATTATCCAGGACGTCGATCTTGTCAGATCCCGGAACCAGGGGATGTTCCAAAAAAAGGGCAAAATCTTCGGAACTGGAGATCGCGTTACGAACCGCACTCAAATCGTCGACCAGCTCGTCGAGTTTTCCCTCCTCATCACCCAGCTCGTAAATTGCCTCTGCGTATCGATCGGCAACTTCCGTTGATTTCATGAGAAATCGATTTCCCCTTCTTCCAGCTCAGCGAACAAGGAGTCCACCATCCGTCGGTGATCTTCCTCGTTCACCTCTCGGGAGAGTATGGCCTTAGCCCCCAACAGAGCGGCATCAAGGTACTCCTCGCGCAGTTCTTCCCGGACCCTTTCCCGTTCACGCTGGGCCTCTTCCCGAGCCTTCTTGATGATCCGTTCCGCCTCCTCTTCGGCTTGCCGGGTGCCTTTTTCCTTGATCTGCTGGGCGGTCTCTTCGGCGTTTTCGATAATCTGTTGAGCCCTTCTCCGCGCTTCACGCAATTCTTCAGCGCGTTCCTCCACCAATTCGCTGGCCTCTTCCTCCCGATCCTTGGCACTGGCGATCCTGGAGCTGATTTTTTCCCGGCGCTTTTCCATGAATTCTCTGGCCGGACGATACAGCAACCAGGAGAGAATACCAACCAGAAGCCCGAAGTTTACCAGGTTGGCAACAAGAGTAAAGTTTAAGCTCTCAACGACCTTTTGCCAGGATAACTCCATCGCATGACCCCCTCATCAAACAACAAGCAGGAGCATAATTGCGATGATCAGAGAGTAGATTCCGGTGGATTCCGTTATCGCCTGACCAATGATCATGGTCCGCAAAAGCGTCGGCTCCATTTCAGGCTGTCGGGCCATTCCATCGAGGGCGTGAGCAGCTACCTGCCCTTCGCCGATCGCAGCTCCAATTGCACCAACGCCCATGGCAAAGCCAGCACCCAGATATTTGGCGGCTTCAACGATGCTTGCCGATAGTTCCATAAAAATTACCTCCTCAAGTTATGTTATTGTCTTTTGCAACAATCCTCTATTCCGTTTTGGCGGACGGTCTTTATTCAACCGCCACGTTTATATAGGCCACGGCCAACAACACGAAAACGAAGGCATGGATCGCCCCAATGAACAGGCCATAGAACAGGTTCAGGGCGGCCGGTAATACGTAAGGAATCATCCTGGCAGAAATCACAGTAACCAACACCGCCCCGCCAAATACGTTACCAAAGAGACGAAAAGAATGGGACAACGGTTTGGCTAGTTCGGACACGATGTTCAAAGGAGCCATGAAGGGGTAGGGTTCAAAGAAGGACTTCAGATATTTGCCCGGCCCATTCATCTTCATGCCGTAATAGTGAGACATCACGAAGACCAAGAGAGCGAGACCTATTGGGACGTTTAGGTTCCGAGTTGGTGATTGTAGAGCCGGTATCACTGACAACCAGTTGGAAAAAAGGAGAAACAGCAGCAAGGTGGCACTGAAAGAAAATAGTTCGTCGCGAAGCCGCTTGGATTCGAAGCCGCTGACTACCTGTTTTTCAACGAGTTCCATAATCGCTTCCAGAATTACGATTCTTCTGGAAGGGGGCTTCTCCGGATCCTGGCTTAAACCTCTCCGCAACCAGAAAGCCAGGAGTATAATGACCAACATAACTATCCAGGTCATGCCGATGGTAACAATGTCCAGGCCCAGATCCATTCCCAACAGATTCACTTGCAAAACCAGCTTTTCGCCCAAACGCTCCACAAAGACTCACCACCTGATCAGATCAATGCCGAGATTCGGCGATTGCCTTCAGCTGAATCACGAAACGTAACAAAAGCAATCCCCCGGCCGT
This sequence comes from Candidatus Acetothermia bacterium, assembly GCA_046543285.1. Classification (GTDB taxonomy): domain Bacteria; phylum Bipolaricaulota; class Bipolaricaulia; order M55B111; family M55B111; genus JBKGZS01. The sequence goes on along the minus strand of JBKGZS010000029.1, from coordinate 8,089 downwards.
GGCAAAGAAATTGAAAAAAGGGCTGCTTGCGGCCAGGGCTAAAACTCCACCATATACCAGATACTTTCCCAAAGCAGGTAGAGCAAACTTCCAGCGGTAACCGCCTCCCTCGGAAAAATTTACTTCTGGCCCCTCCTGTAAAGAACCTTCATAAGATTTAAAGCTCAGATAGCTAACCAGAAAGGAGGTCAAGACACCCAAACTAAAACCGTAAAAATAGACAGCTCCCAGGGCGAAGAAAAGGATCTCCGCTATTAGGAGGCCGGAAACCAGGAACCACCTTATGGGATACAAGCGGGTGAAGTAAACGGCCCGTGGGTCTCCGATCATAAAGATCTAATTTGGTCCCCTTTCTTTTCCAGAAGGTCGTCGACCTGGGACGTATAGCTTTTGGTCAATTCATCAACCTCTTCCTGGAGGCGATAATTGTCATCTTCCGTAATTTCACCATCTTCTTCAAGATCGTCCAGTTCTTTATTGGTTTCCCGGCGGATATTTCTGATCGCAATCTTGGTTTCTTCCCCTTCCTCCTCAATCATGTTCGTCAGCTCTTCCCGACGCTCTCCGGAGAGCTTGGGAACCGGTATGCGTACGACGCTACCATCATCGTTGGGGTTGAGGCCCAGATCAGCTTCCAAGATAGCCTTCTCGATGGAATCAATTTGACTCTCATCGTAGGGCTGTACCGCCATCAAACTGGGGTCGGGAGCTGTGATGTTGGCGATCTGGTTTAAGGGAGTCTGCGTACCGTAATATTCTACCTGGATGTCTTCAATCATCTCCGGGTTGGCTCTGCCCACGTGGATTCTGGACAATTCGTCTTTTAGCGCTTCGATGCTTTTCTGCATCTTCTTCTCCATTTCTTCAACCACTTTTACTCCAGCCAAGGTAACCACCTCAAACCTCAAAAAGCCGGTTTTCAATTACAGCTCGAGAAACTAGGAATAACTATCCCCTTCTGGGATCAAGATATTGTAAGTTCATCTCTTTTGCTTTTCAAAAGACAAAAGGGTCAATTCAGCAACTTCTGGAAACTGGTCCCCACAAAAAGCCCCGGTTGGGGACAGGCCAACTGAAGCCATAGCTTGCAAGGGCATTTACCCCATCAGTATCATAGGTGATAATGGGCTCATGTTATTCAAATTCTCTGCCTACGGCTTTCTCAAAAATCTCCGCTTCTTTGAACCTTTCCTGTATCTATATTTTACTTGAAAATGGACTGTCTTTTTCTCAAATCGGTATTTTAATTGGGATCCGGGAGGCAGGTGTAAACCTCCTCGAAATACCCTCAGGAGCCATTGCAGACAAGACCGGGCGGCGAAGAGCTATGGTGCTTTGTTTCCTCTTTTTCTACACTCTCTACAATCTGAGAAAACCTATGGTGGTCGGTTTTCTTGCCGAAGAAATCCCGAACACTGAAAGAGCCACCATTCTCTCCGTTCATTCTCAATTAAGGTCCACCGTGGGCATGATAATAGCTCCTCTCTTTGGGTTCATTGCCGATACCCTGGGGATCACTTTCGTTTTATACGCGGGAGCGGCAATCCTCCTCGTGGCTGGAATCGGGCTCGGGTTCAGAGAAGAAACCCGTGCCAAAACCTGATCCCTTTGAATTTTAGCGGACACTTGTCAAATTTGCCCCCGTCCAGTTGCTCCGTAACTACCCCCTCAAAGCTTTGAACAGTAAAGACCCCCTCCTTATAATAGCTTCAGGATGCCGCGGGATCTGACACGTTAAGAAGAAAGCTTCTAGAAGCAGTCCAGGGCAGTTGAGAGATGAGAACTCGATGTGGGGGAACGGAACGGCAAAGAAAGGAATAAGTTCTGCAATTACCTACTTACAATAAGCATAAATCATACAGCTTAACCCGTCGCTATTTACCCGCCAAGATGGGGTATGTTAACCGCTTTTGCCCCTCCTGGAATTGTCCTTCTCCGCTACACTTACACTTCATTTTATTTGACTTCAACCTAAATAGGAACCCTAACACTAGCGCATGGAGGTGCGATCAAATGGAATTTACCGAAGGCGAAAGAATCCTGGCGAAGATCGAGAGCATAGATCAAGGTTCTCTTACAGTCGCCCTGCAGGACGATGTGAGGGCAAGAGTTTCCGAAAAGTCACTGGGAGGGCTGGACAAGGAAAAACTGAAGCCGGGGACAGAGGTTTACGCCAAAATTCAAAGGGAAGATGAAAACGGAGATCTGGTGGTGGCCATCGAGCAGGTAGTTGAAGAAGATATCGATGACAACCTGGACCATTACATCAACGGAATTCGCCCTCAGTCGATCAAGGACAAATACGGTTCCCACGAAAACAACGATACGGCAAAGAAACTACAGGCTTGGTTCAGCAGGGCCGATTCAAGACTTAAAGAACTTCAAAAACATCGGACAGAAAGGCTTGACAAGGAGTTTTACGACGACAAAGGCAAGTCAACCTAAGAGGGGGTGGCCAATGCCGAGGGGTAGGGTCGAAATAGATATCGAAAGGTGTAAAGGTTGTGGTTTGTGCATCCAAGCATGTCCTCACGACGTGCTCGACTTCTCTGGAAAGCTAAACTCGAACGGGTTTGACTACGCAGAGCCAAGGAACCCCGACGACTGCGTGGGGTGCGCGTTTTGTGGAATGATTTGCCCCGACGTGGCGATTACGGTTTTCCAGAAAGAGGCAGAGGAGGTCTAAATGGCTCAAAAAAGACTGATGCGCGGAAACGAAGCCATCGCAGAAGCTGCCATTAGGGCTGGTTGTCGTAACTACTTCGCTTACCCCATCACTCCTCAAGCCGAACTCCTTCAGTGGATGGCCGAACACATGGCCGAACAGGAGAATGGAACTTTCGTTCAGGCCGAGAGCGAGATAGGTGCGATCAACATGGTATTTGGAGCAGCATCAGCAGGTGAGAGAACTATGACCTCCTCCAGCAGTCCCGGTATTAGCTTAAAGCAGGAGGGTATTTCTTATTTGGCGGGAGCAAATCTGCCCGCGGTCGTAGTCAACATCATGCGCGGTGGTCCAGGCCTGGGCAATATTCAGCCTGCTCAGGGAGATTACTTTCAATCGACCAAAGGCGGCGGGCACGGTGACTATCATAGCATCGTCCTGGGCCCTTCCTCAGTACCTGAAGCCGCTCAGTTAACCTATGAAGCCTTCGGCCTGGCAGATCAATACAGAATCCCGGTAATGGTACTTGCCGACGGAATGATCGGACAGATGATGGAACCGGTTGAGCTTCCCAAGGCGACAGACCTGTCATCTCTACCAGCAAAAGAATGGGCGACCGACGGGGCCGAGAACAGAGAACCTAACACCATAAAAAGCTTCGCTCTAGGGGCGGAGAAATTGAAATCCATTAACGTCTGCCTCCAGGAAAAGTACCAGCTTATCAAATCCGAGGAGATACGATACGAGGAATTAAACGTGGAGGACCCGGATTTGTTGCTGGTCTGTTACGGGACGGTGGGAAGAATTGCAAAATCGGTCCTGAAACTGGCCTCAGAACGGGACCTAAATCTAGGCTTGTTTAGACCAATAACCCTGTGGCCTTTTCCCTATGAGAGATTGGAAGAGCTTAGCAAGGGGGTCGATACTGTTCTGACCGTGGAAATGAGTGCCGGACAGATGTGGGAGGACGTACAGCTGGCGACAGGAAAAGGGGTCGACACGCCCTTTTACGGGGAAACGGGAGGAATAGTACCCACGCCGAAGGAGATCCTCAAGGAGGTGCAGGAATATGTCTGAATCTACCTCGACTGAAACGTCTTCGGAACTGACCAAGTTCTCCAGACCCGCTACTCTGACAGAGGAGCCTTTTACTTACTGTCCCGGCTGTCATCACGGTATCATCAACCGCTTAATCGCCGAATGCATCGAAGAAATGGATCTTCAGGGAAGGGTTGTGGGTACAGCTCCGGTGGGATGTGCGGTATTTCAGGACCGATGGTTCAACTTCGACATCGTCCAACCCCCTCACGGCAGGGTCTCGGCCACTGCAACCGGTCTGAAAAGGGCCAACCCGGAACTGGTGGTATTCGCCTATCAGGGGGACGGAGATTTCTCCTCCATTGGCACCGGCAATTCGGTCCACGCCGCCAATAGGGGTGAGAACATCTCAGTATTCTTCATCAACAACACGGTTTACGGCATGACGGGAGGAGAGATGGCTCCCACGAGCTTGATAGGCCAAAAAACCACTACAACTCCAATGGGGCGAGAGGCAAAGGAAACCGGTTACCCGATTAAAATGTCCAAAATGCTGGCCCAGCTAGACGCCCCAGTCTATATTACCCGCCAGGCAGTTTACGATATCCAGCACATTAAACAGGCCAAACGGTCCATCAAAAAATCGTTTCGCATTCAGGTCGAGGGCAGGGGTTACAGTTTGGTAGAATTATTATCTGCATGCCCCACCAACTGGGGCGTGGATCCCCTGGAAGCAATAGAAAAAATACAAGAGGAAATCGAGCCTATCTATCCTCTAGGCGACCTCGTAGACCAATTCGGGGGTGAGATGGATGGATGAAGAAGCCACAATAGCCGCCGGCTTCGGAGGACAGGGAGTTATCCTGGCCGGCAAAACCTTGGCCAGAGCTGGGATGGAGAAAGGCCTGGAAGTAACCTGGCTCCCTTCTTACGGACCGGAGATGCGCGGGGGAACCGCCAATTGTACAGTGATCATTTCCAGGAATTTGATCGGATCTCCCGTCGTAGACCAGCCATCTGTTTTGCTAGCTTTAAATCAACCGTCGCTGGACAAATTTGGCCCTACAGTCAGCGAAGGGGGGCGGATAATACTCAACAGCGCCTTAATTGAAGAAACTCCGCAGCTGGAGGGGGTCCAAGCTCACCCTGTTCCCTTAAACGATATCGCGGCAGAACTGGGTAACCAGCAGGTGATTAACATGGTGGCCCTGGGAGCATGGGCAAAACTCGATGAATGGCTAGGTCTGAAGGACGTAAAACAGGGCATGACGCTGATGCTTCAGGAGAGCGGCAAAGAGGATTACGTAAAAATCAATATCAAAGCCCTTGAAAAAGGTTACCAGGCAGTGTAGTAAATATATGTCGTCAGTCCGGGGTTTTTGATCTTCCCTGGCCTCAGTGACAACCCTTAACACCCAGCAATATCTCTAAGGGGCGTGCCTTTTCTTGGCCGAGAAATCTTATTCCCGTGAGTCCGACTTTGCAGAAGAAACCACCAGCTGCAGAAAGGTCTTCAGTGGGAGCCTTCTTCAGCTTCACGTTCACGAAATACTCACTCCGAGCGGCCAAACCGCCCGCCGGGAAGTGGTAAGTCATCCCGGAGGGGTTGTAATAGTGCCCATACTGAATTCCGCAGGAGATTCAGAAATAGTGCTGGTAAAACAGTATCGCAAACCCGCGGAAGAAGCCCTCTGGGAGCTCCCGGCAGGAACCCTCGAAAAAGGCGAGCGACCCTTAGAGTGTGCTAAAAGGGAACTGGCGGAAGAGACCGGGTTTGGCAAAGGGGAATGGATCGAAAAAGGCTCGTTGTACACTTCTCCCGGCTATTCGGATGAACTGCTATACTCTTTTATAGCACGTAACCTGCATCGTCTGGATCAGGAAACTCTCCCCGAAGCTCCCCCGGAAGAGAACATTCAGTGGCGAAGCTTTCCCCTGGAAAAGGTCTACAAAATGGCGGGTCAAGGGGAAATCAGGGACGGGAAGACTTTATCCGGACTGGCATATTTACTTCTGGAGAAAGCAACACCAAGTTAATTTAGCTGCAACTTCAAACAACCCACAGGAGGTTACAGATGGCGGAAGAAAACCCATTTAAGATCGCACAACAACAATTGGACAAGGCAGCAAAAGCGCTCGATCTCGACCCGCAGGTGCACGAATTTCTGCGAACTCCCATGCGGTCGTTAGTAGTAAATTTTCCAGTTGAACTGGACGATGGAACTACGAAAACCTTCACCGGCTACAGAGTCCAGTATAACGACGCGCTGGGGCCTACCAAAGGAGGTCTTCGTTTTCATCCTGACGAAACGTTCGATACCGTAAAGGCCCTGGCAGCCTGGATGACCTGGAAAGCTGCCGTGGCCGACCTGCCTTACGGGGGAGGAAAAGGTGGGGTAGTCTGCAACCCAAAAGAGCTCTCCGAGGGGGAGCTGCAAAGAATATCTCGTGGCTACATATCGGCTCTGGGAGATTTCATCGGACCGGATAAAGACATTCCGGCCCCGGACGTCTACACCAATCCCCAGACTATGGGATGGATGATGGATGAATACAGCAAGAGGACGGGCATCAATTCACCGGGAGTTATCACGGGCAAACCCGTGGAACTAGGCGGTTCTCTAGGGCGAGGAGATGCAACCGCCCGCGGGGTCATCTACACGGCCAGAGAAGCGGCCAAAGCCCTGGGCGTCTCCACCGCCGATGCCACTATCGCCATCCAGGGTTACGGGAACGCCGGATACTACACCGCCCACCTGGCAGAAAGCATCCTCGATTCCAGCATTGTTGCGGTGACTGATTCTCAGGGTGGAGTATACGATCCAAACGGACTGGACATCGAAGCCGCCAAGGATCACAAAAACAAACAGGGTACTGTGGCCAGTTTCGATCAGGGCTCAAGCATCACTAACGAAGAACTCTTTGAACTGGACGTAGATATTTTGATACCCGCGGCGGTTGAAAACGTCATCACGGGAGAAAACGCCGACAGAGTGGAAGCCACGATAGTGGCTGAAGCGGCAAACGGCCCCACCACTCCGGAGGCGGACGACATCCTCTACGATAAAGGAGTGTACATCATCCCCGATTTCTTGTGTAACGCCGGAGGGGTTACGGTCTCTTACTTCGAGTGGGTCCAAAATCGAAGCCGTTACTACTGGACCAAAGACGAAGTTCACGAGAAACTGGACAAGAAGATGACGAAAGCGTTCAAAGACGTCCACAGCCGCGCTCAAGAAGAAGACGTGGATAACCGTACTGCCGCCTACATGGTCTCTATCGAAAAGGTGGCAGAGGTAATTAAACTCCGCGGTTGGGTATAGCTCCATTGACCATCCACCCCTTGATCCCTCGCGGGCTCGAGGGGTGGTCATCCCTTTTCTCCCTTTCCCGTTCGCACCTTCAACTTATATTTGACTTACACCCCCCTAAATTGGTACTTTTCATGTTAAGATCACTATGAACTACGATAACCCATTAACAGAAAAGACCATAGCCGTGGCCGTAACTGGCGGAATTGCCGCGTACAAAGCGGTTTACCTGGTCCGAGAACTCCAAAAAGAAGGGGCCGAGGTCCGAGTACTGATGACCAGAGATGCCGAGAAATTCGTGGGGAAAGTTACTTTCGAGTCTTTAATCGGGAGTAAAGTTTACGACGACATGTTCCAGGGGGGAGGCTCAATACCCCACATAGAGCTGGCAAAAGAAGCGGATATGTTCATCGTCGCTCCCGCCACCATGAACACCATTGGGAAAATTGCCAACGGAATAGGGGACAACCTTTTGACTGCTACTATCGGGGCCACGAAAGCGCCGGTGCTGTTTTGCCCTTCTATGCACGATCAGATGTACCGAAATACTGCAACCCAACGAAACCTGAACCTTCTCAGGGATATAGGACATAAAGTTATGGACCCCGAAGAAGGAGCTCTGGCTTCCGGACAAAAAGGAAAGGGACGCTTGCCCTCCCCTGAAGCAATAGTGGAAGAGGCAAAAGCTATCGCGCGCGAAGGTAAACTACTGGCTGGTAAGAAAGTACTGATAACTGCGGGCCCCACTGCCGAGCATATAGATCCCATTCGCATGATAACCAATCGATCTTCCGGGAGAATGGGTTATGCATTGGCCACACAGGCAAGGGATATGGGGGCTGACGTACTGCTGGTCTCAGGCCCCACGGACATCACCCCACCACCCGGCGTCGGCGTCATTCGGGTTGAAAGTGCCGCGGAGATGGAAAAGGTGGTCCTCGGCGAGTCGGAAAACAGGGATCTCGTTCTGATGGCCGCAGCCGTTTCAGACTGGAAACCGAAAGAAACCAACGAAAACAAGCTAAAAAAAGAACAAACTCAGAAACTAGAGCTAGAACTACAACCGACCCAGGAC
>JBKGZS010000028.1:0-17949 GCA_046543285.1 Candidatus Acetothermia bacterium | reverse complement strand
CTTCTTGCTCAATAGGTCCTCGCCCTTATACACTATCTCCCCACTCTTGATCCGTGCGTTTTGGTCCAGAAGACCCAAAATTGCCAGTCCTGTAACGCTTTTGCCGCAACCCGTTTCACCGATTAGACCACTTACCGAACCGTCTTCGATGTCGAAAGTTACCCCGTCCAGGGCTTCTACCTCGCCTTCTTCAGTGTTAAAAGAGAGAGCCAGATCCCGTATCCTCAAGATCTCACTGGTCTTAGTTTTCATGATTTGCCTTTAGCTTTATTTTCATGGTTCAGAGACGCCTCAAGATGGGATCAACGTTGCTTCGTCGTGGGGTCCAGAGAATCACGCAACCCGTCACCGAGAAAATTGAAGCCCAGCACCGTAAACATTATGAATAAACCGGCAAAGCTGGAAATCCAGGGGGCCTCCAGCAAGTAATCTCGTCCCGCACTGACCATCGAGCCCCAGGACGGCGTGGGTGGCTGTACTCCGACGCCCAGAAAGCTTAAGGTGGCGCTGGCGATCAATGCCGTGGGCATCATGATGGCCATCATGACGATGACTGTAGGCAAAGCGTTGGGTAATACGTACCGCAAGATGACGGAGTAGGAAGGTTCTCCGATGGAGTATGCCGCTTCCACGTAGGATTCCTCCTTGATGGAGAGTATCCTGCTTCGAACCATTCGAGCGTAGGTAGTCCAGCCCACTATACCCAGCGCTATCACTACGTTATATATCCCTTGCCCCATTATCCCGGCAATGGCCATTGCCAGAACGATTACGGGAAAAGATCGCAGCACGTCCACCAGCCGCATGACGATTTCGTCGGCCCAGCCTCCGAAAAATCCCGAGATAAGGCCGAGAAAAACCCCGATGGACCCTTCAAACAGAATGATCAACACTCCGATCTGCAGTGCGATTCGCGATCCGGAGAAAAGGCGAGATAGAACGCAGCGCCCCAGAGAATCCGTGCCCAGCGGGAATTCCAGCGAGGGGGCTTCCCTCTTCTGCAGTGGTCTGGTAACATAAGGATCGTGAGGCGAGATCCAGGGAGCAAACAGGGCGATGAAAACCATTACAAGCACGAAACTCAATCCTATTACGGCCAGTTTGTTGCGCTTGAAGCGGAGCCAGATCAAATACAGCTGACTGGTTCGCTGCCTCCTGAGCTCTCTGTCTATTTGCCCTTTCTCTTTTTCCGTTTTCATTGTTCCTCCAGCTTGATCCGGGGATCTACGAAGGTGTAAAGAATGTCGGCGAGAAGGTTTGCAAAAACTACGGTGACCGCTATGAGCAACAGCACCGCCTGAACCACGGGATAATCCCTGGCCAGCACGCTGTTTACCAGCAACGAGCCCAGTCCACCCCAGGAGAAAACTATCTCGATAACCACTGAACCCCCGATGATCCAGGGCAATCTCAGAGCCAGCATGGTTACTATGGGTATTAAAGCGTTCCGCAGTGCGTGTTTGGCTACCACCATAAAACTTCGCACCCCTTTTGCTTTAGCGGCTTTGATGTATTCCTTGTTTAATACTTCTAACATCTCGGCCCGCATGGGTCGAGCGAACCAAGCCTCTTGGCGTAAGCCCAGAGTTAGAGCCGGGAGTATTACGGAGCGGGGGCCGGTCATCCCCCCGATGGGAACCAGCCGCAACTGCAAGCCAAATATGTAGAGCAAGAGGATCCCCAACCAAAAGGAAGGCATGGAAATCCAGAACATGGCCTGAGTGGTACAAAAATAATCCAGCCAGCTGTTTTTGCGCAGTGCGGCACCCACCCCCAGAATCACTCCCAAAAAGACGGAAATGAATAGGCCGGTGGTGGTTAAAATCAGGGTTACTCCGATCCTCTCTGAAATTACCGCCAGAACTGGTCGATTCCAGCGAATGGAGGTTCCAAAATCTCCCTGGACGATATTCTTCAACCACGTGATGTATTGAATTGGGAGAGGTCGATCCAGTTTTAGCGTTTCCCTCACGGCTTGAATATTTTCTTCTGTGGCATAGGATCCAAGCATGATTCTGGCCGGATCTCCTGGGGTCAAGTGTAGAATAAGGAAGGCAATAAGCGTTACGCCGATAACTATGGGGACAGTTTTCAGTATTCGTTTTAGGATGTACTTCTTTCGTTTTTGCATTTACCTCTGAGAGTTCCATGCCCCGTTCAGTAGCATGAACTTAAGTTAATGACCTTGAAACTTTAACTCAATAGCTGCTGATAGTCAAAGTAGTTGGACCCCAGGACGTTGTTCAATTACCCGGGGGTTTTCAATTTTACCTCCTTTGAAATTACGATTTTAACTGACCTCTGGGGCTAAGATCTCCGAAGAGTGGGGTCGATCTGATCCCGGAGACTATCTCCGAGCAGGTTAAAGGCCAGCACTGCAACGACGATACAAAGACCCGGATATAAGGCCAGGTGAGAGGCGCGGAGGATGTTGTCCACTCCTGCCTTTAGCATGTTGCCCCACGAGGGAGTAGGCGGCTGGACTCCCATACCCAGAAAGGAAAGCCCCGCTTCCAGTCGGATGGCCTGTCCTACCCAGAGGGTGGCTACCACCAGGTCCGGACCAATAATATTGGGCAGCAAATGGCGGGTGAAAATTTCGAAAGAGTTGCTCCCCAGGGCACGGCCCGCCTCCACGTAGTAGTTCTCCTTGATGGAAACTGTAGAACCGCGAGCCAGACGTGCAAATCGAGGAACGAAAGTTATGGAGATTGCGATGATGGTGTTGATCAGTCCGCCCCCCAGGACCACTGCTATCATTAGGCCCAGTACCAGGGAGGGAAAAGAGAGGGTGATGTCCACGGTCCGCATGACCAGATGGTCAGTTAGACCTCCGAAATAGCCGGCCAGCATACCTAAAAGCATTCCTCCCACCATTGCTGACGAGACCGAAACCAGTCCCACGATCAGCGAAGGGCGTGCGGCCCAGAGTATCCTTGACAGGAGGTCTCTTCCGTACTGATCGGTTCCCAGGAGATAGGTGCTGGACGGATTTTCTAGGGTGTGAAGCACGTGCTGTTCATTGGGCGGGTAAGGGCTTACGTAAGGGGCCAGTATGGCAACTGTTACTATTGCCAATAGAAGAAGGGACCCGGTCAAGGCAATTTTGTCTTTGATCAGCCATTTAAGGAACAAAGCCGGCATTCACCCCGGAATGTATTGCTTCTAATCGTATTGCACTTTGGGGTCGATGATCCCGTACGTGAGGTCTACTATCAGATTTACCACAACTACTATGACCGAAAATATCAGCAATCCGCCCTGAATCAGGGGATAATCTCGCTGGTGGATGGCTCCCACCAAAAGTTTCCCTATCCCGGCGATATTAAAAACGGTCTCGGTCAGTATTGCTCCCCCCAGCAGCAGGCCGATGTTTAAGCCTATAATGGTAACTATGGGGATGAGGGAGTTTCTAAGAACGTGCTTTAGAATCACCAGTGAGCTAGATAGACCCTTGGCGCGGGCTGTTTGGACGTAGTCCTTGCCCAGGACCTCCAGTACCGAGGAACGGGTCATCCGAGCGATGGTGGCAGCCTGGATGAAGCCCAGGCTTAAAATGGGCAGGGCCAGGTATCTGAGCCCCAGTCTCTCTCCGGAAATTACCGGGAACCAATTTAGTCGGAGGGCGAAAAGCATTATCAACAGAATGCCCAGATAAAAGGCAGGGAAGGATATGCCCCCCAACGCCAGAATCCGACAGAAAAAATCGAGCAGAGTGTTTCTTTTTAGCGCGGAAATTATCCCCAGTGGAAGGCCAAGCACTACTCCTACCAGGACCCCTCCAGTTGCCAGCGAGGCAGTGAAAGGAAGGGCATTTAATAGTTGAGGGGCTATGGGCCGGTTGTTGACAATGGAGTTACCTAAGTCTCCTCTAACTAACCCGCTCACGTAGTCGAAATACTGTGCCCACAGGGGTTGGTTTAATCCCAGCCTCTGGCGCAGACTCTCAAGTGCTTCTTCGCTGGCGTTGTTGCCCAGAATTACTATGGCCGGGTCTCCCGGTAAGACCTGCATGACGAGGAAGATAATCGTCACCACGGCGAAGACGGTAGGCACGGCCAGCATCAATCTTCTGATGGTAAATCCAAGCATGGGCCCTTAGCCCCCCGGAAATCTTCGATCAGTCGGTCTCTACTATCTTCGTGTTCTCGTTGAAAATATAACCTGCCCACATGTTCTGGAAGTGCGAATAGCCCTCCTGATCTTCTTCCCCGTAAGGCAGGCTGATCGATGGATCTCTTGCGAAGACCGAGGTTTCCTGGACGTAGGAAAATGCGGGGACGTGTTCTGCGACCTGCTTTTGTGCTTCGGTGTAGAGTTCGATCTGATGATCGAGATCCGTGGATCCCGCAGCCTCGTCTATCAGTTCGTCGATGCTGTCATTCTCCCCGTCTCCAGTGGCATCGACCTCTCCGTAATGAGAGAAGTTGGTAACTGCGGTAGACTTGGTAACGATGGAGTCGGAGTGCAGCCACTGACGCAAATACACGTCGGCCAGAGGCAGCCGGGAGGCATTGTAGAAGACAACTTTGTTGGCATCGTCTCGTATCAAGGAGTGGTAGGAGGAGTGATCTACAACTTCCAACTCCATATCCACACCGATCTTCTCCCACATGGCCTGCGCCTGAACGGCGTAAGGTTGATAGGAATCGGATTCGCTGATTGATATCTCAAAAGAAAATCCGTCGGGATAGCCTGCTTCTTCCAGTAATTGCTGGGCTTTCTCCAGGTCGTATTCGTACTTTTTTACCTCGGATGTGTGGGCAAAATAACCCGGAGGAACCATGCTGTATGTTTTTCGGGATACGGCTGGACCTCTGAATTCTACGATTTCGTCGCGGTCAAATGCATAAGCGAGGGCCCGTCTTACTTTGTAGTTATCGAAGGGTTCTTCTGACATGTTGAAATGGAGGTGGTACATGTTTCCGGGCCCCATCAGGTCCACGACCAGGTCTTGATCCTTCAGATCCTCAGCCCATCTTTGAATGTTGGGGAAGTCACCGGCATCTATCTCCCCGGTCCGGAGGGCGAGCTCTCGACTCGAATCGTCGGGCATGAACCTGTAATCAATTTCTTCGAGAATTGGAGCACCGCGAAAGTAATTCTCGTTGGCGGTAAGAATTACTTTGTCCCTTGGCTGATATTCCTCGAAGGCGAAAGGACCTGAACCCACCGGCTCGGTGCCAAAATCGTCACCCAGTTCTTCTACCGCCTCCTTGGGTACGATGTACCCGCCGTGGTAGTTAACCACTTTGAGCAGGAAGAAGGGGTCCGGTTGACTCAAAGTTATTCGAACGGTCAACTCGTCCACGGCTTCCACGTCTTCTACCTCGGAAAAGCTTCCCTTCCACGGGGAGCCCACTTCCGGATCCATTACCCTTTCAATGGAGAACTTGACGTCTTCCGCTGTCACTGTGCCGTAGTCGCGGTGCCAATTTACTCCCTCCCGCAGGTGGAAGGTCCACACCGTGGCGTCCTTGGTGGATTCCCAGTCCGTGGCCAGATCGGGTTCAATATCTTCCATATTTACCGATTCCCCCGGTGGGAACCTGACCAGGCCGTTAAATAATGCTTCTACGAGGGCGTATTCGGGGAAGGCCGTTGCAAAGTGCGGGTCCATGGTCGCAATATCGCGCCCTTCGGTTGCAAAGGTCAGAACCTGTTCGTCCGCCAGTTCCTCGTGACCTGCGCTCAGGGCAGTCACACCTAAGGCGAGCAAGAGGCTTAGAACCAGAATTAACCCGGCAATGCCTAGCTTTTTAGACATGCTTACCTCCTCTAAGTTTGATAATGAAGTCGAAATTTTAAAACGGGTTCGATTGCAAGCAGGTTTCTCCACAACCGTCTGGCTGATCGATACATTTTGGTCCGTGTACCACCCCCGCTGGATCCGGAGTTTCGGAATGACAATCGAATATTCTTAATCCTGCCTGAAACTGATTATAAACTATTTGTGGATTAGCGTCCAAACTCCCTGACTCACTGGCAATCAGCGCTCGGCCTGTCAGGAGCCTGGTCATACAGGGTTTTCATTACTGTGTTCGAGCGGAGTCAAATGTAAGAGCAGCCCAGCCCCCCGTAATTCGAAGTCGAAGAAAGTAGCTTTGGCTCGCCATACCTGGGCGAGTGTATTATCAAGGAGATCAGTTTGCATTCAAATAAGGGGCTTGGTAATGTTGAGTCATAAATTTGAAAATATTGAGATCTGCAACCTTAATTAAGTTTGGTACCTCGGTATCTGCAGAAATCATTTACCCTACAGAGGGATCTGTTGATGGAATTTAGCATACCGCTGTGGTTTATTTCCTTTTTGCCCATAGCGATGCTGTTGTTCTTGATTTCCTATATCGAACTTTCTTCGAAGCTCTCGGCCGCTATCAGCATGGGCTTGGCGACTGTTTTATCTCTGACCACTTTTGGAATGAAGTGGGGCCAGCTGATAATTTCCGCCGGCAAAGGGGCCATGCTAGGCCTGTACGTAATTCTAATCATCGTAGGGGCTGTGGTCCTGTTTAATATCGTAAATATCGCCGGCGGCTTTGATTCGATGAAAGGGTACATCAACGGCCTGGGCGGAGACAGGAACCTGAAGCTTTTGGGTTTAAGCTGGGCATTTTCCGCTTTTATCCAGGGGATTACAGGGTTTGGGGTGCCGGTAGCCATCGTGGGCTCCATGCTCGTGGGGATTGGATACCAGCCGATTATCGCCTTGATAACGGTTCTTATCGGCCATTCCTGGGCCATCAGCTTTGGCTCCATGGGCTCGTCCTTTTACGCTTTGAAGCTGGTAACCGGACTGGAGACTATTGCCCTGGGCACCACCATGGCTTCCCTGTTTTTTCTGCCGATTTTGACCACTGGAATGTTTGCCGTTCACGTCTACGGGGGGATCGATGCCGTCAAAAAGCAGCTCAAGCATATCCTCCCCGTGGGGTTGGCCATGGGATCGACTTTGCTCCTGGCAGCTTACCTGGGATTCCCTCATATTGCCACCCTATTGGCTGGGCTAGTAGGCTCGACTATCTTTTTGTCCATTTTGCTGTACAGGACCCAGCGGCAAACGCCCCTCGAGGAAGGGCTAATGCCTTTGAAATCAGCCCTCTTTCCCTATATCGTGTTGATCCTGTCAGTGCTGGCAACCCAGATCCCGGCGGTATCGGGAATCCTGCCCGACTGGGAAATTGCTTTCTCATTCCCTGGTTTCACCACCCAACTGGGCTTTGAGGTGGGACCCGAGTCTAATTATTCTCCCATCGGAGTCTTCGAACATCCCTTCTTCTTTCTGGTTTTGAGTGCCGGTCTGGGGGCGGCCTTCTACCTGAGCAGAGGTGATCTGTCAGGCCGGGATTTGAGATCAGTTCTTGGAGAAAGTTACAGTAGTGCTCGTTCCTCGATCGTTACCGTAGGGCTGTTGATGATCCTGGCCTCTATAATGAACGATTCCGGCATGGTCTACACTTTTGCCCGGGGTATGGCCCGGTTCAGCAAAGATTTCTTTCCCATCATATCGCCGATCATCGGAATTCTGGGTGCATTTCTTACCGGAAGCAACACCAGCTCCAACGTGCTGTTTGGTGCTTTTCAGGTCGATTCGGCCGCCCTTTTGGGTTATTCTCCCTATCTAATTGCCGCGGCTCAGTCTGTCGGAGGTTCTCTCGGTTCAGCCATTGCACCTGCTAAAATCGTCATGGGAACGGCCGTAGTCGGTCTGGAAGGCACGGAGGGAAATATCGTCAAAAGATGTCTGGGCTATACGTTGATCAGCGGACTGTTAGTGGGCCTAGTGATCCTCCTTTTACTTCACGTTTTTTAATCCCAATGCGTGGGCCTCAGTGCTGACCTGATCTCTTTTAGCTTTCGAGAGACTCTGTACTCTTTGTACATCCCTTTCTCTACCAGTTGGGATCGAAGGTACCATCGTGTATCTTCTTCCGCAAAACCAGGAGGAGCGGATGGGCCTGGAACCAGAATTGAAGTTCGCTTTCCCGGTAGAAGTTGCCGTCGATTCCCACGTACAGCTGCCCCTCGCCGTGGAGACCAGGAATTCTGGCCAGCAAAGTTGATAGCCAGCCTTCCTTTTCACCTTGTTTTCGTTCCGCCGGCCACCACCATCACCCAGATGATGAAGGTCGCCATTACGTCCCCAAAGGATTCCGGGTTGATGTACTGCTGGTAGTGGGCATAAGTAGCTCCGGCTATTCCCACCAGCATCGATCCGAGTACCAGTGACTGCATCCTATAGCGCCAGACGTCCTTGCTCAGCATTTCCGTTAGGTATTCGTCTTCTTTAATTGCGAGCTGCAGCCTACCCCAGGGTGAGCTGACAATCTTTTCCAGGAGGAAGTACAGGATGAGCATAATGGCCAGAGCCAGAAAGCCGTACGCCCCGTCGGCGTTGGCTGGAAATACGTTGCTCAAGGGTTTGGGAATTCCTCCTATTCCCCAGACTCCAGCCGTTAGCCACTGTTCGTTTTTGAAGATCAACACCATGCTGCGGCCCAGACCTATGGTGGCAATGGCAAAGAACCCGAACCGCAACCTCAGTGTGGGCAGTCCAATCAACCAGCCGAAGATACCGGCCACTATCGCAGCTCCCAGCAAACCCACAGGGAACGGCAGCCCGAAGCCACCCAGGTAGCTACCTGGGCCGAAGGTCACAAAAGGCAATTCACCCATGGTGGGCAAAAATCCCATGAAGGCGAAAGCAAGGTATGCACCGAGCGAAACGTAGGATCCCGCGGTTTACTAAGTCCAGCTCGTGGCCCATAATCCCCCCTGCCTCGTTGATATGCTTCAGGGCCAGGGTGTCCGATTTCTGCATTGCGGACCCTATGGTTCCGTAATTGCCGGTAAGTGGGAGCAAAGTGCCGATTTTATAGGAATCCTGGGCAACTGCAGTGGGTTGATAGGCTAGGAGGCCTCCGATGGTAAGAAGTTTTACCTTTATCCGGTAGGGGGGTCGGACTGATTTAACAGTGCCGATTGTCGGGATGAGCTGAATAACGCTGGCACCTTTATTGTTCCCGCGGTTGTTGGTCTGTTTGCAACAGGCAAGGAGAGTCATTCTGCTCCCGGTATTCTTAACCATCTTGTCCTGATGATCACCTAATTCCTATACTATAGAGGAAGGTTTCTGTTTGAGAGGATTAGTCTGTCTGACGGTAGCCGGAAAAGCTTGCCGGGGGGTGTTATGCTGCGATAAGCTTGGAAAATCAGATGGAAGGTTCCAAACCCATGAAACCCTAAGGGGGTATCAATGAACATGAAGCTCGGAAATTCTAAACTAGTTCTATTGATAGGTTTTCTGTTGTTGTTTTCCATGATAAGTGCAGGCTCTCTCTTTGCCCAGGAGGACGTGACTCTGGAGGTCTGGAGTTGGAGAACTGAGGACGTAGAAGCTTATGAAGAGATCCTCGATGAATTTGAGGAGGAAAATCCTCATATCACCGTGGAATTTGAGGCATACAAAAATACGGAATACAACACGGTTCTGGCCACAGCACTCGAGGGAGGTAAGGGGCCGGACGTGATGCAGCTTAGAGCTTACGGTGGCCTGCAAAGGTATGTACCGTTCCTTATGCCACTGGACGGTAAGGTGACGGCCTTGGACGAGTTTTCTGATAGCGCCATAGCGAGTGCCACCGGCCGTAAAGACGGCAGAGTCTACGGGGTTCCATTTGCCGATCAGGTACTCGGGATATATTACAACCGCGAAATCTTCGAGCAGCATGGCCTTGAAGAACCAGACACCTGGGATGAATTCCTGAATGTTTGTGAAACTTTAAAAGAAAATGACGTAACGCCTCTGGCCAATGCCGGGGGAGCCGGATGGATGTTGGAAATTATGTTCGGGGCCTTTGGTCCGAACTTTTACGGGGGCAATGACTTTTACGAGCAAATTCTCGAGGGCGAAGCTACCTTCGAGGACCCGGCTTATCTTGAAGCACTGGACAAGCTTACAGAACTTACCACTTACATGCCCCGTGGTTACATGGGCATCGATTACGAAAGCCAGCAAGCTCAATTTTACACAGAGCAGGCTGCCATGTTCGTCGGGGGGTCATTTGAGGCAGGTTACTTTCAGTCCGAGAGTCCGGACATGGATATAGGTGTTTTTCCCGCCCCACCGCCTGCTGAAGGGGACCCGGTTTACGTGGGAACCTGGGCGGATGGCTCTTACGGGGTAAATGCAGACACGGACCATTCGGAAGCGGCGTTGAAACTGGTGAGGTTCATGGCCACTACCGAATTTGGAGAAATGTTTATGAACCGCACCAAACAGATATCTTCGGTTCCCGGAGTGGAGCCGGACCGAGAACAGGTTCCCGTCCTGGCTCAATTTACCGATATGCTGGCAGAGAACCATCCCACGCCCTATTTGATGTTGGTCGAATTTAGGTACGACAGCCCCGGGGGTTCCGAGCTTCTACAGGAAGCCCTGGAGAAGTTGATGGGTGACCGGATTACACCAGAAGAAGCGGCCAGTATAGTTCAGGACGGACTGGAAGAATGGTACGAACCTTTTGAATAAGGACGAGCAATAGTAATTAAATAAGCCGCAGGCTCTGCGAGTTGGAGCCTGCGGCTTTCCCTGGAAAGCAGATGATACAAAAAATCAAAAAGCTTGGAGATTCGAAAGCTGTAGCCTTTGCTGCGTTTGTCTTGCCTGCCTTAGGAGTTTTTGGGAGCTTCATAATCTTTCCGATTTTCAGGTCCTTTTTAGACAGTTTATACAGGTTTGACGGCCTGTTGCGGGTGGAATTCGTGGGATTTGCCAACTATCGACCGGTCTTGTTCGGTGGAAGCAAGATTTCCAGTTTATTCTGGAACGCTTTGAGCAACAACGCCTATGCGCTCGTTTTCGTCCTGGTGGTTCAGACCACGCTGGGTTTCCTCCTAGCGTTAGCTTTGTTTCAAAAATTTAAAGGTTCAAGGTTCTTCGAAAGTATGCTTTTCCTCCCCGTTACGTTGTCCATCGTGGTGGTCGGCTATCTTTTCAGCCTTATGTTGCATCCCAGCTGGGGGGCGATCAATCAGCTGATTCGTCTGCTTGGATTTTCAGACTTTTATTTTCCGTGGCTGGGTGATCCCAACACAGCCTTGACCACCATTTTGCTGGTTAACGTCTGGCGTTGGGCGGGTTTTCCGGCCCTCGTGTTTTTGGCGGGCTTGAACAGCATCCCGCAATCGATCATTGAAGCGACTGAAATTGATGGAGCCAGTGCCATAACCCGGGTTTTTCGGATTTATATTCCCCTTCTGGTGCCCCAGTTTCTGATCGTATTGATTTTGACCATTACGGGCAATATTAAAATGTTTGCCCTGATATTTTCTCTTGCCGGTCCTCAGGGCAGCCCCGGCCACGCTACGGACGTGCTGGGAACTCTCTTTTACAGAACTGCATTTGGCGGAATTACCGGATTATCCGATAAAGGTCTTGGAGCTACGATTGGAATGATCATCATCGTTTTGTCGTCCGTAATTTCTATTACCGTTGTCCTCCTTCTTCAGCGAAAACAAGTAAAGCTTTACGGCTAACCGAGAGTGAAAAACAGTGAACGCCTTTAAAAGATCGGTTATCTACGCCACGTTGTTTGTCTATTCGGGTCTCATCCTCTTCCCTCTCTACATGATGTATTCCGCTTCCTTCAGAGAGACCAGAGATATTTTTCAGAAGCCACTTGCTTTTCCCACCCAGTTTAATCTATCTAACTATGTGGATGTACTGGCAGAAACGAACTTTCTGTTATACCTGACCAACAGCGTCCTCATCACCGGGGTTTCCATTCTGGCCAGTCTTCTGCTGGGAACCCTGGCTGCCTATGCTCTCGCTCGTTATTCTTTCGTGATTTCTGGTCCTTTGTACGTCGTCTTCCTTTTTGGATTGATTGTTCCCCTTCGTCTGGCTTCCGTGCCCCTGTTCCTTTTGATGAGAAATCTCGGATTGCTGGATACCAGAATAGCACTCATCACCATTTATACTGCTTGGAGGCTGGGCTTTACCATACTGATAATGCATGGTTTTTTCTCCTCTTTACCGGTAGAGTTGGAAGATGCTGGACGGATCGATGGTTGTAATGAGTTTTCGTTGTTTTACCGGGTGATGCTTCCGCTGGCAAAGCCGGGCCTCGTAATTGCTGCCATCTACAATGCCGTGCCGGTCTGGAATGATTTCTTCTTTCCTCTGGTCTTTACCACTTCGGAACGAGTGGCCACTTTGCCACTGGCGGTATCCCAGTTTTTCGGCGAACGTTCTGCCCAGTGGGGTCCTCTTTTTGCCTTTCTCGGACTGGCGGTGTTGCCCATAATTGCCCTGTATCTGGTGATGTCCAGGAAATTTATCGAAGGGATGCTCGCCGGAGCAATGGACTAATCCCAACTCAACTCCACTGCCATTGAGGGTGGTTTGGTAATGTGCAGAGTAAAAAGTGGATTGTCTCGTTTGGTGGCCCAGAAGGGATTTGTCAATGACGGCAGGGGGATCCAGGTTGAAGGAAAATCCATTGGGTTGATAACGAACCAGACGGGTGTAACCCAAGAATTCGAGCAAAACTATTCCCTGATCTCTAGAATCGGAGGGAGGGTAACTCACCTCTTTGCCCCAGAACACGGTCTGTTCGGATTGCACGGAGAGGCGGTTCCGGTTCCCGATGGACAATTGAGCGACAGGAAAGTGCCCGTGGTCAGCCTTTACGATGAGGACGAACTTGCGCCCCCACTGGAGATCCTCGACGACCTGGACCTGTTGATCTACGATATTCAGGACCTGGGTGTGAGATGCTATACCTACATATATAGCATGGTCAAATCCATGAAAGCTGCTGCTCAAACTGGAACACAGTTCGTGATTCTGGATCGCCCCGCCCCGCTTTCCGGCGATAAGTTCAATGGTAGAATAATCGAGGATTCTTTGGAATCTTTCATCGGAGGCTACGGACTACCCCTGGTTTACGGAGCTACTCCGGGAGAGTTTGCTACCTACGCTCATTCCGAGTACGACGTTGGTGATCCTCCCGCAGTTGTGAAAATGCAAGGCTGGCGGCGAGATTTGTGTTTTGACGACACAGATTTGCCCTGGGTCGCCCCCAGTCCCAGTATCCCCACCTTTTCTTCAGTCCTTGCCTATCCAGCTACTGTATTTTTAGAGGCCACCAATGTCTCCGAGGGCCGCGGAACCACTAAGCCTTTCGAACTGCTGGGGGCCTCGTGGATCCAACTGGGGGAATTGGCGGAAGAGGTGCAGCGTCTCTGTTGTGCTGCCGAGTTGAAGGGGTTCAAACTCCGTTCATGTCGATTTCGACCGAGGTTCTCCAAGTACCACGGCGAGGCTTGCTCCGGCGTTGAGCTATACGTAACGGACCGGGAAGAGTTTCGCCCCTTCGAGTTTGGGATGGTTTTGACCAAAGCACTCCACGATCTCTATCCTAGAGAGTTTTGCTGGTGGAACTCGTCCCTGGAGCGAGGGGGCGAATATTTCGATCGGTTGTCCGGTTCCGAGCAATTTCGCAGGTTGATTGAGGAAAAGGTGAGTGTGGGGGAGCTAGTTACAAGGGCCAAGGCAGGTCTCACGGAATTTGAAGAGGTCATTTCCGGGTATTTTTTATATGACAGCGGCGATTCCAGCTGAGTGTAGGTTAAACCCTTCCCCTCTCGGGAAGTGATTACAGAAGTGTTATAAGGCTTGTGGTTTCCCGGAAAGGAGGACCGATGTCAACTGTATCCATTATTAAAGTTCGCGGCGGAGGCGTGGAAGATGCTGCAAGAGAAACCGCTACCTCGATTCCCGGTTTCGAATCAGCCCCGTGGGAAAATTCAAATGTGCTATTGAAGCCCAATACGGTTAACCCTTCTCAATCGGGTTCGGGTATTGTTACCGATGCCAGGCTTGTCGAGGCGGTTGCGTAAAAATCTTGACGCTCTCACGCTCAGAGTCTTTTTAGCGATTACATAAGTTCCTTAGTACGGGAGGTCGTATTTATGACGCAAACGGTAGATTTTGGAGTAATTGGAGCCGGTTTCATGGGCAAGATGCTGGCATCCGCTGCAAATCAGTTGCCCGCCTGCAAACTGATTTCCGTCGCCGATCCGGATCCAAATAATGGAGAAAGATTTGCCCAGGAGTTTGGAGCTTCCTACTATGAGGATTACCCTCAAATGATAGACGAGGAGCACCTTGATGCAGTAATTGTGGCCACTCCGGAGTTCTTGCATTGTGATCCTGTAGTTCAAGCCCTGGAACGCGATCTCCACGTTTTTGTCGAAAAACCGCTGGCAACTACTCTGTCTGATGCCGACCGTATGGTGCAGGCCTCCCGAGGTTCTAATTCAATTTTAATGGTGGGTTACCTGCTCCGGTTTGAGCCCGCTTATGCCAGTATCAAACAGGCCGTAGAGGCGGGGAACGCGGGTCAGATCCTGAGCGTCTATGCCCGCCGGAACGCCCCTATTCAAGAAGCCGAAAGGCTTGGCGGTAGATTAAACGTAGTCAAATATATCGGGGTTCACGATTTCGACCAAATTCTCTGGTGGCATCCCTCCTCTCCTGTCAGATTACACTCGAAGTGCGTTGAGGGTCAGGTCAGTGAGAAGTTTGACACTCCCGACTTCGTCTGGACTTCGATAGAGTTTGAGGACGGAAGTTTGGCCGTA
Source organism: Candidatus Acetothermia bacterium (assembly GCA_046543285.1). Classification (GTDB taxonomy): domain Bacteria; phylum Bipolaricaulota; class Bipolaricaulia; order M55B111; family M55B111; genus JBKGZS01. Next base: position 3,300 of record JBKGZS010000028.1, on the reverse strand, counting down.
GTGGAGACGGGATGGGGAATGCCCCGTAGCTGGTCTAACTGGGAGACTCCTGAACAATGGGCCGGATTCGGCGATGTAGAGATGAACGTGATAGGAACTGAAGGCGTTTTTTCGCTGGACTTTACCCCCATGGGGGTAAAAGGAGTGGACTCGAAGAATGGCTGGAAACTTCCCGATACCAGGCACTGGCCCAAGTTAGATGGACAGGTTGCCGGCGCGGTGAAAACCGAGGTAGAACGCTTCTTCCGAAGCATTCACCAGGACGAGGAGTCTCCGGTATCAGCAGCTGAAGCCCGGGCTTCGCTTGAGCTTGCAATTGCAGCCGAACAGTCTCTTGTCGAAGATCGTGCAGTAAATCTGCCCCTTGAGGAAGAATAATTATGAGCTTTTGTTGTTTTGCATCGAATCTCTCTACTTTCCCACCAGCTCCTCTAGCCGGTCCCCGATTATTTCTTCTTCTCCTTCTTTTAACATATGGGGATTTATCACCAAAGAGTTGTTGTAAATTTCTGCGACTACTGCTGGGTCTCCGTTCATCAACCTGGTACGGGCTTTCTCTTTGGTCAGCCCCGTTTGGTCCTGGTCGAATTTCAGGTAAACCCGGGGTATAGTGGCGGGTTGACAATAAGGTTGAGCAGGGTAGCCGGACTTTACTTCCAGTCCGGGAAGATCCTCCAGCTTTTTAACCAATTTATCCACCTGATCCTGCCATCGTTCCATCCGGGCCTGGTGGTCTTCTTCTAGATAAAGCTCCACTGCTTTTACGAGACCCATGACTGTCTCTTTGTCTATCTTCATCGGTCTGCCGATGTTGTGCCGGGGTGGCCCGTGAAGGCGGGCGGTCTCTATCAGATCCTTTCGTCCCGTCATCAATCCGGAAGATTGAGGACCCCGGAGCTCTTTCCCTCCGCTGAACAGGACGGCGTCGGCGCCCAGCGCGGCAAAGCGGGTCAGATTTTTCGCCGGTGGAATTTCTGCGGCTGCATCCACTATGACCGGCACTTCCTTTTTGTGGGCTACCTGGAGGACTTCTTCCAGGGAGAGAGAAGCTTCGAGCATGGTTGACTGGACGAAAAAGGCCACGGCGGCAGTGTCTTCCGAGATGGCGGCTTCCAGCTCCCAGGGAAAGGTTTCTATGGCGTTGCCAATTTCCACGAAGTTTGCTCCCACGCCCCGCATGGCCTGGTCGTAGGGGTTTCGGTGGGAGCGCATAACGATCACTTCGTCGCTTAACCCTTCGGTGTCGGGCAGGGCGCGGATTGCCCGGGGTTGGTCTCCGGCGATGCAGGCCGCGGTGGCCTGCGCCATTCCGGCCGCCGCCCCCGCAGTGACCAGAGCCGCTTCTACGCCCAGGAGATCGGCGAGATATTTTCCCGTTTTCTCCAGAAGCTCGTTTACGTCTACAAAATGTTTTGAGGCCTTTTCCATGGCCTCCAGCACCTCTTCGTCCATCAGGGAACCGCTATATTTTGTGTAGGTACCTGCTGCATTAATTAAGGGCTTTATTCCTAGCTCTTCGTAATCGACCACTTTTTCCTCCTCTGCCTTTGTCGCAATTTTATACCCCTTTAGGGAATTTGACGAACGGACAAATCAACTAATTGCAATTGGATCGAGTTGTACCTTCATGTATACTCTACAGGCCCAGAGTTAATCAAGAATCTGGCCGGTTTTTTGGGGTGCGATCTAGACGGAGAGAATCCTGTTACGTAGGTGGGGGACGTCTTTGCGAAATTTCCTCAGTTTGCCCAGATCTATTTCGCTTTTGACGATGCATTGAGACAGTCCGCCCTGTGCTACTGAGATGCCGTGAGGATCTACTACCGCGCTGTGGCCCAGAAACCTAGTCTCCCTGCTGAACCCCGCGCAGTTGCTGGAGATCAGATAGCTCTGGTTTTCGTTTGCCCTGACGTGGCTCAGCTCCACCCAATTTTCTACCCTCACCAGAGGCCAGGCGGCGATGGTTAGAAAGATTTCCACGCCCTCCTGAACTGCCATCTTTCTATAAAGTTCGGGAAAGCGAAGATCATTGCATATTGCCAATCCAATTTTTCCCAGCTCGGTTTTCACGGTGACGATCTCCCGGCCCGGTTCCACCAGTTTCGATTCACTGAGCCCGTCGAAAGTTTTGGTGTACAGATGGATCTTTCTGTAAGTTGCGCGGACCTCCCCGGCAGGATCGAGCAATACCGCGGTGTTGAACAGGTCGTCACCTTGCTTTTCGATGATGCTGCCCGCTAGAATATGGGCTCCGACTTCCCTGGCCTTGTCTGAAATCCTGGAAATCGTTTCTCCGTCGATCTTTTCGGCCCCTTCTTCGTACTTATCGAAGGAACGCCAACCGATGTTCCAGACCTCGGGGAGGAGGATTAAGTCGGCCTCTCCCGCTTTATCGATTAACTTCTCCACCTCGCGAATTCGCTGGGCTTTGTCCTTCTCGTCGGACAGCCAGTACTGGATGGAAGCGACTTTTGCTTTCATTCGATTTGCTGGTGTCTCTGGATTTTGGGATTGATTTCTTCCCTGAGCCAGTCGGCGAACAGATTGATGCTTATCACCAGTCCGGCCAGGGCCCCACCCGGAAATAAGATAAGCCACCACTTGCCGGCGTACAAGTACTCCCGCTCTTTTGCTATCAACATTCCCAGTGACGGTTCAGTCAGAGGCACTCCGATTCCCAGAAAGCTCAGCGTGGCTTCCAGCATAATGACTACTGCCAGGTCCACTGCACTGATAACCAATATGGAAGACAGAATGTTTGGAAACACGTGAACGAAAATGATTCGGAAGTCAGTGGCTCCGCTAGCTCGTGCCGCAGAAATGTAATCCTCTTCTACGACGGAAAGGACATTTCCCCTGGTAGTTCTCGCGTAACGGACCCAATCGGCCAGAGCAATGGCGATAATTACTACCAGGATTCCTTTGCTTCCTGTAATACCCAGGATCAGAAAGGCCAGCAGGGTGGTAGAAAATGCGAATAGGGTGTCAGCCAACCGCATACTGACCACGTCCAGCACGCCCCCGTAGTAGCCGGCGGCCAGGCCGATTAGGGAACCTATTGTTCCGGCGATCAAGACCACTCCTACTCCCACGCCCAGAGAAACTCGCAGTCCGTAGAGGATGGTGCTGAATACGCCCCGTCCTTGATCGTCAGTTCCAAACAAGAAAGGAGCTTCTCCCCCCTCCATCCAGATTGGGGGTTTTAAACTGTTTTGATGGCTAGCGCCTGGCCTATTTGTTCGTCTTTGACGTACCTATCGTTTGGGCATTGGAAAGTGATCTCAAAACCGTCGCCGTAGC
>JBKGZS010000027.1:0-17993 GCA_046543285.1 Candidatus Acetothermia bacterium | reverse complement strand
GTGTTTATAGGTTCTGTATGCTTTGTCTTGTCGGCTATAGCCTTCCTAGCTTCCTCTCAGTGGTGGTTTTTGCTGTTTGTCGGTGAATTCTTTTTGGGGTTAGCAAATTCTATCACCTGGGTCACCATCCCGTCTTTCATTACCAATGTTCCCCGGGCCATCTCAGTTCAGACGTTTGCGTTGGGGGTGGGGTGGGCTTTAGGCTCACCGATCGGAGGATATATTAAAGATGCAGTCGGTATCGAAGGAGTCTTTTCCACTTTATTGGTAGCCTCAATCTTGTTATGTATTCTGTCCTTTCTATTCTATCATTACCAATCTGAATCCCAGACCTTTCCCCGCTCGGTACTGTATTTCTTCGGAAAAGAATGGTCTCTCCCCATGAGCCTTCCTCTTTATCCCGCTCTCTCCTCCTACGCTGAAGCATGGAACCTATTCAAGGTTAATCTGGAACTTATGTACGCCGCTTTGTTCTCTTTTCTGGTGTTTATGACCTTCGGGCTCGGTTCCTCGATAGTACCGCTTTACTTTACGGAAGTAGGTCTCAGCGCCTTCTTAATCGGAATTTTAATTTCACTCCGAACCGTCACCTCGACCACAATCCGCTTACTTTACAGCAGGATCGTGACAAGATTGGGTGACCGACCGACTCTGGGCTTTGCCACCTTCTTCGTGGGGATTTGCATGATAGCCCTTGCCAACACGGAATCAACTGCTTTACTTACGCTTTTCTCCGGGATGTGGGGATTGAGCTCGGGGCTCTACCTACCAGTGGTATTTAACGTGATACGCAAAAACACCAGCAAGAATGAACGCGGGTTGGCCATGGGTATCCGGGGGACCTTGGGTACTTTTGGTGCCGCTTTTGGAACCTGGGCTTTCTCCGGGCTAGCGGGATTTTTTTCCCTCTCCATTGCCTTAACTCTAGCTGGAATAACCGCCGCTCTGGGGAGCATCCTTCTATCGTTATTTAGCAGTCGAATGACCGGGGCTGGGGACTCCACAGGGGACGTGAAAAAGTAACAGTCTGCACTCGCTTCACTAAGAGACAAGTAGAGAAAGCAACCTCAAGATGGGGTCAGGTAAAAATATTTCCTCTCGCCAGTATTTCTACCCGGTCGTGAGAAAAGAATGCCTCTTCGACCCTACCGTCTTTGAGGACAAGCTGAAGTTCTGTCCGCTCCGGACCCCCAATCCCCTCGTCAGTTCCTCCGGCCTCGAACTCGAGCGTGAGATCAGACGTGACTCTATCGTCGAAAGCTAGAGCCAGGCCAACGGCCACCGTCCCCGTCCCGCAGGCAGGTTCAATATGAGCGCTCGAGACCCGGTGAGGAAAAATCAGCCGTCCATCGCATTCTTTTGAATGGAGGTCGTATACAGCGTAATCGGCAGATTCATCCGGAGTAGAGTCAAGCTTCTCGAACTGCTTTTGAACACTCTGGAGCGCCTTTTTCGCCGTTTCATCCACCCCATCGAGGTTAACTCCTGGGTATCCCCGTTCCAACTGGTCAGCTTCCAGGACCAAAAAGTCCCCAGCCCTGGTAGCGGATACCCGTTCAAAGTCAAGGTCCTCCACTCCAAGCTGATAAGAATGCTGCACGAAGGAAGTCATGTCGGTGTAAACCGTCGAGAGTTCACCAGAGGTCTTTTCGATGCGAATGGGGATAATCCCTGAGTCAGTCTCCAGAGCGAAACTTCCTGAACCCTCCTCTAAAGGATTTTTGAGGAGTGAACGGAGACCGGTTTCGGCCACTGCGTGTCCCAGTACCTGAGTTAGCCCCCCGCACATTGGAAGATAGTCTTCGTAACTTCGATCAAGTATAGAAACTTTAATATCTGCCACCTCAGAGGAACCGATAAAGCCGAGTTGGTCGCCCCTAATATAAGGAGGGTTTAGGAAAGAAAGCCCTTGTTGGAGAGTAGGAAACTCACCCCGCTCGTCGCGACCGATCAGAATAATCTCATTACCGCCCATATGACCTTTCACAAACGGAAATTGGTAGTTAGTCATAACATACCACCCCACTGTATTTATAACTACTTCTGATCCGAGATTCCATTTGCCCTGCAACCCCCAGTTCAATAATATGATAAAAATCCTAAGCTGCACCAAATCCGAATCATAACAACCTAAAGCCAGCTTTGCCAGGTGAAAAATTCTGTCTATCTCAAATATCATCCGCAAGAGAAGTCGGACCATCTCCTGAATTACCCCGAGTTTGACAACCCCTAGATGCCCTGTTATGATGAGATCGGTATGCTGGTAGTACCAAAATAGGGCGAAAAAATGAACCAATGAACCGAAAAGTGGAGGGATGTTTTGTTTCCAAACTTTCATTCATTTACAACCGCGGCATCATCATATATCTCAGATACAGGAACAGACAATCATTTGCAGCCCGCATAGTTCTTTGATCACTCAAAACCCTAGAAGGAGGTATCTTTGAACAAGCAGAGCAAATCGGTGCTGATACTGGGTGCTGGAATGGTCGCAGGGCCCGTAGTAGATTATCTTTTGGACAACGAGGTGCCAGTAACAGTCGCTTCAAGGACTTTGAGCAAAGCTGAAAATCTGATCCAGGCTAAGCCACAAGGTACGGCAAAACAATTGAACGCCAAGAATACCGAAGCGTTGACTGACGCCATTGCGCAACACGATCTGACGATTAGTCTATTACCTCCTAAATTTCACACCAAACCGGCTCGCATCTGTCTGGAGGAGAAAAAACCCTTAGTCACTACTTCCTATGTGAGTGACGAAATGGATGACCTCAATGAAAAGGCAGAAGAAGCCGGCGTTCTCCTTTTGAATGAGATCGGGCTCGATCCGGGAATAGACCACATGTCTGCGGTAAAAACCATCGATGAAGTCCACCAGGCCGAGGGTGAGGTCAAAAGTTTCCGCTCCTACTGTGGAGCTTTGCCGGCCCCAGAAGAAAGTTTCAATCCCCTGGGGTACAAGTTTTCGTGGCACCCTAAAGGTGTGCTGCATGCTTCCACCAGTTCAGCCCGTTTTCTGGAAAACGGTGAGGAAATATTCGTAGAAGGGGAAAATCTATTTACAACCTACGAATTTAAACACATCCAGGGCTTAGGGTACTTCGAACAATACCCTAATCGTAACTCCCTGCCCTACCTGGAAAAGTACAGAATACCTGAGGCAGAAAGCATTTACCGGGGTACACTGAGAAATATCGGTTGGTGTGAAACTCTGAAGAAGATTGTCGATTTGGGTTTTCTCAGCGACGCAGGGCGGGATTTTGAGGGAACGACTTTCAAAGATCTTACTCGGGAGTTGCTCGGGTCCTGCAAGAAACCCCTGCAGACCGAAGTCATCAACCACCTGGGGCTAGATGACTATTCCACAGTACTGAAGACTCTTGAATGGTTGGGGTTGTTCGAAGAAAATCCGATACCCCTCGAACAGGGAAGTCCTATGGACGCGCTGGCAGAAACCATGGAAGAAAAGCTACTGCAAGGCGAAGGCGAAAGGGATATGGTCATTCTCCAGCACGAATTCGTTGCCAGATACGAGAGCAAGGAAGAACTGATTACCTCAACTTTCGTAGACTACGGCGAACCGGACGGGTACAACTCCATTGCCAAAACTGTGGGACTGCCGGCCGCAATCGCAACCAAAATGATACTCGAGGGTCAAATCGATCTGACCGGCGTCCATATCCCTGTAACCTCCGAAATCTACGAACCCGTGCTGGCCGAACTGGAAGATCAAGGCATCTCATTTGAGGAAAAAGTGGAAGAGTTGGGTTAATGATTTGAAGTCACCAATAGGCTGCAATACAGTCCGTGACGACTCATTTCTCGGAATTACGGCCAAACAGGAGGGTTTTAAATGAATTTAAAGTTGTTGAGAGTATCTCTTGATAACGAGGAATACCAAACGGAAGAGCTCGATTCTGCTTTCACTGAAAAGTTCGTAGGTGGACGGGGCCTGGCGGCTAAATTGATCTGGGACGAAGTTCCTCGAGGCGCCGATCCGCTGGGTCCGGAGAACAAGTTGATCATAGCCGGAGGACCCCTCTCCGGTCTGCCGCTGCCCTCCGCCGGTAAGCTAGTCATCGCTTCTAAGAGTCCTCACACCTTGGGGTACGGGGACGGAAATATTGGCAGCAGGGCCAGCGTCCAGTTGAAACGAGCCGGTTATGATGCAGTGATCTTTGAAGGAACTTCAGACAGTCCAGTTCACGTCCATATAACCGATAACGGCGTAGAATTTAACGATGCGGAAGATCTATGGGGTAAGGATACTTTCAAGAAAGAGGACATCCTTGATGAAAAGGTAGGAAAGGGTTCCGGATCTTTGATGATCGGGCCCAGCGGGGAAAACCTGGTTCGCTACGCTACGGTCATGTCTCAGCGCGGTCGAGCAGGTGGTCGAACGGGTATGGGGGCCGTAATGGGCTCCAAGAAGTTGGCCGCGGTAAGCTTTTCCGGAAATGAGGACTTCCGCATTCAGGATGAAGAACGATTAAGATCCTTAACCAAAGAAGCATATCAACAGATCAAAGATAGCGACGACTATAACTTCTGGACCCGACAGGGTACCATGCTGGCCATCCGGTTAACAAATCTCAACTCGGCCTTACCTACAAGGAATTTCAGCGAAGGAGTTTTCGATCAAGCGGACAACCTCGACGGTTATTCCATGGAAAGGGTAAAGAAAGATCGCAAGGGTTGCCCTGGATGTAATATGCAGTGTGGAAATATTATAACCGATATAGAGGGGTGCAAGGCCGAATTGGATTACGAAAACATAGCAATGCTCGGCCCCAATCTGGGGATCGGTAGCTTGCAACAGGCCGCGGCTCTTAATCGGCTCTGCGATCAGCTAGGACTAGATACCATTTCCGCCGGAAGCTCAGTGGCTTTTGCCATGGAAGCGGCCGACAGGGGAATAATTGACGAATCTCTGTCCTTCGGTTCCTACGAAGACGCCAGAGATCTGATTGAGGATATCGCCAATCGGAAAGGAATGGGAAACCAACTTGCAGAAGGGGTCAAGCGATCGGCAGAACAGTGGGGCAGAGGAGCTGAAGATTGGGCCATGCACGTGAAAAATTTGGAAATAAGCGCCTACAACTGCCATACGTTTCCCGGTATGGCACTGGCATTTGGAACGTCTCCGATCGGTGGTCATCACAAGGATTGCTGGGTAATTGCCTGGGAAATTGAAAACGGTCGAGAACCTTACAGCGACGAAAAAATTGAACAGATCTTGTTCCACCAGCGCAAACGTGGCGGAGCATTTGAATGCTTTACCACCTGCCGTTTACCCTGGATAGAAGTAGATTTTGATCTCGAATGGTATCAGAAATTCTTCGAGGCCACTACGGGATTATCTCTCGATTGGGACGACTTCGACAGGTTGGGCGACCGAGTGTATTCTCTTATCCGATCAATCTTCGCCAGAGAGTACGGGGAGCGGTGGAGCAAAGAAATGGACGTTCCTCCAACACGGTGGTTTGAAGAACCACTCTCTAAGGGAGACTACCAGGGAGCACACCTGGACAGGGAAAAATACATGGACTTTCTGGGTCGATACTACGAGGCTCGAGGGTGGGGTGCTAACGGCATTCCTACCAACGAAACGCTCCAGGAGCAGGGGCTGGATTTCGTGATCCCCGAGCTGGAAGAGCAACTCGACTCTTAGCCTAGACACTGATCCACCATGGTAGAATTCCAAGTCCTGGGGTCGGCTACGGAAAAGGTTGGTTTTCAGGAGCAGGTATTCCAGCCGGAAGAGCCGACCCCCATCGAAGAGTTGCTGGGCAGGAGCAAACTGCAGGAAGGTGCGTACATCGTTTTGATTGACGGCAAAGCAGGGGATCTGTCGACACCGGTCTCTGGAGACACTAAAGTCGTGATAATGCCCAGAATTAGCGGGGGATAAAGATTCTTTCCCGCCGAGCCTAAAGGCCATCAAAGGTGATTTTTGTGACGGAAAGACAAGCTTCGCGTATGAAGGAGATCCAATTTTCAGGTATCAGAGAAGTTTTCGATCAAGTAAATGAACTGGAACGAGATGGCGAGGATATCGTACACATGGAAATCGGAAGACCGGATTTCGACACCCCGAAACGGATCAAAAGGGCGGCAGGGAAAGCGCTTGAGGAAGGAAAGGTCCACTATACTAACTCCGCTGGAATTCTGGAGTTACGCCAAGCACTATCGGAAAAGTTTCGGCAAGAAAACGATCTCGATTACTCCAGCGACGAAATCGTGGTCACGGCCGGGGCAAGTGAGGCAATTTTCAGCTCTTTCCTGGCTTTTTTGAACCAGGGGAATGAAGTACTTATTCCTGAGCCGATGTACGTTTATTACGCGGACTGGCCCCAATTTGCCGGAGCAAAAACCGTGCCCGTTCCCCTGTCCTCAGACGAGGGGTTCCAGCCTGTTCCTGAATTGATTGAGCAACAGATCAATCCAGAAACGGCTATGCTGGTAATCAACACTCCACAGAATCCCACGGGGGCCGTCTTCGAGAAATCTAAGCTCAGGGAAGTGGCAGAAATCGCCAAAGCGAATGATCTGTTGGTTCTGGCCGATGAGATTTACGAATACATGACCTTCGGCAAAACCCAACACACAAGTATCGCCTCGCTCCCGGGGATGCGTTCCAGAACAATTACCATTAATGGATTCTCAAAAGCGTACTCCATGACCGGCTGGAGGTTAGGTTACCTCGCAGCTCCAAGGGAATTGATTCCTCCCATATTAAAAACACGACAACATACAAGCAACTGCCCCTGTTCTTTTGCCCAGTGGGGGGCGCTGGAAGGGGTCAAGAACTGTTCTAAACAAGTAGAGCACATGGTTAAAGAGTTTGGTCGGAGAAACCAGCTGGTCTGCGAGAGGCTGGAGGAGTCGCCGTATTTCGACCTGGGAAACCCGACGGGGGCTTTTTATGCCTTTCCATCCATCCGGAATACCCAAATGGACGATCAAGAACTCGCCGACTTTTTATTGGAAAAGGCAGGTGTAGCAGTTGTGCCGGGTAGCTGCTTTGGACAGGCCGGACAAGGGCACGTGAGAATCGCCTACTCCACAAGCCAGGAGCGACTGCAGCAGGGTTTCGACAGAATTGAAAAAGCCCTTCACGACCATTAGAGGCGCGTCTTTGATATGCTGCACTTAATGGTGTATATTTTCCCGTATTGGTAGGACCAATTTCAGGAGTAATCGATGACTCCTTTCGATAAAGCCAGAGAACCCAAAAAACGGAGTTCTTTTGTAGCGGAGCAAATAATCGAGGCAATCCGTAACGAAGAATATCAAAGTGGAGACCGCTTGCCTTCCGAGCGGGCAATTGCCGAACAAATGGATGTTAGCCGTAATTCCGTCCGGGAAGCCTTTTCTGCTCTTCAAATAGTCAACATTGTCGAAACGAAGGCAGGGTCCGGTACCTACGTCAAAACCCCGGGGGCGGAAGTCGATCTGAACAAAGCCGTGACCCTGGCCCGGGAGAGCGAAGACCTTCTCGAGGTGTGGGAGGCAAGAAAGGAAGTCGAGTTGAGCCTTCTCCGACTGGCCCTTCGAAGGTCAAGTAAGGCCGAAACAGGCCGATTGGATGCCAACCTGGCTGAAATGAGAGAGGCAATTGAACAAAGGAGTTATCAGGGCTATCTGCAGGCCAATGAAAGATTCCACGTGACCATTGCCGATCTGGCCCGTAACTCCTATCTCAGCGAAGCACTTCAAGCCTTGCTTGGCGTTACCAGAGAACATCTACTAAAAAGCATGATAGACAATTATGAACAGTACATGGAAAATTCCCTATCTGCCCATGAGGCGATTAAACAGGTAATCGAAGATGAACAAACGGAAAAGGTTTCCGAGGTAATCGACCTCCATTTCGACCAGCTGGGTGGTCACTTGAAGGAAAATCTTTTTCGTGAATGAAGTACTGACATCATTTCAACGGCTGGAGGTTAATTCATGAGTTCTAAGCTCACTGATGGTTCAAGGTTGATTGTAGAAGGTGCGGCACAGGCCGGTATTCAGGCATATTCAGGTTATCCGATCACTCCTGTAAATAGAATATATTCTTTTGCAGTCGAGCGAATTCCCCAGGTACTAAAAGCCCCTGATGAGATAAGCGCATTGCAGTGGGCTAGCGGGTTCGCCGCCACGGGTAAAACAGTGATGACAGGAACATCTCGCCCTGGATTTTCGTTGATGACGGAGACTGTGGACATGGCATTTATGATGGAGCTTCCCATAATGATAGCGCTGGCTCAAAGACTGGGACCTTCAACCGGTTCCGCAACCACCGGCGCCCAGGGAGATTTAGGGGCTTTGGATCAATTGATATCTGGAGGATATTCCCTACCAGTTCTCTGCCCGGCGAACCTGGAAGATTGTTTTCAAATGAGTGCGGAAGCCCTCCGAATTGCCGTCGAATTGCGAACTCCCGTGGTTCTGCTGACTTCCAAAGAGATGATCGAAACTGAACGAAGCATGAATACTGAAAAGTTACCAGAAGTACCGACTACAAAAATCCACTATTACGAGGGTGAAGATTATCTGCCCTATCGCCCTAAAGAGAACAAAGTACCATCTTTTCTCCCGGTGGGTAACGAGAAAGGACAGGTCCGACTAACTGCCTCCACCCACGACCAAAGCGGGGAACTTAAAAAGACTACGCCGGAGGCGATGAATAATACTAAGCGATTGTCGGAAAAGATTAGGGAAAACCTCGAAGATTACCTACATTACAAACTCGATCATCAGGAAGGGGCCCGGAAGCTAATAATCTCCTACGGGATATCCAGTTATGCGGCAACGGAGGCGACCGAGTCTCTCCGAGCCCAGGGACACAGCGCCTCACTACTGCTGATCAAAACTCTGTTACCTGTATCCCAGGAGATCCTCGATATCCTAGATAGATATGACCAATTGGTTTTTGTGGAGGAAAATCTTCACGGGCAATACAAAAAGATCTTGTTCGGCGCAGCTGAAAAACAAAAAATAAAATCCATAAACTCCATCGGTCGAATGATTACCCCAGAAGAAATAATTGAAGAGGTGGCTCCCAATGAGCTTTGATCTAAAACGACCACTTCCTTACTGCCCTGGTTGCGGACACCACCATATAGCGAGTGCCACCGCTTCCGCATTAGACGATTTGAACTACGATCCACTGGAAGCAGTCTTGGTTACAGACATAGGTTGCGTGGGACTGGCAGACAAATATTTTCCCTGTCACACAATTCATGGACTTCACGGACGCTCTGCTGCCCTGGCACACGGAGTCAGACTCGGCTTGGAAGAGGATCACGGACAAGTGATTGTATTTGTTGGTGATGGAGGCGCGACAATCGGACTACAGCATCTCATGGAGGCGGCGCGATTAAACGTTAACCTGACGGTTTTACTTCATAACAATATGCTCTACGGCATGACGGGTGGTCAATCCAGTGGGCTCACACCCTGTGGTTACAGGACAACAACGGAGCCCGAAGGCTCAATCAGCCAAAGCTACAATCTCCCCAAAATGGTTCACGAAACCGGAGCTTCTCATTCAGCAAGAATTTTGGAAACGGAGGACGTGACAGAAGAGGTCAAAAGGGGTGTGGCAACCGAGGGGTTCTCTCTGATAGAGATAGTGGAAACTTGTTACAGTTACGGAAAAAAATATAATACCGCCAACCTCGAAGACCTTCTCAGAGAAATGGGTAGGGAGACCGGTCGATGGCTCAACGAAGACTCATCTGCATACAGAGAAAAGCCCGGTGACAAATCCGGCCCGTTGCTGGACCAATTGCCCGAGACAAAAAAGACTTACAACCACTCCCTATCAGAACAATTTTCGCTGATCGCAGCAGGTTCGGCGGGGGAGGGTGTTCAAACGGCCTGTACCGTCCTGGCCGGGGGTGCCATGCAGGCGGGCCTGGAAGTCAGCAAGAGAGGTGAATATCCGGTGACTGTAGGCTCGGGGTTCTCTATTTGCGAAGTTCTCCTATCTCCAACGAAGGTTCTTTTCACCGGAATCTCCGAGCCAGACGTCATGATAGTTACCTCGGAAGAAGGGCTGGATAAAAGATCAAAAACTCTCCAAAATCTGGAAAGCGGGAACGTATATTTAGACGATTCGCTTTCCGCACCATCTACCGATGCTGAACTCCATACTAAAGGCTTCCGCGAAGCTGCGGGGCCCAAAGGCGCGGCTTTAAGTGCTATCAGTTACTGGATCGACCAGTCGGGTTTGATTCCCCCAGAGGCGCTGATGGAAGCCGCGGAAAAAAGCAAACATTCCGAAGCTTTACAAAAGAGCATTCAATCGGGAATCCAACTTTAAACAATTCTATATACACACGCAAGGAGCGTGGTTTTAGATGGCAAACACCAAGTTGGCAGTTGATGAAGAGTTTGGCCTGACGGATGAACAACAGCTGTTAAAAGAAAGCTTGCTGGACTGGGGGGAACGAGAGCTACCCCTCACACGTGTTATTGAAATGAATCAAGAAGGTCATCCCTTTCCCGCCGACATCGTTAAAGGCCTGGGCGAGCTAGGAGTAATCATGGGGCCGGTACCCGTGGAACACGGTGGAGGGGGTCTTTCCTGGGGAGACCAAGCCTTGATCGCCGACCAGATTGGTTATATAGACCCCAGCATCGCCACAGCCGCAGGGCTGATGGCAGTGGAAACCGGATGGGGTTTCACCCTCAATCGACATTGCTCGGAGGAAGTGCGAGAAAAATTTGTCCAACCCGCAATCGAGGGCGATCAGTTCGTGGGAATAGCCACCACCGAACCCGGGGGCGGCTCGGACGTCGCGGGTTTTACTTCCACGGCGGAACGCGACGGAGACGATTGGATTCTGAACGGCGAAAAGACGTTTATAAGTGGAACTGAAGAGGCAAAGGAGATGGGTGGAGGGTACTGGGTAAACGTGCGGACCGGACCGAAACCAAAAGATGCTCCGCATAAAAACATGACTTCCTTTTTCGTACCTATCGACGCCGACGGTGTCCAAGTCCAGGAGCCCTATCGCGACGCAGGCCGAATGGCCATTTCAACCGGCGGTTTCATCATGGAAGACGTAAGAATACCCGATCGCTATCGCCTTGGGGAAGAGGGCAAAGGATTTTACTACACCATGGAGGGCTTCGACAACGCTCGAATATTGATCGGTGCTAGTTCGGTAGGCGTGACCAGGAGGATACTGGAAGAAGCCGCCGATTATATTAAAGAACGCGAGACATTTGGCAAACCCCTGGCCAAGTACGAAGGGATTCAGTTCGAATTCGCCGATCTATACACTCGAATGAAAGCCCTCAGGCTCATGTACCAGAAAGTGGCCCAAATGCAGGAGACCAGATATCAGGAAGCCGGCAAAGGGGAGAGAAAAGCCAAACCAAGCACCTACTCACCCACTGACGTGGCGCGGTGGATTTCTATGATCAAGTGGAAAGCACCTCATCTTGCCAAAGAAGCCGCGGACAAAGCCATGCACTGGCTGGGGGCCGCGGGATATAGCGACGAATACGTATTCGAGACAGCCTGGAAAGGCGTCATGTCCTATTGCGTAGGCGCCGAAGGTGGAGCAAATATCCAGAAAATCGTAATAGCTAGAGAAACTCTGGGATCGGAGTACGTACCTTATGACTAGTGGTGAATCTAAATGAAATTTATCGTTTTAGTCAAACAAGTTCCCGACACGGATGAAGTTCGGGTGGATGAAGAAACCGGAACTATTGTAAGAGAAGGAGTGCCTGCCATCTTAAACCCCTTTGACGAATACGCCTTAAACCTGGCGTTGAGGGTAGGGAAGGAAGTCGAGGAGGAAACAGAGATTGTGGCAGTTTCAATGGGACCTCCACAGGCAGAGGAAGCGCTAAAGAAAGCTCTTGCGATAGGAGCCGACGAGGCCTATCTTCTGACAGATCGCGCTTTCGGCGGTGCTGACACCTGGGCTACTTCCTACACCCTGTACAAAGCAATCGAAACTTTGGACGATCCCGACCTGATATTCTGCGGCCAGGAGGCGACTGATGGAAACACAGCACAGGTAGGACCGGAAGTCGCTAGCCATCTGGGAATTCCACCCCTTACTTACGTAGAAGACATATTCGAACTTCAACCCAATCAGGGTAAATTGACGGTAAAAAAAGAGACCGATGAAGGATTCGTCAAGATACAAAGTGGCCTGCCGGCTTTAGTGTGCTGTATGACCCCGCCCGACTTCGAACCCAAAATTCCAGGAGTAAAAGAGATCATGAAAGCTAAGAAGAAGCCGTTATCTCAGCTGACCCTGGAAGACCTGGGTGGAAGTCCTGACCAATACGGTCTGGAAGGCTCGGAGTCCCAAGTCGTAGACACCTATCCGCCCCAATCGAAGGGGGCAGGAGTTAAGTTTGAGGGAAAACCGAAAGAAGCAGCACAGAAAATTTTAGAATTGATAGAAGATCAAGGGGTAGCCAATGATTAACATAGATCAAGAAAAATGCACCGGATGCGGGCAATGCATAAAAGTTTGCCCTACTGATGCCATCTCCCTTTCCGAGAAAGACTTGGCAGAGGTGGATCGAAGCTTGTGTATCTCTTGTGGGGCCTGCGTTTCCGTTTGCCCCACGGAGGCCATCTCCACGGAAATTGCTCCTCAAAGAGGAGACACGAAAGATTACCGCGGGGTTTGGGTATTCGGCGAAGTGGCTGACAGCAAGCTCAAGAACGTCGTTCCCCAGCTTTTGGGCAAAGGAAGAGAACTTGCGGAGGAATTTAATGACGAGGTGTCCGCGGTTTTGCTGGGCTCGGAAGTAAGCCAGTTTTCCGAGCAATGCGCTGAGGCAGGAGCCAAAAATGTCTATGTGTGTGAAAACCCTCTTCTAGAGGAATATGACACTAACGTCTACACCACAGCTCTGTCCCAGCTGATCCAGAAATACAAACCACGGGTGGTGCTATATGGAGCCACTCACCTGGGAAGGGATCTAGCACCTTCAGTTGCCGGCCACCTGGGCCTAGGATTAACGGCAGACTGTACAGGTCTTTCTATCAGGGAAGAAAGCGGTGAACAGTTACTATTGCAAACCCGACCGGCTTTTGGGGGTAACTTAATAGCAGAAATCCTCTGTCCTAACACTCGTCCCCAAACTGCCACAGTTAGACCTAACGTCTTCCCGGAACCTGAACCAAAGAATAACCAATCACCCGAAGTGATCGAGGCCGACATCGATCTTTCCGCAGACCTTAAAAAGACCGAAATACTCGAAACCTTAACCGAAGGCACTGCGGAGGCGAGCATCGAAAACGCTGACGTGATTGTTGCCGGGGGTCGAGGGGTTGGATCTCCCGAAAACTTCGAACTCCTAGAGAAACTGGCTAAGTCCCTGAACGGGGTAGTGGGTTGTTCGCGTCCAGTGGTAGAAGATGGCTGGATGTCCAAAGCTCGTCAGGTAGGCCAAAGTGGCAAAACAGTATCCCCCACAGTTTACATCGCCTGTGGTATCTCAGGGGCAATTCAGCACAAGGTTGGTATCCGTGACTCGGACACCATAATTGCGATTAACAAAAACCCTGATGCTCCGATTTTCGAACTGGCCGACCTGTCCATCGTCGGGGACCTTCACGAGGTCGTCCCTGAGCTCATCGAGCAGGTCAAAGGAAACCATGGAAGCTGACGAAATCCAGCAACTGACAGTACTTGGAGCCGGGACTATGGGACACGGAATAGGCGAGATCGCCGCCCTGCAGGGATTAGAAGTAAAAGTCCGGGACATAAAGCGCGAATTCCTGGATCAGGGTATGGAAGCTGTAAAGGGGAATCTGAGAAGGCTCGAGGAAAAAGGTCGGATCAGTTCTCAGGAAGTCCAGGAAACTCTGGACAGGATCGTTCCGGTGGTCAGCATGGAAGAGGCCGTCTCCGAAAGCCAACTGATCCTGGAAGCGGTGCCGGAAAAAGAGAAGATCAAGCGCAAAGTGTTTGAAGAAGCAGATCATTATGCACCGGAAGAGGCGCTGCTGGCCTCCAATACCAGCTCTCTCTCTATAACAAAGCTATCAACCTTCACCAAAAGGCCCAGTCGTTTTCTGGGGCTGCACTTCTTCAACCCTCCCCAAAAGATGAAACTAGTAGAAGTCGTCGAAGGAGAAGAAACCAATCCCCATACCATCAAAGTGGGGATGAGTTTTGCGCGGAGACTGGGAAAGACACCCGTTCACTGCCAGAAAGACCATCCTGGTTTTATCGTAAACGCGGTCTTGTTTCCTTACCTGCTGGAGGCCTGCTGGAGTCTCGATCGCGGAGAGGGCGCAATCCCGGAAATCGACGCCGCGGTCAAGTACGATTACGAACTTCCTATGGGACCGTTTGAGTTGATAGACCTCGTCGGGTTGGACGTAACCACAGAAATTGGAAAAGCCATTGACTGGCCCGTTCCCGATCTCCTCACGGACAAGGTGGATGCTGGTGAGCTGGGGCGTAAAAGCGGAAATGGCTTTTACGATTACGAAGATGGTGGAGCAACCTATGACGAAAACCACGCGAAGGAATACGACGCTCTACCGCTAATTTCCGTCTTGATAAACGCCGCCGCTGAATTACTGCGTAAAAACGTGGCAACCCCGGAAGCAATAGAAACGGGATTAAAACTGGGGGCCGGGTTTCCCAAAGGACCACTGGAAATGGCGAAAAGTACGGGAGTCGATAAGGTCCAAAGCGAGTTGGAATCGTTACGGGATCGATTGGACTTGAAGAGATATTCTCCCAGCCCCATCTTGGAGGAGGGTACAATTGAAGGGTAGTTACGAAACTGTCGAGGTAAAGCTGGAGGACGGGGTAGGAGAACTCACGCTGAATCGCCCCGAGCAGTTAAACAGCCTAAATCAACAGCTCAGGCAGGATCTAAAACAGGCATTTTCCGAACTCGAAACAGCAGATATCAGGGTTCTGACCATTCGAGGAAGCGGCAAAGCCTTTTCAGCGGGCGCGGACATTGAAGAATTCAAAAAGATGGCACCGCACCGCTTTCGAGAGGAAATGTCCGGTTTTTTTCAGCTTCCGGAGAAGTTTCCCCAGCCCACCGTCGCGGCCATAGATGGATATGCTTTAGGAGGAGGGTTGGAACTTGCTCTTTCCTGCGATTTAAGGATCGCTACCGAACGATCCTTGCTGGGACAACCTGAAATCAACTTGGGCTTAATACCCGGTGGCGGAGGCACACAGCGATTACCCCGAATTATCGGACTTACCCGCGCGAAGGATCTAATCATGACCGGCCGCAAGATTGATGGAAAGACTGCTGAAGACTGGGGCTTGATCAATGAAGTCACGCCAAAAGAAGAATTCAACGAACGAGTGGAGGAGTTTGTCGAACAGTTAAAGTCCGGGCCTCCAATTGCTCTTCGGGAGGCCAAACATGTCATCAACCGCGGAGTTGAATTGCCCTTGGAAGACGCCCTCGACGTTGAGAAAAGGAGCTTTTCTCTGTTGTTAACCACTGAAGATGCTCGGGAAGGGATAGATGCTTTCCAGGAAAATCGAGAACCCGATTTTAAAGGTAGTTAACCGTAAAGGTTCACAGAGGCTGGACAAAAGCCGTTAGTCCGAAAAGTAGAATTCCAGAGAGGTGTAGTGGAAGTGACGAAAAATCAACCAGTTATCGTATCCGCCGCACGTACTCCCGTGGGCTCCTTTGGAGGCGCCCTTCAGGAAGTCAAAGTAGTGAATCTGGGAAGTGAAGTCCTGCGAGAACTGTTAGCTCGATTGGACGCCAAACCCACAGTTCGAGAGCGAGTAAAACGCACCAGGCCGGATACTCTTCAAAGTCAGCAAAAGAGTGAAGTGGAAGACAGATACATGGACTGGAGCTCCGGATCAAGAGAATTACCTATCGATGAAGTCATATTTGGTCATGTTCTCCAAGGAGGACAAGGACAAAATACCGCCCGTCAAGCTTCCATCCGGGCGGGAATTCCTCAGGAGATCAATGCTTTTACGGTTAATAAAGTTTGTGCTTCGGGCATGAAAGCTGTTGCTCTGGCCGCCCAGGCAATTCGGGCAGGGGAAGCACAAGCCATTCTGGCCGGAGGAATGGAAAATATGAGTCGGGCTCCTTACCTTCTTCCCGACTTGCGCTGGGGTCAACGCATGTTCGATACTCAGGCTCGGGACCTGATGGTATTCGACGGGTTGTATGAGATATTCTACGACTACCATATGGGGATAACTGCCGAGAACATCGCCGATAAATATGGAATCTCACGTCGAGCTCAAGATGAACTGGGCGCTCAAAGCAATCACCGAGCATTAAAAGCCCAGGAAAGCGGGGCCTTTGATGCAGAGATAGTTCCCATCGAGATTTCCGATGAAGAAGTCTTCAGCGAAGACGAGCCCCCCATGGAAACAAGCGTGGAAAAAATGAGTAAGCTTCCCACAGTTTTTAAGGAAGACGGAACAGTTACCGCTGGCAATGCCTCAGGAATCGCGGACGGCGCAGCCGGGCTGTTCATTACCTCGGAGGAGTATGCCAGAACCCATGACCTGAAAATCAGAGCCCGAATTAATGGCTCCACGTCGGGAGGCGTAGACCCCAAATATATGGGACTGGGACCAATACCAGCTGTACGCCAGCTTACGGACCAATTGAGTTGCTCGGTTCAGGACTTCGACCTTGTCGAGCTAAACGAAGCCTTCGCCTCCCAGACCATTGCCTGTGCAAAGGAGTTAGAGCTGGACCACGAAAAGACCAACATCTACGGTTCAGGCATATCTCTAGGCCATCCTATAGGATGTACCGGTGCCAGGATTCTTGTAACACTGCTCCACGGCATGGAACAAAGAGAGAACAAGTTGGGTCTTGCAACTCTCTGTATCGGTGGTGGCCAGGGAATGGCTATGGCCCTCGAACGTTAGAGAAAAATCACCGGGGCCTGGGGTTCAAATCTCCCCAGCCCCAAACACTCCAAACCATAACCTCACCGGGAGGAACAAATGGCCTTTGATTTGGCAATAGTCAACACGCAGTGCTATACCATGGATCCACAGCAACCGGCTGCTGAAGCGGTGGGAATCAAAGGGAATCTCATTGACGCGGTGGGCACTGACAGAGAAATTGAACCCAGTATCTCGACTAATACCAGAGTTATTGACGGGGAAGGCAAAGCTCTTTTACCTGGATTCAACGATGCCCACACGCATTTTGCCAGCATGGGAACACGAATCTCGGAATACTTGGAGTTGGGAGATGTGGCATCCAGAAATGAGCTGTTCGGAAAGGTAAAAGAAGAAGTCGAAAAGACTGAGCCCGGCGAATGGATAGCGGGCGTGGGCTGGGACGAAAGCAAGTGGGAAGGGGATAAAAAGTTTATGACTAAAGAAGAACTAGACGAAATTGCCCCCTCTAACCCACTCAGTTTACAGAGAGTCGATGGACACATCTCCTGCGTCAATAGCGAGGCCCTTGAAAAGTTGGATCTAGAACCCACTATGGACGGATTTGAAATTGAAGATGGTGAACCTACGGGCCGACTGATGGAAGAGGCCAGATTCGCAATTCGCAAAGAGACTGAACCCGGTTTGGACGCCGTAATTCGGGGAATCAAGCAAGCTACAGAGCAGGCCCATCGGCTGGGCGTTACATCCATCCAAGACGCACACGTCGATAGAAAGAAATTCCGTGCTTACCTTGCTCTGTGGAATGAGGGTAAACTGTCAGTAAGATCCAACGTGTTCTTCGGGCATGAAGACCTCGAGAATTTACGGGACCTCGGACTGCAAAGCGGGTTTGGCGACCATTTTTTGAGTTTGGGGGGACTTAAGTTGTTTGCGGATGGGTCGATTGGAGCCAAAACGGCCTGGGTAAATGATGGTTACCTTGACGCACCGGACAATCATGGCATCCCAATTTGGAAAACTGATGAATTGGGAGAGATCATGAAACAAGCCCATTCGAGCGGGTTGCAGGTGGCAGTTCACGCCATAGGCGATAGAGCAATAGGAAACGTCATTGACAAATTCGCAGCCCTCGGG
>JBKGZS010000102.1:0-3876 GCA_046543285.1 Candidatus Acetothermia bacterium | reverse complement strand
GCACAGAGCTGACAGAGCGATGCTGTCTCCGAGCGGTTTAGACCATAGGATTCGAAAGCGTCCTCATTTGCCGATATCAATCCCGCCTGGCCCAACTGTGAACCGATCGGGTGGACCTTGGCTATCGGTTTTTCCTCTTCGCAGATGAGGCATTCGGCCAGCAGTTCGCTGTCTTCAGAATTTCTTTTCTCTTCCCGTTCTATCCAGAAATTTATAATCGGCTCCAGCTCATGTACGAACTTGTCGTCTACTCTGAAGGTGACCATGTCGCCTGAGTCCATTTCTTCTACCTGGGGGGCATTTCTTGCCTCTGGGACGTGTTCATTTAAGAAAGTTTCGACGGCACCTATGTATGGGTTGTCTGTCTCTTCATGGCATTCGGATATTAATTCCACGTATGCTTGGTGTCGCTCGTTCACCTTCTGTTCGTCGTCAAAATGGTCCAGGTTGAGACCTAAAACGTAATAGGGCTTGTCTATAACTAGGTAGGGTGCCACGTTGACAGTCCTTGGCCTATCGGACCTGAAGGCCGTCATATGTCCATCGGCTCCGGAAGTCTCGATTATTTGCTCAAACTTTCCCCTGTCAGTTATTTGGACTATCCAACTAATCTCATCTTCCCGGTGGTACATGGGGCCGATTTCACTCTCGATACGGTCGTGTAGTTTGTTCAGTTCTTGTAGGAGCACTATGGACCGCCCCGTACTTGACTATACATATGTTGAGGTATTCTCAACCGGCCGCTCTCGAGTTTTGCCTGGAAGAATACCGGCTTACCCCGCCCCGAACCATTCCCTTCGTAGTCGATATCGAAAAGCATCCGCCCCAAAGCGTCCGACCGACTTATCGGTTCCTCCCCTCCGCTCGGTTTCGCAAAATGAGCGCTAAACTCCCTGCAGCCCAAGTAGGGGCGGAAAAAGCATTGCCCTCTGTCCAGGCGACGGCGGAACTGATCCCGGAACTTCGCCGGATGTTCACCCCTGGCATGTTTAGCTAGCTCGACGTTCGCCCGAATTATGTAAGCTACGTCCCTGAGGACCAGTGAATTGCGCTGGGTCCTCTTCTTATCGGCCAGATACCGCTTGTCCTCGTTCCCTTCTTTTGCCCAACTCTTGGCATTACTTGGGTTGATTTTTGACTTGACTTCGTTGCGTTTGATCGACATCCTTTGGATCGGCTCCAGCACTTCGATCTCTTTTACCCGCCAGTGGAACTCCGGTTTCCAGAATATGGCTCGCAGTACCCCCCTGGCTGCCGAAGGTGTCATGACCTCATAACTTACCCGTTCGACTTTCATTTCCGGCCTGGTGAAAAGTGCGTAATCCCCCCAGACCTTGACCTCCAGTGGGGGAAAGTCATTTCCCATTACCTTCACCTCCAACTTATAACCGACAGGTTAACGGACTCATGTGACCAATAGGCTGCGTTTATCGGGCGGGCTCAAAGTCAGCCCGAGCCTTTCATGGTATGCCCCTTCCCAGCGCCAGAGATTGGGCGCTACTTCCTTACATAACCTTTGACTTTCTGCTTTCGCGAACTGGTGAGGGTAAAGATCAACAAGATATGGCTGAAGATCACGCTGAACCCCCCTACCGATCAGTTCTTCCGGCATCCGCTCGATCTTGTTTAAAAGCATTTCCCCCTTTTCCCTCCAGGGGACTGCCACTGATCTGGTATCTTGTTCGATCAATTTGAATTCATCCGCAACGTCCTCGTATCTTAAGCCTTCCCGTTTTTTTTGGATATCTCCAGCGTCGACGTCTACCGCTTGATACAACTTGGAGAAATATTCTGCGTAAGTTCTAGGGCAGTGGAGTTTTTCAGGATTCAGGATAGCCAACATTGCTCGAGTGGTATCCGCACCACTTTTATACGGTCCGGGTGGCATACCTCCCTCTTTCGGCTCAAATATAGTGACTTCACCCCTTTTCAGCCTCCCTTCGCGATTACAGCGCCCGGCTGCCTGAACTATTCGATCCAGGGGGCCAACGGCGCGCAACACAGTCGGGAAATCGATGTCAACTCCGGCTTCTACCACTTGAGTAGTGGCAAGCAGGCAATCCTTTCCGGAACTCAGCTTCTTCTTTACCTCGGATAGTACCTCTCGGCGGTGCGCCCCACAGAGGTTAGAGGAGAGGTGAAACAACCCCTCGCTTTTGCTTTTAGCTTGCAATTCCTCGTAAAGCCGGCGGGCATCCTCTCTTGTGTTAGTAACGGCCATAGCCTGCTTCTCTCCTGCCATACGAGTAGCGACTTCCTCCCAGGAAAGGTTTTGTATGGCCTCCTTTTCACCGCCAGTGTTGTAGCGAACACGTTTTAGTCCGCTAAAGAGCTCCTGGGGCTCCTCTATTATCTCTTCAACCTCGGAGAGATCGAGGCGATCGTTTATGCTTTCTTTGAATTTGGACGAGAAAGCGGGCTGGGTTGCGGTGCTGAAGACGACGGTGGTATTGTAGTTTTCTACCAACTCCTTCAACCCGGCCAGGATCGGCTCCAGTCTCCCCTCGGGTAGTGTCTGAACCTCGTCCAGCACCACCACCGAATTGGCCACATTGTGCAGTTTCCGGCATTTAGCGGGTTTGTTTGCATATAAGCTGTCGAAGAACTGGACAGAGGTGGTAACTACGATCGGGGCATCCCAATTTTCAGCTGCCAGTTCCCACCACCGGGAATATTCTTCGGAATAGTTGGAAGGCAATACTCCGCTATGATGCTCGAGCACGGCTCGGTCTTGGGAAAATATCTCACGATAGGTATCGGCCGTCTGCTCGATTATGCTCGTATAGGGAATAACAACTATTACCCTGTCCAGTTTATGATTTATGGCGTGCTGGAGAGCAAAACCCATCCCAGAGCGAGTTTTGCCTCCGCCGGTCGGTACTGTTAAAGAGTAGAAACCCTGCTGTTGATCAGCTGCGTTAAGGCATTGTCGATATATGGAATTCCTCACCTGGTTCAGCTTTGTGCTCTCCGCCCCTCTCATTAGCCGGGACTGGTTGAACTCGAACTCTTCCCACAGATCAGGAAGATCAGGATAATCACCCCTAAGAGCGAAATGTTTGCTACTAAAGTGGGACTCAGTGTCCAGAAAATCGGCATCAACAAGTGCTGAAAAGACCATGCGGAGGAAAAACTCTAACCTCTGCCTGCGCTCTTTTTCCGTGCCGTTCTGTAGGTAAGAGGGCAGAGAGAGGGAGTTAAGATCGATTTTTTTTGGAAATAACTCGTGAACCTTCTCAAATTTATTCTCCGTATCTTGGTTTTTCATTTTTGCCTTCAGGCTCGACCAAAGTTCCGATTTATTCTCGAGTCCCCCATGATGGCCCCGCACGGGAAGTGCCAGCACGTTAGCTTCTTTCAGCGTCATAAGTGCTCCCAGGCTCGAGTGATCCCCTCCCCGATCGGCGTTGCCGCGAACGTACCTCTGGAATTGATCGGAGAACTTGCCGAGATCGTGGAGAAGACCAGTAGCATACCCCCAGGAAGGTGCATCCCACTTTGAAGTAAACTCTTCTGCAAGATCGGCAACGTTACAGATATGATCGGATAGAAGTTGAGCGTTGCCCTCTTTGTTTTTAGAGTGGGCTAGATATTTCATGAACACCCTTGTTCTCAATCTTGGTCATACAACGTATATAAAACTGCAAGTTTCAACATAACAAATTTTAACAAACATGAAAGTATTGAATAAAGAAAATGGAGCACCGATTTTATAAGGGGAATTGTAAACTCCGATTTTCAATAAAACTAGCATTGCTTTCAAGAACTACTTCCTCTCTAGCCACGATTTCTCCCTATTTCGTTTAATCCGCTGCCCGGGAGCAACCCCCTGAGATACGTTAAACTCGAGCCCCAAAACCCAACCTTTACACAATA
>JBKGZS010000101.1:0-3914 GCA_046543285.1 Candidatus Acetothermia bacterium | reverse complement strand
CTTACCACCCGTTCGATTACCTGATTCCCCCCGCTGCCAACCCGCTCCGTGGCGAGGCTATCGATTTCATCAAAGAACAAAATACAGGGAGCGGCCTGTCTGGCTTTCTGGAAGACCTCCGCAATTTTGCCTTCGGATTCTCCGACCCATTTGGAGATAAAGCTGGAGACGTGCACAGAAATGAAATTTGCCTCCGACTCGTTGGCCACTGCTTTGGCCAGCAGAGTCTTGCCCGTGCCGGGCTGTCCGTATAGCAAGACACCTTTTGGTGGACGAGTTCCAGCTTCCTGGAACAGGGATTCATGTTCAAAAGGCCATTGAACAAGCTCGACTAATTTCTGCTTGGTTTCCTCCAGACCCCCCACATCTTCCCAGCTGACTTCGGGGACTTCGCTGAATATCTCCCTCAGAGCCGAGGGGTTGGTATCCCTCAAAGCATTTTGAAAATCGCCTTTTGTCACCTGCAGTTCCTGGAGCAGGGAATAGGGGATCTCCCGGTCGTCAAAGTCGACCTCGGGAAAGATCCTTCTCAGGGAGGCCATGGCGGCTTCTCTGGCAAGCGACTCCAGGTCCGCTCCGACGAAACCGTGCGTCGCGTCGGCAAGTTCATCGAGCGAAATCTCCTCGGCGAGGGGCATCGGTCTGGTATGGATCTGCAGAATCTCCTTTCGGCCCTCTCTATCGGGGATCCCGATCTCGATCTCTCGATCAAATCTGCCCGGCCTGCGCAATGCGGGATCCAGGGTATCAGAGAGATTGGTAGCCCCCACTACGATGACTTCTTCCCGGGACTCCAGCCCGTCCAGCAAGGAAAGCAGCTGGGCTACGACCCTTTTTTCAACCTGCTTTTCACCACTCAGTTCAGAACGCTTTGAGGCAATGGCATCGAGTTCGTCGATAAAGACTACGCTCGGAGCAACCTCTTGAGCGTTATTGAAGATTTTTCTCAATCTGGCCTCGCTCTCCCCATAGTATTTGCCCATTATCTCCGGGCCACTAATATTGAAAAAACTGGCGTCGGTCTCGTTGGCCAGGGCCTTGGCCAGCAGCGTTTTTCCCGTGCCCGGTGGTCCGTGAAGCAGAACCCCTTTGGGCGCCTCCACCCCTAGCTTGTGGAAGATCTCGGGAAACTTCAGGGGCAACTCGATCATCTCTCTGAGCCGGCGGATTTCGCGATCTAGCCCTCCAATGTACTCGTAGCTTAGGTCCCCCCGGGTCTTTTGTTGTTCCTTCGGCTCCACGATCTGCAGATCAGTGGACCTGTCCAGAAGGGCTACTCCCTCTTCGGGTACCACGTTCTCTACCAGAAAATCCTGTCTTTCCGACCCAAAGAACTCAACTCTGACTACATCCCCCTGTATTACGGGATAGTTGGTCAGGCTCGCTAAGATATATTGGCGATCCGAATCATCGAGATCTGTTTCAAATAAGGGCTTCAAAATTGCCTCTTCAGCGGAGGTCGCCGGACTTCTTTCTACAAGGACCTTTTCATCCAGACTTACCTTTGCATTGCTTCTCTGTAACCCGTCTATAGAAATGACCCCGGAACCGCGGTTTTCCACCTTCAAAGGCAGAGCTTTTGCCGGACTTTTGGCTTCTCCTTTGATGGTAATCACTTCCCCGACTTCAACGCCAAGCTCGTTCATCCGTCTCGGCGCTAGTCGAGCGATTCCCTTGCCCACGTCCGTGGGTTCAGCTTTTTTTACTCGGAGTCGAACTGCGGAACGTTCGCTCAAGTTAAATCACCTGATCAAGTATCGGGGCTTCCGACACTGTCCCCATCCTTCTCCGCCAAAGCGCGGTGGGCCTCTTCCCAATCATCAAATAGGCCGTAATCCAGCATCCGGTCTATTCCGGCCAGCGCCAGCCGCAAGTCAATTCCGATGAGGGGCACGTCGGCTAAAGTAATTATCAGGTCGGCATTAACCACAACACCCTTTTCCAGTATCCGATCCAGAAGATCGACGATTTCGTCTCTCTCCGGTTCCACGGCCTGTTTAGTCCTCGAAATCGGGGCAGTTGAGCCCGGTGAAGGAGAAGGGAGCCCAGGGGCCGGTAAATCTGACGCTGAACCCTTCTCGATCGTCTATCTCCTCGAGTACCGCCCCGAGTTCTTCATGCTGGCCCTGTTCAACCAGACAGCATAAGTTTACTAACATATCTGCCCTTTCCTCTCTACTCCCCTTCTTTTCCCGGGTCCAGTCCTGCACCTTGGGGGAAATCATTTTCGTAAAATCAGCTATGAAACTTTCTTTTTTCGTTTCCAATTTGTCTTTGATCAGCTTATTAAGCTTTTCTCTGTACAGGTAAGCTGCTCCCTCCGACTCGGACTGAATTTTATTCTGGAGGGATTTGATTTCGGCCGAGTTACGAAAAAGTTGATCAGTGAGACGGTCCGGTTCGTAAAATATCTGAACTCCGTATTCTTCCTTGTTTTTAACTTGGCCCAATTGTCGACGAAGCTTCTTCGCGTTTTCCAGCAACCATTGTCTAACGGTCTCTGGGGCTGTATGACCCTCCTTGGCCTTTATAATGGTGTCGAAGCCCGCCGGAATCAGTCCGGAGAAAATGTCGTCCCTTCGGACCCCATCCAGAACCCGCTGGTGCTGCCGAATCCAATCCTTGACCACTTCCTGATTCCCGGATTCGTAAGGTTCTGGGGAGCAGTCATGAACTACGGCACAAATTCCCTCCTGGTCCTGGGGGATACAGTAAACCAAATCGTCTTCGAGCCCAATGTGGCCCAATTTAGCGTCCCTGCCGGAATCCGCCACACAATATAGATATCGAGCTTGCTCGCCAGCCGGAATTTCAGACATGATCAAAGACCCCTAAGTCATTAAGCATCGGTCGAGCCTTTCTCTGCAGAACTAGCCCAGTGCTCAGGGTTAAGTACTTCGTCCACGACCTCGTTCAACCCTTCGCGCGCAGCATTGACTGAGCTCTCTATCTTCTGCTCGGCCTTGATATCTTCGATTGCTTGATCCAGCTGAATCAAAGCGTCGCCCAGTTGTTCTATCTGTCGCTCGGTCAGTCTGCCAGAATCCATCCTTCGCACTGCTTGAAGCTTCAAGGCATCGCGGATAATTTCCACCAGCGCCATTACCAGACCCAGCAGACCTTCTTTGAGGTTCTCTGAATCGACGTCAACTCGCTGTTCCATCAGGCGCTCCTCTGTAAAGTGGTTCTGAGCTAGGCCTTCATCTCGTTTTCGAGTCCTGGTCCAATTTTTCCTTGGCCGCTTGCCCGCGACTTTGCACTCTTCCAGCCACACCAGGGGCAGGATTCGTTTAAGAGAGTTTGTTTCAGGACCTCCTTGCCGCACTGAGGGCAGCTCTCTTTCCCCTCCTGGGCCTCTTTCCACGCCTCCGTATCCGTTTTTGTGCCGCTGGGAAACTCCAGCCCGTACTCTGCTGCAGTGTCAAAAGAAGCCAGGGCAGCTCTCACCTTTACTCCTAACAGTTCCACGTCGGCAACCGAGACGGTGATATCGGCATTGATTACCAGGCCCTTTTCTAGAATTCGATCCACCGCTCCCGGGAGCCCGCCCCCGGAACTGTCTCCTTTAGTCGCCTCTAATGGCAATTTACGCAACCTCCTCTAAACCTGATCCACTGCTTTCTCCGAAGTCACTTTTACCGCAAGCACTCCGTGATTGAAGCTCGCCTCGGAATTGGGGCAGGAAAAATTTCTGGTGCCCATGTTGTATAAAAAAGAGACTTCTTGTTCATCCTGAAATACTTCCACGCGGTCCTTCTCGGTTCCCGGCTTCATAATTTCCATTCCGATCCTGGTCAGCCACCAGCAAAAAGTGATTGTTCGACCACTCCGCTGATCCAGAGCGGACGTCCTGAACTCCATCGCAGGCCCCCCAAAGAAACTTTCGCTCTGGGCGTTGATAACCTCTTTGATCC
>JBKGZS010000100.1:0-4012 GCA_046543285.1 Candidatus Acetothermia bacterium | reverse complement strand
CCCCAAAACCCGACCTGATTCTGCTTGATTTGAACCTGCCAAAAATTGGAGGCCACGAAGTTCTCGAGTCGATCAAAGAAGATGATGAGTTAAAGAGCATACCTGTAATAGTTTTAACGGTCTCTGAGCGGGAAGAAGATATAGTTAAAGCATACGATAGTGGAGCCAGTAGTTACGTACATAAACCAGTAAACCCGGCGGAGTTTCGCAAAGTTATTGAGACCGTACAGGAGTACTGGAAAATTTCCAACCTGCCCCCGGAAAATTAATCATAGAGTAGGGGACAAACTTCTTCCAAGGGTTAAACATCGTTCACTGGGTTCAGTGACAAGATAGAAACAATGACCCACCGTAAGTCCTTTTTTGGAGCCAAAAAAACCTTATTGTTAATTTATGATGAAGTTGAAGTTAGAAAAAGTTCAGTCAAAATATTCAAAATAATCAGACAAGGCTGACTGGGGGAGGCGGGTATATATCCCCCGTTCCACTCACCATCTCGGTAGCTCCTGGATCCAATCCCGCCTTCCCTCCAGCCCCAAAACTAATACCCCGCCTTTACGGCGGGGTATTATGCTAGCAACAAAAAGTTAAGAAACTTTTGCCTGTAACTTTTCCCAATCCTTGTCGATGTCCTCCTGAATCTCCTCGATTACTTCCTCGTTGCCGGTCTTAAACAGGGCGGCAAACCGTTTCTGGGGTTCCAGCCACTCTTCTATTGGAAGCTTTTCCTTCGGCTCGTAAGTAATGTTGTATTCTCCTTCGTCTACCTCGTAAAGAGGCCAGAAGCAAGTATCTACCCCTTTCTCCGCTACTTTGACCGCGTCCTTAGGAGGAATCCTCCATCCAAGCTGACAGGTAGAAAGGACATTAAGGAACGCAGGTCCGTCACTGTGTATAGCTTTTTCGGCCTTGTCTGCAAGGTCCTGAAGGTGAGAAATGGAGGCCTGACCGACGTATGGAATTTCATGAGCAGCAACTATCTCCGTCAGGTTCTTCCTCTTCTCCTGCTTGCCGTACTTCTCCTCGCCGGCAGGGGCTGTCGTGGTGGAAGCACCTTTTGGAGTAGCACTGGACCTCTGGATACCGGTATTCATATAAGCTCCGTTATCCAGCGTGACGTAAGTAAAATCGTGACCTCGTTCCAGAGCTCCCGACAGCGACTGAAAGCCGATATCGTAAGTCCCGCCGTCTCCAGCAAAGGCTAGGAAGTTTATGTCTTTGTCAATCTTCCCTTTTTTCTTCATCGATCGGTAGGCTGATTCCGCTCCACTTATAGTCGCAGCAGCGTTCTCGAATGCGTTGTGTATCCAAGGAATATTCCAGGCCGAAGTCGGGAATCTCGACGTGGCAACCTCCAGACATCCCGTGGCATTTGACGCGACCACAGGGCCGTCCGTGGAGTTCAGAATTGTTCTCACCGCAATTGGCAGGCCGCAGCCCGAACAGAGCGAATGTCCGCTTTCAAACTTTCTCTTCTTCTCTTCTCTTTTTGCTAAAGTCTTTAAACTGGCCATAGTATATTTATACCCTCCCGTTACTGTCTGGCACCAATGTATCGCATCTTATCTTCCAGGTCAGGGTTCTCCAGGTCTTCAAAGACCTCGGCAATCTGATCCTCTTTTATGTCCCGACCACCCAAACCGTACGTGTAGTTATATAGTCTTGGCTTTGCGTCTTCACCGGATAGAGCCGAGCTAACTTCAAGGTAAAGAGGGCCGGAAGACCCGAAGGAAAGAGATCTATCCAAAACAGCAACTGCTTCTTTGTCTACCAGAGCGTCCTTGATTTCTTCCGCGGGAAAAGGCCTAAACAGCCAGGGCTTGAGAAGCCCGACTTTCTTCCCTTCTTCCCTCAACTCGTCTACAACGACTTTTGCCGTTCCGGCCGTGGAGCCCAGTATTACTACAGCGTAATCGGCGTCGTCCATCTTGTAAGTTTCGAATAAACCGTCGTAACTGCTACCCGAAAGATCGTTAAACTCTTCCTGAACCTGGAGGAACCTACCGGAAACGTTATCCATCGCGTCGACCTGTTGAAGCTTGTGCTCGAAATAGTAGTCGGGCATGTCGAACGGTCCCTGAGTCGTGGGGTTTTCGACGTCTAAAAGTGGATATCGTGCGTCATATTCTCCGACGAAGTCGCTAACGGCCTGGTCGGGCAAGAGTTCAGCCACCTGAGCCGTGTGAGTCAGGGTAAATCCGTCGAGAGTTACCATTACCGGAAGCAAAACGTCCTCGCTCTCCGCAAGTTTCTGTGCCATAAGGGTAAACTCGTAAGCTTCCTGGGCATCTTCACCGTAAAGCTGAATTACACCGCTGTCCCTGGCTGCCATCGAGTCCGAATGGTCACAGTGAATATTTATCGGACCACTAAGGGCTCTATTGGCAACTGCCATGACGATTGGCGTTCTCATAGAAGCAGCAATGTACACGATCTCCATCATCAGGGCCAGTCCCTGTGATGCTGTTGCCGTCATGGTCCTAGCTCCGGCCGCGGCTGACCCGACACAGGCACTCATAGCAGAGTGTTCCGATTCAACGGTGATAACCTCTGAATCGACCTTGCCGTCCGCGACGTACTGGGAAAAGTATTCAACGATTTCTGATTGCGGCGTTATCGGGTAAGCAGCCACCACGTCGGGCTCTACCTGTCTCATTGCATTTGCTACTACCTGATGACCGGTCAATACTTCTCTGTTACCGTTACTCATCCTCTGATACCTCCCCCTCTGGCTTCATAGTAATGGCATCTACAGGACAGATTTCTGCACAGATCCCGCATCCTTTACAGTGCTCGTAGTCTATACCTTGAATCTCTTCTTCGGAAATTTCAAAGGAAGCATCGGGACAGTTAACCCAGCATTGAAGGCACTGAATACACGTATCCTCGTCCCAGATCGGTCTTTCCGATCTCCAATCTCCTGTCTTGTTAAGTTCCGGGGTAGCCCCACCGGTTATTACTCCACCAATTGGTATTTCGTCGTACTTCTTAAGTTCAAATTCTGCCATATGTCCTCCTGTTTTAGTTAACTTAACGTCTCGTAACCGACTTTAAACGCCTGGAGGTTCATTTCTACTATCTCTTCCGGAAGTTTCTTGGATAACGCTTTTTCCACTTCAGCTTCCGCGACTTCGTAGTCCGTACCAAGAACGGAAACCAGAGCACCGAGCATAGGTATATTTGCGTAACCGCTGCCGGCCTCTTCAGCTATTTGAGTAGCATTTATCGTCAGTATCTCCCCGGTGAACCCGGTTCCTTCCTTGACTTCTCCGGGACTCTTCGGCGTATTGACCAGCAACACACCGTCTTCAGACAGTCCCTCCGTCGGATTGGCAGCCTGAAGCAATGTGGGGTCAACCACGGCAACTACTTCTGGTTCATCCACGCCGGAGTGAACCCGGATCTTTTCATCGGACACCCTATTGTAAGCTCTTATTGGTGCACCGCTCCTTTCGGGCCCGTATTCGGGAAACGACTGGACAAACTTACCTTCCTGAAGATTAATGTCAGCAAGTAATTGAGAGGCGGTTTTTGCTCCCTGACCGCCCCGACCATGCCATCTAATCTCCTTCATTGAAAAACCCCCTTGTGCAAAATTGTTGATAATTAATCCTCCGCAAAAACTGAGTAAATGTTACAATATCATCATACCATGTGCAATCTACCGGGATGGGCGGATCCGTTAAATCAACCCGTTGCACCGTCAATCAGCCCGGAGGGGACATCTGTCCGGAAACTAACCGAATTAATTCCTTTTCAGGTAAAACCAAGAGTACTATACTTCATTGTCATGATTAACGCTATGCCCGGAGCGGTTTCTTTCGTATCATTTATATTGGTAGCGGGGGCTTTCGCGGGGTCGAGAAAATGGGATAAACTAAGCACATTCGCCGACTTCCTTCCCTTGATCATTCCGGTTTCCGCGGGGCTCATCGCCGGATTTTCTCCTCCCATTGTAGGCCTCCTAACCAGTCTTGTAATAATTGGTGGTACAAAAAAACTGG
This sequence comes from Candidatus Acetothermia bacterium, assembly GCA_046543285.1. Taxonomy (GTDB): domain Bacteria; phylum Bipolaricaulota; class Bipolaricaulia; order M55B111; family M55B111; genus JBKGZS01. The sequence goes on along the minus strand of JBKGZS010000100.1, from coordinate 8 downwards.
GGAAAGGG
>JBKGZS010000026.1:0-19190 GCA_046543285.1 Candidatus Acetothermia bacterium | reverse complement strand
CTTCATCGATCAACCCCAGCTCAAATATGTGAGGAGCGGTAAGTCTGAGCTGTTTCGCGGCTTCTTCGGCTTTTTCTCTGTCTTTCCAAAGAATAGCAGCACAGCCTTCTGGAGAGATCACGGAATAAATGGCATTTTCCAGCATAACGACCCTGTCGGCTGCACCAATCGCGACCGCTCCGCCACTTCCACCTTCACCAATTATCGCCGAAATAGTTGGAACCGGTAATTTCAGCATTTCATCTATACATTTGGCGATTGTGCCACCGATATTTCTTTTCTCGGCTGACTTGCCGGGATAAGCACCAGGGGTATCGATCAAAGATATCAAGGGAAAATCAAAGCGGGCAGCCATTTGCATCAAGCGACGAGCCTTTCGATATCCTTCCGGATGCACCATTCCGAAGTTGCAATCCTTCGACTCTTCCACCTCCCCGCCTTTTTGCTGGGCAATAAGCACCACCGTGGTCCCCTCGAACTTGGCCAGACCTCCGATTAGGGCGCGATCATCTCCCAATAACCTATCACCGTGCAATTGGTAAAAATCATCCATCAAAAGATCTATGTATTGTTTGGCTGTAGGTCGGTTGGGGTGTCGGGCCAATTGAACCCTATCCCAATCTGTTATCTCGCTTTTTCGTTTCTCTTCTGCTTCTTTTAGCTTTTGCCGCAAACGGGAGATCTCTTCGCTAAGATCCATCCCGTTTTGATTAGCCAATTCTTGCAACTCGGCTATCTGGGATTCTAATTTCTTCAGCAGTTTATCTTTTTCCATTGTAATTGAAAAAACCTAAAATGTGAGCCAGTTCACCTCTCAACTCATCTCTCTCAACTATTCGATCCACTATACCCTGCTGATAGGCAAACTGACCGGACTGAAATTCGGGGGGCAACTCCTCACCTATAGTTTCTTCAATGACTCGCTTTCCAGCAAAGCCAATTAAAGAACCGCGTTCAGCAATTATCACATCACCCAGACTGGCTATGCTAGCTTCTACACCTGCTGTAGTGGGATAGGTCATCACCGAAATAAACGGCAGCTGGGCCTGGGAAAGTTCCTGTCTGGCAGAGGTGGTTTTTACCATCTGAAAAAGGGACAATAAACCCTCCTGCATTCTGGCCCCACCACTGGAGGAAACCAGCACAAAGGGGGAACGTTCCTGAACAGCAGTCTCGATTCCGTGTGAAATTTGCTCGCCCGCTACCGATCCCATAGATCCTCCAATGAAACGGAAATCCATGGCCGCAAGGACTACAGGTAGATTTTCTACTTCTGCCAATCCGACAATGACTGAATCCAGCATGCCAGTTTCTTCCTGATTGGATTGGATTCGCTCGGGGTAAGGCTCCCGGTCCTGAAAACTAAGGGGATCCTCGGCCTGAATCCGTCTGGTCCGGTTTTTGAAACTCCCCTCGTCTACGATCATCCGGATTCTCTCTTTTGCAGTTAGGAAAAAATACTCCCCGCAATTGGGGCAGACGTTTTGGTTTTCACGGACCTTCTTTTTGAAAACCAATTTCCCACAGGATTTACACTTCCGCCATAGAGCTTCATCATCATTCTCCCGAGTGTCGTTCAGATCTACTTTTAGATACTCCTCATCACGGAACAGCGCCATGGTAACTTAATTTTCCTCCTTAAGGCCGGGAGTCTTGCTGATGTTCTTTTCACGAAAGCTCGCTGGCACAACAATACCCATTGAAAGCACAAGCCTCAACCCCTCCTCCACACTGAGATCCAAATGGTAAACATCGGATCGGGGGACGAAGGTAATCATGCCGGTAAGAGGATTGGGAGTACTAAAAATAAATACGGCTACCAAATCTTCACCAACTGTGTCTCCGAATTTTCCCAGGTTTTGATTGGTGAGAAAGCCCACGGAGTAAATTCCCCGTCGCGGATACTCGATCGCCACTACATCTCTGAAAGAAGACACATCCCGATTCAAGAGTGCGCCCGTAATCTGTTTTACCGTGGCATACATTTTTGATATCAGGGGTGCTTTAGCGATCACCCGGTCGAGTAGCTCGTAGACCTTTCGGCCAATATAAATCCGGGTGGCCAGGCCAATCAGCATAACCACCAGAGCGGTTAAAATAACCCCGATCCCGGGAAACCAGTCAATGCCCAAAGTGGCTTGGAGCAGGTCGCTGATCAAACCTCCCAGGTAGGACTTGCGGCCGGTAAAATTGTTGATAAACCTGTACACCATCCACAGGATATATAGGGTAAGCCCCACGGGAAGCACGACAAGTAATCCGTTTATAAAAATAGCCCGGAGTTTGGTGAGAATCGATTTCATGTTCATCAACCGATTAAATATAACAGAATCAGTCGCAGGTGTTAAAGCCTAATTCTCTCGCAGTTGGAAGTTGAATCACTGTGCACTATAATCTGCCAAATGAGAAGAGTAAACTGGACAATTACCGAACAGCAACATCGCGCACTGCAGAAGCTCTCCCGAAAAACCGGCCTCCCGATTTCCGAACTAGTCCGTCGCGCACTCGACAAATACCTCGGACTGGTGGGAGAACACCCCGACGATGACAACCAAGAGGAGGTTGATCTTGATCCTTAATACTGCTAGCCAAGAGGAAATCTTTGCCGGGGAAGTAACCGACGTTTACTTCAAAAGAACAAAGGAGATTTTAACCCGAAAAAACCTGGACAAACAGGTTCGAATGGAATGTCGAGCGAAAAGCATTCCCGGAAGCCAGTGGGGAGTCTATGCTGGATTGGACGAAGCACTCGAGCTGTTAAAGGAAACCGATCTAGACGTATGGTCAATGCATGAAGGAAACATCTTTCAGCCCTACGAGCCGGTTTTAACTTTGGAAGGGAGTTACCGGGATTTCGCAGTACTGGAAACCCCTTTGCTGGGTTTTCTCTGTCAGGCTACGGGGATCGCCAGCAAGGCAGCCAGGGTCAAACAGGCAGCCGGCGATCTGCCGGTATATCACTTCGGTGCCCGAAGAATGCATCCGGCCATTGCCCCCATGATCGGTAGGAGCGCATATATTGGCGGCTGCGACGGCGTTGCGGTGACAAAAACCGCGGAAATGCTGGGAATTGACCCTGTAGGTACCATTCCCCACGCTTTGGTTCTTTTGCTCGAAGATTCACCAACGGCCACCAACATGTTCCAGGAGATATTCGGAAAAGATGTGACCTGCGTAGCGCTAGTCGATACCTTCGGTGACGAAAAATTTGAAGCCTTAGAGAACGCCGACCTGATAGAACAGCTGGAAGCCATACGACTCGACACCCCGTCTTCAAGGCGTGGCGATATGTATGAAATTGCAAAAGAGGTTAGATGGGAACTGGACCTCCGAGGCTTCGAACATATTCAACTTTTCATCTCCGGCGGACTGGACGAAGAGGAGATTAGAAGATTAAATCCCGTTGCCGACGCCTACGGCGTGGGGACATCGATCTCGAACGCAAGGGTGGTAGATTTCGCTTTAGATATAGTTGAAATCGAGGGCGAGCCCGTTGCCAAAAGAGGCAAAAGGTCCGGTTCAAAAAATGTTTTTAGTTGTTCCGGCTGCGGCAGTCGTTACGTGCTCCCTTGGAACACCAGGTGTAAAAAATGCCCCCAATGTGACGAGGAACTGGAGTCCGAACTGCAAAAGGTGCTGGAAAAGGGAGCGTTGAATACAGACGTCCTGAAGCCTTCTCGAATCAGAGAAAACACTTTGAAAAAGGTGAAAAACTTTAACCAAAATGTCCTAGATTAATTAGGGCGATCCTGGAGATAGTCCCGAGAACTCTAATCTTTCACCATCGAGGTGGCTCAGGTCCGTATAAAGCCCCATAGCAACATGGGTCTCCGCGCTCGGGCGGTTTGTTCTGAATTTACAGCAGGCCGGGCACAGGGACCCGACCCGCTGGTGGTAAGAGTAAAATTCCCTCGAAAGTTAAATATCTGAGAACAAATTACTTCCCGTGCTGGAATATCCAGATTTCTGTTTCGTCGGGCAGCTCCTGGAAATGGTGTTCCGAACTCTCAAGAGAACAGACGTGAATTCCTTCCATTTCCTGGCAAAACTCGTCTACGCCGGCAAGCGGAAAATCATAGTCGGACAGAACCTCGGTTTTATAGTGCATGGGTATTATTACCTGAAGATTGGGTAGTTTACCGACCAACTGAGCGGCCTCTTCGGGTCCAATTGTATAATACCCACCAGTGGGAACAAAGGCCAATTGAAGATCTTCTAGCATCCGTAGAGCTTCTTTTTCCAGCATATGTCCCAGATCGCCGAAATGGCCAAAAGTGTAACCACCGAATTCAAAGTGAAAAATTCTGTTTTCACCACGTTCTGCGCCCCGGGACTTATCGTGATAGGTTTCCAATACTTCAAATTCTACCCCGTTGTAGACTCCAGAATCTTTAACCACGTTGGGGGACCCGGAAACCCGATCCACGGCATTGTGATCAAAATGGCCATGGCTGACGGTAACCAGGTCGGCGGAAACCTCGAGAGGAGGGTAATCCAGGCTTTCATCGTAGGGATCGGTCAGAATTTGCGTTCCGGACTGGTCAGTTATCGAGAAGCAGGAATGTCCAAACCACTTGATCTTCATAAAACATCCCTCCTTTTGTAATCCCCCGTCAACGAGGGAGTCAAGTTCATGATAATGGGAAAGGCAGATTATCTTCAAAGGTCTTCCAGAGCAGAATCGAGCATATGGCGAACCAGAGAAGGGTAATCAATATCCAGGGCTTCCGCTGCCAATGGCAGATCGCTGGTTTCAGTCATGCCAGGAAGGGCGTTTATCTCCAACAAGAAGGGGGTCCCCGATTCGGTGAGACGGATATCAACCCGGCTATAATCAGAACAGTCGAGCTGTCGATGCGCGGCGAGGGCCGCTTGTTTCAACTTTTCTTCGGTCGGGGGAGGAAGATCGGCGGGTACGAAGAATTCAGTTTCCCCGGGCGTGTACTTCGCTTTGAAATTGTAAAACTCCTCGTGAAGGACCCTTAACTCAATCAGAGGTAAAGGAGTCGCCTTTCCCTTCAGCTCCAATACGCCCGCAGTTATTTCTTTTCCCGGAATGAATTCTTCGATCAGAAATGAATCAAATCGATCTCTAGCACCCCGTACTTCCTCCGGGAGTTCTCTCTTATGTTGAACGATCCTGACCCCCACACTGGAGCCGCAGTCTACAGGTTTTATAACCACCGGGAAGTCGAAGCTGTCGGTAACTTTGGTGATGAAATGCTGAATATTTGAGTGATCGAATTCGAGCCAGCGAGGAGTTTGGAGGCCCGCCTCTCGGAAAAATTGCTTGGCACGAACTTTGTTCATAGCCGCGGCACAGCTCATGGGCCCGCTACCGGTATAAGACACTTCCAGCAATTCAAACAAGCTCTGCAAAGTTCCATCTTCACCGATTCCGCCGTGGAGACAATTAAAAATGACGTCAACCCCCTCCATGACACCGATTAACTGATCCGGGTCATCGAGTACGGTTTTTTGGGGATCGATCGAGCTCTGGTCCAACTCGGTCAAAGCTTGAAATACCCTTTCTCCGGAACGGAGGGAAACCTCCCTTTCGCAGGAGTTGCCTCCACACAAAACACTGACCTTCTTGCTACACGCGTTCATCCGGAATCTATCAAGGATAAAGCCTCGTCTCTGGAGGCTTTATCGGTTTCAAACACGCCTCGTATAGCGGAGGTAACCATGGTGGTGCCGGGCTTCTTAATTCCCCTAATTGTCATACACAGATGCTCTGCGCTCATTTTCACCAGCACGCCGTGGGGACCTGCTTTCTCCATGAGGACATCGGCAATCAGTGAGGTCAATCTTTCCTGGACCTGCGGGCGATTCGAGGCGATTTCCAACACTCTGGCCAGTTTGCTGGCACCTACAACCCTCCCATCCTTGGGCATATACACGATACTGGCAGTGCCGATAAAAGGAAGCAAATGGTGTTCGCAAAGCGAGTGAAAAGGGACATCCCTCAGTATCACCATTTCCTCGTAATCTTCTTGAAAAAAAGCCTCCACGGCATCTGCAGGATCGCTGTCGATGTCTGCAAAAAACTCCTCGTACATCCGGGCAATCCGGTCCGGTGTATCAATTAAACCTGGCCTTTCCAGATCCTCTCCAATCCCCTCTAATATCAACCGGGCGCCCTCCCGAATTTTGTCCCGATTCATAAGATCCTCCTCTTATCAAGTCCAAAAAGCCAACCCTATTGCACCTTCCCCTGTGCTCGCCGCCTGGTAGATCAAAACGGAAACCAGCGGGAAAAAGGCCCTATGCGCTCTAGTTCATAATACATTGAGCTTCCTCTATAACAAGGTTAAATCTCCCTATATTACCCTCTGCTGTCGGTTCGCCTTGGCTCGTAACCAAGCCCTCCCATCAGTTTTTCGAACCCTTTAAGCCAACAGATTGCTCTCGGGCAGGACGCCGCTTAGCTTTTTCGGACCCTAGTCGTTGCTTCGTATATACTCCAAGTACTCCAGACAGTGTTCATCCTCTCCGAGTAAGGCTTTAGTGGCTTGTAATACGCCAATCATATTTTTAGCAGTGGGGTCCAATAAGACGGCATCCAAACCTGCTTCCAGAAGAAGAGCAAAAAAAGTCCGATTTAAGAGACTCCTGTTCGGCAAGTTAAAAGAAATGTTGCTCAAGCCAATGCATGTCCGTACTCCATGGGCGTCTTTAATCTCCCGGATGGTCTCTATCGCGTATCTGCCCTGACCTGGACTACCAGCAACGCTCATAGCTACCACATCGACGTAAAGTCGATCTCGACTTATGCCCATCCGATTACATTTCTCCAGTAGGTCCCTCGTTTCCCTTACCCTGTCATCAATTTTTTTTGGAATTCCCCTCTCTCCCATAGCAAGACCTATCACCTCCACGTCATACTTCGCTGCCAGTTCACGGATGGGTCGATTGTCCTCCTCGTTGGTTATGGAATTGATTACAGGCTTGTTTATTGCCTTTTCAAGGCCGGTGGCCATAACTTCCGGGTCGGCAGTGTCAATTGCAATCCGGATATCTTGTATTTCATCTTGAGTCACGGCAATCAACCATTCCATATCCCTAAGTTCTTCCTCCATTGATTCCGCGGCATTTAGATCCAGGACTTCGGCTCCTGCCTCGTACTGAGTCCGGGCCAACCTGCGTATAAGGTCCTCATTTCTCGACTGCAAGGCCTGTTTCACTTGATCTCGGGTTGAATTGATCAGCTCGCCAATAATTAAAACCACGATTTACTCCTCCAGGTTCCAATATATTGTCCCCATCTCATCCTCGATTACCATTCCTCGCCATTCTGTATTCAGATTATTTTGACATTCGGCGGACAACTCATCCCGGGGAAACCTGCCTCGAGAGTTTAGGATAAACGACGGGAGGAGGTTTTCCAAGACAAATCGAAAAGGACAGTGGGGATATTTAACCTCAGCCCGGGCCGGGAGAAGCGAAGGAGGGCCGGAGCCTGGCCGATCATGACCGGATACCCCCTGGATATATGAGGAATGGATACAGGGATAAAGGCTGTCGGGTTGCAGGTTGCTTGAATCTTGAAATAATCCTTTCATATACTTCCTATAGAAATTCAGGTTTCAAAACCTGCTAACTTTCACAGCACGAGGCCAGAACAAGCCAAACTGACAGCGGGCTTCGTGAGGGGCTCAAGTTTGGTAGGGTTTTGCTCACGCGCTACAACCGAAGGGGGCAATATGAATACCAATCCAGACATTCGAGAATCGATCAAACGGGCTAATTTGCGAGGCAAAAAGAAAGAGGTCGGCAAATATATTTTAGACAACCATGTCGAGTGCGCATTCCTCACCGCTTCCGAATTGGCTGAACGAGTCGGGGTAAGCGAACCAACGGTAATCAGGTTAGCCACTGAGCTGGGTTTCAGCGGTTATCCCGACCTGCAGTCAGCCCTTCAGTCCCTCTGCCAGCAAGAGTTAACTACTCTTGACAGACTCGAAGAATCCGAAAACGTCGAAGAAAGTGCTGATCCCGGATTTCAGGCACTATCCACGGATCTGGACAACTTGCGAAAAACGCTCCAAGGCCTGGACGAGGAAACTATCCACGCCCTTGTAGATGAAATTATCGAGGCGGACCAAGTGCTGGTCATCGGGATGGGTCAAGCAGCCCCCCTGGCTTCCTATTTTCAGAAGATGTTAAAAACAAGTTTAGACCACGTAGTCGCCATCACCTCGAATACTGCTCCATACTTCGAGGAGTTGGTCTCCGCCACCGAAGACACCCTGGTATTCTCCATTGGTTTCCCGCGGTATGTGAAGCGGACCGTACAATGCACAAAACTGGCTCAGCAGAAAGGGTTGTTTACGGCAGTCCTAACTGACAGCCAACTTTCTCCACTTGCAGATCACGCAGATCTTTTCCTTACGGCTCGCTGCAGAGCGATATCTTACATTGATTCCTTCACCGCTCCTATTTCCTTGCTGGGGGCAATTGCCTCCACAGTGGCCCAGGAAAGAGCAACCGACAATAAGAGGAAACTGGAAGAACTAGAGGCTCTCTGGAAGCAATACGGGATATTCTACTAGCACCCCCCAGCTTATGACAATAATCCTATCGTAATTTCGCCGTAGAATTTTTCCCGAGCTGTTACCCTAAGGGCTAGCGGCTGCACTAGCCCTGATTGTAAAAAAGTGGGTGTGGTCAGTGGAAAACCCTCCGCTTGACAATACAGTTAACTTATGTATAATACCTCAAAAGGACTATTACCTTGGAGGTTTTGCCGTGAGCGACAAATTAAAATTCGGCCTGGTAGTATTATTATTGGGCGCTGTGGATTTCTGCGTACCTTTCTTCCTTCTCAAATCCGTGCCCAGCTTTCTCGCAAACTATCTCTTCTGGTGTGGATTAACTCTTATTGTAATACTGTACGGCGCTTCACGAACCAGAAACTGGAGCAGTTGACGAATATGAATCCCATATATATTTGGTCCGCTCTGGGGAGCTGGATCATCCTGGCACTAGTTCTGGCCTTGGCCGCGAAACGCGGGATGGGGGAAGGTGTCTCAGAATATTACATCGGCGGGCGAAGGCTGGGCGGATTTATCTCGGCCATGACCTACAGTGCAACCACCTACAGTGCATTTATGCTCGTCGGCCTGGTCGGATTAACCTATCAAACAGGGGTAGGGGCCCTGGGGTTTGAAATGACTTATTTGATGTTCACCGTGCTGCTATTGACCTTCTTTGGTCCTCGCTTCTGGTTGGCCGGTAAAGAGTACGGTTACGTAACGCCCCCGGAACTTTTAACAAACCGTTATCAAACATCCTGGGCAGGAGCGCTGGCAGCGCTGATCTCATTGATTATGCTTATCCCTTATAGCGCCGTACAGCTTATGGGAATAGGCATCCTGGTCGAGGGTTTAACCGACGGCAGGATTCCTTACATGGGAGGCGTGTTCCTTATGGCTATCTTCTCCGGCTTTACGGCTCTCTGGGCGGGAATGCGTTCAGTGTCCTGGACCGATGCTTTCCAAGCTCTAACCATGATAGTTACTTCTCTGGTGGCTCTATTTTACGTGTTCTTTCAATTCTTCGGGTCACCGATCTCCTTCTTTACAGAAGTTACCCTCAAAAGACCAGAATTACTGGAGCTTTCCTGGAGCCCCGAGGTCTTTATTGGACTTACCTTGCCCTGGGCGTTTTTCGCGCTCACTAATCCCCAAGTATCTCAGAGAATGTTCGTCCCCAACCGACTGAGCAGTTTGAGAAGAATGATAATCTATTTCGCCGGTTTCGGATTTCTGTACACAATAATCAGCACCTTGTTCGGTTTCCAGGCAGCTTTAATCGCACCAGGTCTCGAGGATCCGGACAAGGCCATGTCCGTTTTACTTACCAGGATCCCGACCCCCATGGCTCTGATACTATTGGTGGGTATTTTCGCGGCCGCAACCTCCACTCTGGGATCTATTACCCTGACTCTCAGTTCCCTAGTTTCTCGAGACATTATCAAACCATTGACTCCGGGAATAGCTGAGGATCGGGAATTGTCTATCGGCAAGATTACCATTCCCGCTCTGTTGATCGTCTACCTCATCTTTGCCTGGCAGCGGCCAGGCCTGATTGCTATCCTATCCAGCATGGCATCCGGTGGACTCCTGGTAATGGCACCTCCCTTGATCGGGGCCTTTGTCTGGCGCGAGGGAACTGGGCCCGCCGCGGTAGCCTCCATGGCTCTCGGAGGGCTCATCACTCTATTGATGTACGGATTCGACTTCTACCCCCTCGGTTGGTGGCCGTCAGTCTGGGGAATTGGAATTTCCACCGCGCTGTTCGTCGGCATCAGCATGATCACCGAACCCCCCGGCCGCGCGGAGGATTTCCTCGGGGAAATCGATCGACAGCTAAAAGAGCACTCAGTTACCTAGAGCCCCTGTCCAGTAACCAGCCTAGTGAAATAGGAGCAGCCAGACCACCAACGCAAATAGTTGCCAAGTTACCCCCAACAACCCCGGAAGAGGTTGAACTTCTAGATTTGACTAATCTCCCTCGCTTTGCTAGAATGGCTATTTGCTGAGAGTATTTCGACAAATAGAAGGGAGAGTGGTCTTAAGTACCTGACCTCAATAATGCTGTTTCGTTTAACTCCCCTATTCCAAATCGATCACCGAAACCGCCTCCCAACCGAAAGAGAAATCCTATACGAGATCTCATAAGAAATAAGCTTTCGCCTTTGCTCAAATCGAAGCTTGCCGTTAGCCACGTTTGTAGCGAAGATGCCGCTGCTGAAGGAGGTGTCTAGCTTGTCCCCAACTTCGAAAAGTTATTCGGCGGTTTGGCTCCAGGGTGCGGCATGTACTGGTTGTGCGATTTCACTGATGAATTCTCCGCACCCGAGACTCTCCAACCTATTGGTAGATGATCTGGTTCCCGGGCAGTCCATTCGGCTAAAATTTATGGCCACTTTGATGGGTGGTACTGGGGAGATGGCACTGGAGGTTCTGGACAGGCTCGCTGAAGTTGAAGCAGGTTATTTGCTGATAGTAGACGGAGCTGTGCCAGTTTCCGAAGAAGGTCGCTTTTGTACAGTGGGCGAGGAGGCATTTTCTGACCAAGTAGCCAGAGTTGCGAAAGATGCCCTTGCAGTGATCAATATTGGCACGTGTTCCTCCTACGGAGGGATTCCCGCGGGAGAGCCAAATGTAACGGGATGTGTCTCGGTTTCGGAACATCTCCGAGGGCTAGGCCTGGAAAAACCTATCATAAATGTTCCTGGTTGCCCCCCTGAGCCCAGCTGGGTGGTGGATACCATCGCTCGAGTGATGTTGAGCGGACTCCCTTCCCCTGATGATCTAGATAAGATAGGAAGGCTCAAGGAGGTTTACGGTGAGCTCGTCCATGACAACTGTCCCCGAAGAGCTGACTTTGCCACCGGTCATTTCGCTCGCAATATAGGGGACGAAGGATGTTTGGTAGAAGTGGGTTGTAAAGGCCCGTATACGAACAGCCCATGCCCCAAACGCCAGTGGCACGACGGGTTGAATTGGCCGGTCGGGAATAATCATCCTTGTATAGGATGCACTGAACCCGGATTCCCCGATTTGATGAGTCCATTTTACGAAAAATTCGACATGGAAGAGGCCCAGGGGATGTATAGGAGGTTGAAGTGAAAAGAGTAAACATCGATCCGGTTACCAGAGTCGAGGGACACCTCAGCATAGAGGTGGAAATCGAAGGGAACCTAATCCGTTCCGCCCGGAGTAGTGGAACCCTGTTTAGGGGCTTGGAGGAGATGCTAAATGGACGGGATCCCCGGGACGCCAGCCGGATTACCCAGCGAGTGTGTGGAGTATGTCCCGCAGCTCACGCCGTGGCCTCCGCTCTGGCTCTGGACGATGCATTTGATATACGTAGCCAGATCCCGCTTAACGGAAGAATCCTCCGAAATCTCATGTTGGGAGGCAACTTCATTCAATCCCATATCCTTCATTTTTACCATCTTTCTGCTCTAGATTACATCGATCCTAAGCTCTTGGAGGATAAAGCGAAGGATAATACCCAACTCGGTTCTTTACAAAACTATTTGGATACGACCGATGGAGCTCCATTTCTTCCTCAATATTCGGGCGACTACCGTTTAGGAGAGGAATTAACCTCAGCTTTCCTCCAAGATTACCTGGACGCTCTGGAAATTCGAAAAAAAGCCCATGAACTCATTTCCATATTCGGGGGGAAGATGCCGCATAACATGGGCACCGTAGTCGGGGGAGCCACTAACCCCCCCGACCTGAACATGATCACAAAGTTCCGTTCTCGACTGGATGAAATTAGGGAGTTTATTGATAACCGCTATTTGCCAGGGGTCATCGAGTTGGGTCAGGCCTACTCTGATTATTTTGATATAGGCCATGGCGTGGACAGCTTCGTTGGATATGGAGGATTTTATCTCGATAACATCGAAGATGAACCACAAGTCACTAAAAAAGGGCTCTGCGGGGGTGTTACTTCCCTGGGCAATAAATCTGTTGACGAGATTGACCTGGAAAAAATCACCGAATATGTAACTCATTCCTGGTATTCCGACCGCTCAACTGGCCATCCTCGGAGTGCTAAGACCGTACCCGCAGTTGACAAGGAGGGCGGTTATTCTTGGGTTAAAGCTCCACGATATGATGATCGTCCCCAAGAGGTAGGACCTACAGCTCGAATGATGGTTAACTATTCAAAGGCCAACGAACGTCTAAAACCCACTCTGGAGAAGGCCCTGGAGAGTACCGGAACGAACGTCAATAATCTTCCTTCCGTGGCTGGTCGACATCTGGCAAGAGCAACAGAATGCAAAGTAGTGGCTGACTTAATGTCTGATTGGGTAAACCAACTTGAACCTTCTGGGCCCACCTGTGCTCAGTTTGATGTCCCTGAAGAGGGCCTCGGGGTAGGCCTAACCTGCGCCCCGAGAGGTGCGTTAGGCCATTGGATCCGACTGCAGGAAGGAGAGATTCAAAATTATCAGCTCGTGGTCCCCACCACCTGGAATGCTTCGCCTCGGGACGAGGAAGGTATTCCTGGGCCTATTGAGCAGGCGCTGATAGGTACCAGGATAGAAGATTCGAACAACCCCATCGAAGCCGCTAGAATTGTTCGCTCTTTCGATCCCTGTATGGCCTGTGCGGTTCATTAGCGAGTCAAGCACAGCTTTAAGGAGGGTCTGGCATGCTTGTAACCGAGCAAAAACCGTGGGAGGAAATTTCTTCCTTCCTACGACCTGGCGAAAGGATCTTCGTTCTAGGTTGTGACGGATGTGCAGCTGCTGCGGGAAGTGGGGGGAAGGAGGAAGTAGGGAGATTGGCGGATTTACTTTCTGAAGAAGGTTGGGAAGTCACAGGAAAATCGGTTATCGAGTTCCTCTGCAATAAGGCACTTGTGGGGATCAAATTATCTCGGATGTCCTCAGCAATAGAGGATTCGGACTCTTTGTTGGTGGCAACTTGTGGTGTTGGCGTGCAGTCGGTCGCAAAAGTAGTGGATAAGCAAGTGCATCCTGCCAATGATACGGTCTCTATGGGGGACTTTCATGGAACTTGGCCTTCCGAAGAAACCTGTGAACAATGTGGGGAGTGTTTATTGGAATATACAGGCGGACTATGCCCCCTTACCGTATGCACCAAAGACTTATTAAATGGACCATGCGGGGGCTCTTACGAGGGAGAATGTGAGGTAGAAGAAGGTCGCCCCTGTGGATGGGAGTTGATATATCAACGCTTGAAGGAGGTTGATCGATTAGACCTGCTGGCCAATTATAATGAACCCAAACCCCGCAAAAAGTACGAGTTTGATACCCCCATGGAGAGACGAAGATCTTTGTACTGGGCCATTGAGGCAGAGGGGAATGATTAAAGTGAGTCGTCTGAAAGCGAAATTACAGCAAGAGAAGTTTGTCGTAACCTGTGAGGCCGGTCCCCCAAAGGGGGCTGAGGTAGAGGACGAACTACGCGAAATCGACGAAATAGCTCACCTTGTGGATGCTTTCAACGTCACCGACTTGCAGAGTTCCGTGATGAGATTGGGCTCGCTGGCATATTCTCATTTGATTGAGGATCGGGGGCATGAAGCTATTTACCAACTGACCTGCCGGGACCGAAACCGTTTAGCCTTACAGTCAGATTTAATAAGCGCCTGGACCCTCGGGTTAGAGAATGTGCTCGCCCTTACCGGTGATCATACTACTTTGGGAGATCACCCTCAGGCCAAGCCCGTCTTCGACCTCGACTCTCCTCAACTTCTGAGGGTAATCGGCTCCCTCAATTCCGGGATGGATATGCAGGGAAACGAACTACAGGGCGGGACCGACTTTTACCCCGGAGCTACTGCCAATCCCGCGGCGGATCCTCTGGAACCCCAGATAGTCAAGATGAACATGAAGGAAGATAACGGAGCCCGTTTTTTCCAGACTCAAGCTGTGTACGACTCGGAGGCCTTCCGGCAGTTTGTAGAGGCGGCGCAGGCCGCCGGAGTGGAAGCTCCGATTTTGGCAGGAATCTTGCCTCTAAAGTCCGCTGGAATGGCCCGCTTCATGAACGCCAATATTGCGGGAGTTAAAGTACCCGAAGCTCTAATAGAGGAACTTGAAGAGGCAGATAACACGCTCCAGAAAAGTCTAAAAATAGCTTCCTGCACTATCCGGGAAGTCAAAGACTTCTGCCAGGGGGTACATCTCATGCCTATGGGTTGGGAATCACATGTACCGGAGATCATCGACCTTGCGGAATTATAATACAAGGTAGTTAGCCCTGGCGGTTGATCCTGTGTTCCATAGTCTCCAGTGTGGACTGTTTCAACTTTCTACCAGCCTTCTCCAGGTTAGTTCTTTGCTCCCGTTTTTTAGATACAAAGCCCTGGTCCTTGATGGAGGAAAGATTTATATCCACATTCAGTAAAGCGGAAGTGAGGGCTGCCTGGCCCAAAATTGCTGCAGCACCTGCGTCGCTCACGGCATGCTTGTTTCCGGACTCAGCACATGTTTTGGAGTATTCCAAGATCTCGCGGCTTGTCTCCGCCGTGCGAAGAGGGGGCTCCACTGCTTTTTTAAAGGCCTTCTGCAGGGATCTCTTTCTCTTCTCCTTTTCCTTTTCGTTATCCCGGGGAAGCCTCCAGGCTTCCATTACTTGACTGAAGGCCTTTGCGTCTTCCTCTGCTAAGGCCAGGAAGCGACTGCGAAGTTTTTCGCTCTCCTGGAGGATCTCCTGAAACTCTTCTTCGACCTCTCCGTACTTCTCCTTCCCCACCGTTAGGTTAGCCACCATAGAAACCAGAGAAGCAGCTAATCCCCCGGTTAGTGCGGCTGCTGCTCCGCCTCCCGGGGTAGCGGCTGAAGAGCCCAAGTGGTGTAAAAACTGCCCCAGCGACTGGTCCTCTAAGTTCGATTCGTCGTTGATAGCAAGCACCTCCTTCTCCTATAAGACCGGGGAAGTATTGAGGCCCGGTCTAACTCACAGCACCAAGGGGTTGGTGCTAAGTGAGTTACAAGTTTGGCCGAAAGAGCCAACAATCTGAATATTCCAAGTTATTCCCCCAAGCCCAGGAATGTACCAAAAAGCTGTTTGTAAAATTATGATGCAGAAATTACCCAGATATTCCAACCTTCTAATTTCGGAACCTTTTATCTAGAGGATTAGGCGCCCCTCTTTAGCCCATTTCACCGACAATTAGGGGTTGATTTTAGCAACATTCTTTCAATTTGCATTGATTTACAAATGTGGTTCATAATGGTGGTGGCTAGATGAAGTCCTCCCCTAAGCGAAGATTTGTTGACTGCAGAGGTCGATTGATTTTTATTGCCGGATTTGGTCGGGCACTCGCTTCGAATTGTCAAAATTAATTACAGGCAAGGTGGGTGTTCTGTGATCCTCTCTTCAGGTGTTGTCAGTCCTATTTGTGTAAATTCTTCTTCTGTGATCGTCGTCAAAAGTTTCTAATCTATTGATGTAGGAGAGTACAGTAGCTGTCCCCGATAAAACTGAGGAACATCTGAAGATATTCTTCAGCCACTGGAGGTGGGCCACGGATGAAGCCGGATATTGAAATTGCCCGAGAAGCAGATCTTGAGCAAATCACATCAATAGCGGAGAAGTTGGGTCTGGAGCGGGATGAATTGGAGTTATTCGGTGATTATAAAGCGAAAGTAAGTTTGGACGCCTACGAGACCCGCAAAGATCAACCCGACGGGAAATATATCGACGTGACGGCGATCACGCCCACTCCTCTGGGCGAGGGCAAAACAACCACTGACATAGGTCTCACTCAGGCATTAGGAAAAATCGGCAAGAACGTAATGACTGCGATTCGCCAACCTTCTCAGGGCCCCACATTTGGCATAAAAGGCGGAGCGGCCGGGGGAGGACATTCCCAGGTGGTTCCCATGGAGGACTTCAATCTCCACCTTACAGGAGATATCCACGCTATAGGTGCCGCCCATAACTTAATCGCTGCTGCCTTGGACGCTCGGATGATGCATGAAAGAAATTATTCGGATCAGGCCTGGAGCGACAAAGGCAAGAAAAAGCTGAATATCAATCCCTATTCCATCACCTGGAATCGAGTGGTGGACGTCAATGACCGAGCGTTACGCAACACCGTCGTGGGCCTCGGGGGGAAGTGGGACGGCCTACCCCGGGAAACTGGGTTTGACATCACCGTAGCCTCTGAACTTATGGCCATTTTGGGATTGACCACGAGCCTGTCCGATCTTCGGGAAAGAATCGGACGAACGGTTCTAGGCTACGATTGGGGAGATGACCCCGTCTCGGTAGAGGATTTGGGAGCTGCCGGGGCAGCTACTGTACTGATGAAAGATACCGTTAAGCCCAATCTCCTCCAAACCCTTGAAGGTCAACCGGCCTTCGTTCACGCCGGCCCATTTGCAAATATAGCCCACGGAAATAGTTCCGTCCTCGCCGACCTGGTCGGCCTCAAGTTGGCCGATTACCTGGTAACCGAGTCCGGTTTTGGGGCGGATATCGGAATGGAGAAGTTCTTTGATATAAAGTGTCGCTATAGCGGCCTCGTTCCGGACGCGGTGGTAATGGTGGCTACTGTCCGAGCCCTGAAGATGCATGGCGGAGGGCCCAGAGTAGTTGCAGGAAAAGAACTGGCTCCCGAATACCAGGAGGAGAATCTCGAGCTGGTAGAGTCGGGGTGCGCGAACCTGGCCAAAAACATAGAAATCGCTCAGAAATTTGGAGTACCCGTGGTGGTAGCTGTCAATAGGTTTGGGACAGACACTGATCGGGAGATAGAGCTGATCAAAAATGAGGCTAAGACCGCGGGTGCCTTCGACGCCGTAGAATCGAACCATTTCGCCCAAGGCGGGGAAGGGGCAACCGAGCTTGCAGAAGCCGTGGTTGAAGCCTGTGGACAGGATGCAAATTTCGAATTTCTCTACGACACTGACCAGCCAATCAAGGCCAAAATTGAGAAGATTGCCCGAGAGATCTACGGAGCGACGGACGTGGACTACACCAATAAGGCCAATAAGCAGATAGGGGATTACGAGGACTCGGGCTTTGGCGATCTGCCCATATGCATGGCCAAAACTCACCTTTCTCTGTCCCACGACCCCAAAAAGAAGGGCGTTCCCGATAAGTTTACTCTTCCGGTCAAAGAAGTGCGGGCCAGCGTCGGCGCCGGCTTTATCTACCCGATTTGCGGTCCGATAAGCACCATGCCCGGCCTGCCTTCCGAGCCCGCCTACGAAGACGTAGATCTCGACGAGGAGGGGAACGTCGTAGGCCTCTTTTAGCACCTGACGGGCCCCCCAACCTACAAGGAAGCTCGTGGGACCCAATCGTAAACGATCTGCAAAGGGAGGTATATGCTATGGCAGCTATTGACGGAGAGGAAATTGCGAAGACTTACCGGGCTCAGCTGCGAGATCAGGTAAAAGAGCTAGCTGGAAAGGGAATAACCCCAACCCTCGCTCCGATTCTGGTGGGGGAAGATCCCGGAGCCCGGGTATATTTCCGAACCAAAAGGCGACTGGCCAAGGATCTTGGCTTGAATTTTGCCGGGGTTGAGATGGAAACTGAGGCCAGTCAGGCCAAGGTGATTTCGAAAATTGAAGAACTCAGTCAGGACAGCGACATTCACGGGCTGTTCCTAGAGTTACCCCTGCCAGAACACCTCGATCATGAGAAGCTGGCTTATCACATCGACCCTCGTAAAGATATCGATTGCGTCAATCCCACAAATTTGGGCAAGCTCATTGGGGCCGGCATTGCCAATCGGCCGTTCACAGAAGTTCGGGATGACTTCTCCTATATGTTTCCCGCGACCCCCTCAGCAATAATGCACATCCTGGATACCTTGCCTGTAGATCTGGAAGGGAAACAGATGGTACTTCTGGGCGGTGGTTCGGTCGGTTTACCCCTTTCCATCTTACTCCTTGGTGAAACCCGTTCTTCAGTAACAGTGTGCAAATCCAGAACTGGAGATGTAACAGCACAGAGTAAACGCGCCGACGTCCTCTGCGTTGCTGTGGGCATAAAGGACTTTGTCAGTGCGGACATGGTTAAAGAGGGGGCGATTGTAGTCGACGTAGGAATAAACGAGACCGATTCAGGAATCACCGGAGATGTAAAATACCAGGAAGTAAAAAACAAAGCCTCCCACATTACACCCGTCCCTGGCGGCGTCGGTCCGGTTACCACCACCATGATCATGAAAAATACGATCCAGACCGCCCGCCAACTGGAATTGACATCCAATGTAACATCAACACAGTAGCTGCCGGAGATCCAAATGAAGCAAACTGATCACCGAGAAAGAGCCGGGATTACCTGTGTTGCTTAGCGCTTGACTTTTCCTCGGATTTGACTTATATAAATAGATACACCTGTACCAGAATCGGGTGAACATGCTCACGACCTAAACATTTCCCCTCGGTCCTCGCTAACCCCAAGTCGAGCATTCTTAATTTTTCGGGGGCTGACTTCAATTAGCGATTGGGAGGAACAACTGGCCTCCTTGTCCGCCGATCTTCGAGACGACCTCCGCCAAAGGACCATTTCTGAAATAGCGGCCCGCAGCGGTATTTCCAAAAGCGAGCCCACTGAGAATAGTAACGACAGGGGTTCGACCCTGTCCATACCTTTCTTTGAGGAAAGTGACTCATTTCTCGATGCGTGACAGAACGCCGGGGAGAAAAGAACCGCTCCCTCCAGGTT
>JBKGZS010000025.1:0-19598 GCA_046543285.1 Candidatus Acetothermia bacterium | reverse complement strand
CCCCTTGACCATGTCCAGCCTCGACGGGGAGGTAATATTTGTGAAATCACAAGAGAACGATTTGACAGAGTCACTCTTAGAACGATTAGACGAAACCGAAGTCATCGACCTGACTTCAAAATTAATCAAACTCCAGAGCGTCAACCCACCCGGTGATACGAAAGATATTACTCGGTACCTCACAACGTACCTGAAGGACAAAGGTTTGGATCCGAAAATCATCGAGCCGGAGCAAGGAAAATGCGGAATTCTGCTCTCGGCAGGTCGGAGAGAAATCGACAAGACGCTTGTATTAAACGGTCATATGGACGTGGTCCCTCCTGGCGACACTTCTCAGTGGGATTTTCCGCCTTTTTCAGGCAAATTGGAAGATGGGTACGTTCATGGGAGAGGCGCCAGCGACATGAAAGGAGGACTGGCCGGGTTGGTCGTAGCTTTTGTCCTGGCAGCGACAACAGAAGAAATTCCCGGACAGCTGCAGCTAATGCTGGTACCAGATGAAGAAACCGGTGGACAGCTGGGGACTAAATATTTCCTCGAAAACTTCCTGGAGGAGGCGGATGGTTGCCTGATTGCAGAACCTTCAGGTAAGCATTCTCCGACGACCGGACAGAAAGGTTCTCTGTGGCTGGAGATATCCACAAAGGGGATTCCTGCTCACGGCAGTCTCTACCCTCTCCAGGGTGAGAGCGCGATCATGGCCATGCAGAAAGTTATCGAGGTCTTGTCGGAGCTGCCAGAAACACCTGTGGAAGTTCCGGAAAAGGTAAAACAAGTTGTGGAGCTCTCCCAGGAAGTCATCGAGGACGAGGAAGGAAAAGAAGGTCTCGGAGAGGCCCTGCATACAATTACGTGTAACGTCGGAACCATCCAGGGTGGAGATAAGGTAAACAAGGTCCCGGAATCTTGCCGAATCGAAGCAGACCTGAGAATTCCTTTCGGAAAAACTGCAGAAGGAGTTCTGGAAGCCCTGAAAGGGAAACTCGAGGATCGAGGGGTCATTGCCGAGGTGAAGAAGACCAGGGAGTCGGCAGACCCCAATTACACCTTGCCCGAGGAAGAAATCGTCGATGCAGTTTTAAAGAGCCTGCGTACTCTTCAGGATGAAGTAACTCCCAATCCTACATTTCAATGGGCCTCCAGCGACGCGAAATTTTTCCGCCAGCAGGGGATTCCTACCCTGCAGTACGGCCCCGCGGAGCTGGAAGGCATTCACTCGTTCAATGAAAAGGTCAGCACTGAAGATCTGATATTTGCAACCAAAGTTTACCTTGCTACGATTGGTAATTTTATGGCTCGGTGAGCAATATTTTACCAGGTCGCCTGGATTTGAGCTCAATTGATCAGGAATAAATTCCGGCGCGGTTCTCAGTCTGGAGCACTTCCGGGTTGACTACTTCCGAGGGTGGAGCACCCACAGCGACGCTCTGAACGTCCTGTACCATTTTTCGGTCCATTCTTTGCAGCGAGTAGTTGGTGTAGCTGCCGATATGCGGGGTCAGTATTACATTTCTGAGCTCTCGCAACGGGCTCTTCAGCGACAGTGGCTCTTCCTCAAAAACATCCAGACCTGCCGCCCCAATCTTTCCTGATTGGAGTGCCTGGAAGAAGGCATCAGTTTCGATAAGTTCGCCTCGGGCAGTATTCACTAGAACTACGCCATTTTGCATCTCCCCAAACTCTCGCCGACCCAGGAAGTGGTAGTTGTCTTCGTTCAACGAGGCATGTAGGGTGATAACGTCGGATAACGAAAGAAGCCGATTCAGACTGGTGGATTGGACCCCAAACTCCTGGATACGAGAGTTGCTTACATTAGGGTCGTAGGCCAGAACCTCTGAATTGAAACCGGCCCGAATCATCTCCCCTACCCTGCTTCCAATGTTGCCAAATCCGATTATCCCCACGGTGGACCTGGAAAGTTCAGGACCGAGGAAAGAGGACCTTTCCTCCCAGCAGTCAGAATGCACTGCCTGGTGAGCCTGCAGAAGAGAACGCAGGCAGGCCATAATTAGTGCCAGAGCCAGCTCCGCCACCGCGTTCCGTTCGCTTTCCCCTGGCACTCGGGTAACTATAACTCCTGTCTCCGTGGCCGCTTTCAGGTCCACATTATCGCACCCTATCCCGTGCCGGGCGATCAACTGGAGTACTTCCAGCTCGTTGAGACAGTCCGCCGAAAAACGCGGAGTCACGCTGGCAATTACATAGTGTGTCCCCCGAAGTTTTTGGGCCAGGGCTTTCCCGTCGATTTGGGGGTTGACCGTCAATTCCTGCACGTGTCCTATCCCGCGCAACTCCTCCAGACAGGCTGGAAAGTGAGTCCCGAAACTGCTGGAGTTTACTATCGCAATGTGTTTACGTCCGCTTTTTTGAGGTTCCACTTAGACCTCCTGCCGTAAATCTGAACATCCCGACTGACTGTTAGCGGGTTGTACCAGCGGGGAGGTGAAGGTAGTTAGTAATCGTTTTAGACATTATGTATATCCTGCCATTCCGTATGAAAGGTGCCTTCCCGATCCACACGGTGGTAGGTGTGGGCGCCAAAGTAATCTCGCTGAGCTTGAATCATATTTGCGGGAAGTCTTGGAGAAGTCAGTGAGTCCAGGTAGTATAGGGCCGATGCCAGAGCCGGGACCGGCAAGTTCGCGGAAGCAGATTCCGCCACCACCGATCGTAAGTCCCTTCCGAAGGTTTCCACCCTGCGCTTGAAGGGAGTCTTCTGCCAGAGAAGATGGGGATTAGCCCCATCAGTCAGCGTCTCCCGAAGGTCTAACAGTAGACCAGAGCGGATTATACATCCTCCGCGCCAGATTCTGGCAACCTCGGCCAAGTTTAAACCATAGCCTTGCTCAGCAGAAGCGGCGGATAAAAGGGACATCCCCTGAATGTAGGATGTGACCAAAGCAATGTAAAGACATCGGTACAAACTATCCAGCTCGACCTCGAAGTCGGCTCCAGGAGGCGTGGTCAGAGAGGAATTCAGCGCCATCCGACTATCTTTGAGCGCGGACAGGAGCCTTGATTCGACGCCCGCTGTTATGGTTGGAACAGGAATTCCAAGTTCTAGGGCACTCTGGACGCTCCATTTCCCGGTCCCTTTCTGTTTTGCTTTGTCCAGGATCAACTCGAGTAAAGGTCGTCCTGTTTTCTCATCCTCTCTGGTAAGGATATCTGCAGTTATTTCCAACAAATAGGAACCCATGCTTTCATTCCACCGACCAAAAGCAGCTGACATCTCTTCAGGCTCGAGGTCCTTTCCCTTAGCCATCAGCCAATATATCTCCGCAATAATCTCCATTGCCCCGTACTCGATTCCGTTGTGAACCATTTTGACATAATGGCCAGCAGAACCGGGTCCCAGGTAGGTGCAACAGGGACCTGAATCCGTTCTGGCGGCAATTTTTTCAAAAACCGGCTCGACCTGTTCATAGGCTTCCAGATGCCCTCCCGGCATGATCGACGGACCGTGAAGAGCCCCATATTCTCCGCCGCTGACCCCGGTGCCAAGATAGAGTAAATCGTGGTTTTCGACTCGCCGGATTCTCCGGTCAGTGTCCTGGTAATGTGAATTACCGGCTTCAATAATAACATCGCCTCTGTCGAGCAGAGGAATCAACCGATCCAGGACCTTATCCACAGGATCCCCGGCCTTGACCATTAAGATTATCCTGCGGGGTCGATTGAGAGATTCAACAAATTCCTTCAGATCGCTGATACCGCGGATATCCGTATTTTGGGCTCGGGACTTGATAAAATCCTCAGTTTTAGCTGAACTTCTGTTATAGACTGAGACGGAATAACCTTCGGTGCTTGCATTTAAAGCCAGGTTCTGACCCATGGTGGCTAAGCCAATGATTCCGAGACCGCTTCGTTTGTGCACTATTTCCTCCTTTTTCCATCTTTCACCATGTGCTTGTCCAGCCCACACTATGAATCACTGAATTACCTAAAGCTTTATATCGGGTAACTCAACCCGAGTCAAATTTCAACCAGCAAGACTTAGCGCGTACCTTCCAGAGGGAGTGGCCCGATCCCTCCCTCCTTTGGCTTGTTGCAAGGATAGTCGTCTTGGTCCATAATCACCTGTAGACGATTCCTTGATCTTTGAACTATAGCGCCAGAACGCGAGCAGGGCCACCTCTCCGTCCCTCGCGGTGATTGGTTCAACTCCTGGCTAAACCATGCCAGAGTCGGTCTAGCGGGGAGGACAATAATACCTGCTTGAGACTGGTCATTCATCAACCTGGAGGAATTTATTTTGAGCACTGATGACGTTTTTAACCCGCAATGTGTAGACGAATTACGAGCTGCGATACAGCACCGAGCAACCTGGATGTACTTGCTGATTGACGAAGCCCGGAAAGAAGGGTTGAACCCCGAAGGCTTTGCTCGCAGAGCAATTACGCGCTGTGGTCGAATTCACGGGAACAGCAAGTTCGATCAAACGACTGATCTCGAGAATTTTGCCGCGCAATTTGCCAGCGGCAGCGGCAAGTCAATTTTCGAGATGGAGGTAATCAAACGCAATCCCGAGCGATTTATAGTTGATTTTCATCACTGTCCGCTGGTGGACGCCTGGTCCAAATTGACCGATGATCAGGCTCTCATCAGTCAACTCTGTGACATTGCCATGGACGGCGATCGGGGAATAATCAATCAGTTTCCGAATTTTAAACTGGACATCGAAAAAACGATAGCCGAGGGTGATCAGGTCTGCCGACTAAACATCTCTAACAGCAAAACCGGCCACGAGTAAAAAATTGGTAATCTAAACCAAGCAAAGGATTTGCCAGAGGTAATTGGGGGGGTGGAGTATGAGTTTTTCAATTCATAAAGGATGGTCTGTTCCCAATCGTTTTATCGGAGCTCTCCTGGTTCTTATAATTTTCGGCTCTCTCGCCTTTTCAGCAACAGGTGACGTCGAAGTTTTAGTGGTAGATCGAAAATCGGGGAGACTTCTGCAACCGGATGAAGGACTGCTAACGTACCGGCCACTGCCCCTGAGATTAAAAGACCCCCACGGCTTAACCTGTGGCCCAGACGGATACATTTACGCAGCCGAGCCGGCGGAAGAGCGAATCGTGCGATTTAGGCCGCAAGAAGGAAACGTGGAAACCGTAGCACGAAACATCGGGGGAATAGGGAGATCAGCGGAAACACCCGTCGCAATAGCTTTTGGGCCCCAGGAAAATTTATATCTCATAACCAGGGAAAAAGGCGTGTGGTATATTCCCTACCCAGCTGAGGAAAACGAGCCGGTTAAAGCTCTAGACGGAAACTATTTTGACCACGACGAAGCTCCCTTCGATCTTGTCCCCCTGAGCCAAGCGAAATCTATCACCGACTTGCTGATCACGGTAACCACCGACCGACCTTTGAAGGGTTACGTGCTAAAATTAAGGGGCCCAGAATTCGAAAGGGCTGAGGTCTTCATCGATAATTATCAGGAGAAAGAGTACGGTTTAAGGAAAGAAAAGCACCTCAAAGTACCCACGGGTATTGCTGTTGGCTCCTGCGGAAACTTATTTATAGTTGATCGAGGGAGGGGAGAGCGACACATTCTCAAGTACAACCCTGACGGTTCATTCCAAGAGGTTCTTGTCGAGCAAGTTATCGACCCTATAGATATCTCCACTGATGACGAAGGAAATCTCTACGTAACTCTCGGTCCGCTGACTGAAACTAAACCAGGTGGTGGCTTAAAAGTCTACAACAGCGACGGTGGTGAGCAATATTACTTGCCGCGCTCCGGCCTCTGGGGGCTTGCAATTTGTAACACCCCAAGCTCTGAATGAGGGCAGAAGAGGCAAACTTGTAAGGCCGTAGCGTTATCCACGATAAGGGCTCCTCCGCTCTTCTCTCTTGGTTGACGGTTCCGAGCTCTTATCAGAGTTTTGTCTTTTATCCATATCGCTCTGTACGAGGGGGTTTTAACCAGAACGATTATCTCAGCTCATATTCACAGTTGACTCTTCAAATGCAAATTCCAGCACTACAAGTCATCTCCAGAGGAGTGAAAGCATGGTTGGTGCGGAAAGGAAGGTTGTCTTAGTGGCCCTTGGAGGAAACGCGATCTTACAACCAGGGCAGAGAGGAACTGCGAAACAGCAACGTCTAAATATTCGCTCTACGACGGATCAATTGGCAGAGATGGTGCTGTCCGGAGAGTATGAAATGGTAATTTCACACGGAAACGGGCCGCAGGTTGGTAATATTCTACTTCAAAACGAACTGGCCAGAGAAAGCGTCCCACAGATGCCCCTGGACGTTTGTGGTGCACAAAGCCAGGGGTTAATAGGTTATATGATCGCTCGAAGCCTCAGGAACACTTTTGTCCGCCATGATCGGGAGGACATTTCCATTGCCTCTATCTTAACCCAGACCGTAGTAGAAAAAGGGGATCCCGCCTTTGACAATCCGACCAAGCCCGTAGGTCGCTACTATTCGGAGAAAGAGGCTCAACAACTGAAACAGGAAAAAGGTTACGACATGATGGAAGTCGAGGATAATAAATACCGGCGGGTAGTTCCCTCACCGGAGCCACTGAGGATCACCGAAAGACCTGCGGTAGCCCAGCTCCTCCGTTCCGGGACTGTAGTGATTGCAGGTGGAGGTGGAGGAGTTCCGGTGGTTGAAAAGGATGGACAATTGAGGGGGGTAGAGGCCGTGATTGATAAAGACCTGGCCTCAGCGCAGTTGGCCTGGGACCTAGGGGCAGATAGCTTTTTAATTTTAACCAATGTGGATCACGTCTATCTGAACTACGGTACGGAGAACCAGCACCCCTTGAGCGAACTGACCATTGCCGAGGCCCGAAACTACTTGGAGCAAGGGCAGTTCGGTGAAGGAAGTATGAAACCCAAAGTAGAGGCGGGGATAAGGTTCCTGGAAAACGGAGGTTCAAAGGTCGTGATTACATCGCTAAAGCAGGCCACAGCTGCATTAACCGAGGGAGAGGGAACCAGGATAACCCCTTCCTAGATCCGTGGATATTTCCGCATTAGAGCTCGTGATTCAATTGCCCCTTTTCAAAAGACTATTTTTTAGTCCGAGAATTGTCCAAGATAGAAGTTCCAGCTGAAGAGGAGAATTTTTTGGCGTTAGTATTTCACTCACTGAGGTTTTGCAGTATTATATCATCAGATAGAGGTGTCACATATGATAGTCGAGGATTTATTCAACATATCGTTTCGAATCGAATCGGCAGGATACGAGTATTATTCGAAACTCGCCCAACAATTCGGTGACCATCGAGGGGAGCTCTTTTCCAGGTTGGCCGGAGAAGAAAAAGACCATAGAGCGACCTTCCACCAGATTTACGACGAGCACAAAGGAACAGAGCAAACCGGAGATTCCCCGTGGGAGCGGCAGGAGGTCAGCAAGGGTTTCCAGCACCTGGCCGAGATGTCAGTTTTTCCCAACCTGAAGGATGAGAAGTTACCCGATAATTACGAAGAGGCTTTGAAGCTTGCCATTCAGGTTGAAAAAGACTCTATTGTGTTCTACGGGGATATTCAACGATATATTCCTGACAAAAGCGCCATAGAGGAAATCATAGCCCAAGAACAGGATCACCTCCATCAATTGCTTGAAGAGCTGGGCACTCGAAAAGAGGGAAGTGAATGAGGGGCGAGATTGAGTGTTTAAACCTCACCTTTACCTTCCACCCGGTTCCGTGACAGAAAAGCTCGCCTGCAGAAAGTTTAGGCGGCGCAATTTAAATTATTCCTGACACCAAGGGGTTTCTGGAATGAAAAAAATAGACGGAAAAGAGTTGTATAAAGCCTTTTCCAGCGGTGGTCGGGAGGTCATCAACCACAAGGATTTGCTGGACAAAATAAATGTTTTCCCTGTTGCCGATAGCGATACAGGTGAAAACATGGCCTATACCATGAAATCGTTAATCGAAAAGACCGATGCCGTACCTTCAGTGGAAAAAGTGACCCAAGCTATGGCAGACGCAACCCTCTCGGGTGCTAAAGGCAATTCAGGCTTGATTTTTGCACAATTCGTTCAAGGAATCAGCCAATCAACTCGTAAATACGAAACCCTCTCAACTCTCGAGTTTGCTCGAACAATGGAACAAGCGGTTGATTACACTTACCGTTCCCTCACCGAGCCCATCGAGGGGACCATCCTAACTGTCATGAGAGAATGGTCAGAAGAGCTGGGATTAATTGTTCAGAAAAGACGAAGTTTTGTGGATCTAATATCCGATTCGATTTCCGTAGCGAGAAAATCACTTGCAGAAACCCCGAACAAGCTGCGCATTCTCAAGGAAAAGGGAGTCGTAGATGCCGGTGGCAAGGGTTTCGTCATTTTTCTGGAAGGGATGGCTCAATTTCTAGACCGGGGCAAAGTGGTTCTGGATAATGGTTCCCATCAGAATTTCCCCCAAGCTGAAGAACCTGTGTCCCTGGGCAAGAAAGTGGAAACCGATTACCGATACTGTACGGAAGTGGAGCTTCAGGGGAAAGATCTTGCGATCGATGAAATCAAAAGCGCCGCAGATCAACTGGGGGATTCTGTGGTAGTTGCAGGATCCAAAACCCAGTGTAAAATACATACCCACACCGATCGGCCGGCATGTCTGGTGGAATTGCTGCGCGCATACGGGCAACTTGGGACGCAAAAAGTGGACGATATGAAGCTCCAGACCCAAATGCAAAAAGAGGACAAACCTTCGGTCGCTCTGGTAACAGATTCGGCCTGCGATCTCCCCGCGAAAATTCTTGAGAACCACAGAATCCACGTGGTTCCCTTGACTATCACTTTCGAGGAACATCAATATTTGGACAAACAGACCCTTGTGCCCGATCAGTTCTACAAAATGGTGGATGATATTGATGATTTTCCCAGAACTTCCCAGCCCTCAGCAGACAAATTTTCCCGACTCTATTCCATCCTGAGAGAGCATTATCAGTCAGTGATTTCGGTCCATCTGTCTTCAAGGCTGAGCGGAACCTATCAAGCAGCTAAGATTGCCGCCCAAGAGGTTGATCCCCAGAGCATTCACGTCATAGACTCCCGACAAGTTTCCACTGCTCTTGGCCTGGTCACGTTGAGATTGGCGGAGGGAATACGAAAAGGATTATCCGTCGATCAATTACAAAGAATTGCAGAGCAGGCTATCGACCAGTCGCGAATCCTGGTTAGCGTGAAGGATCTGAAGTATATGGTTAGGGGTGGCCGAGTCAGTCCCCTGAAAGGCTTATTCGCCAAACTTTTGAACCTCAAACCAATCATTTCCCTAGATTCTCAAGGCGCTTCCGAACTGTATGGAAAAGCATTCAGGTTTAGCACCAACATCAACAAAATTATCGACATGATGGAGGAAGCTCGAAATCAGAATCCATTGCGGTACTACTCCATCGGTCACGTTAATGCCCCCAGTGCAGCGGAAGATTTGACCCGTCGCCTGAAATCCAAGCTCGGCCAGGAACCCGAGTACATAATGAATATTTCCCCGATGATCGGAGCTCATGCCGGCCTTGGTGCTGTGGCCGTGTCGTACCTGACAGAGGAGTAAAATGGCTTTTACTGCTCATCTGTTGATCTCTATCCTCACTGTTTTCCTGTTTATGACCTCCTTCTATATCCTTTCCAGAATTAAGGGCAAAATAGCGGTCGTCGACGTTGCCTGGGGGTTCGGATTTGTGGTGCTGGCTTTAGTAAACCTGTTTCTGGCCGAGTACTGGACCATCCGCCAGTGGATCGTGACCGCCCTGGTCGCCTGCTGGGGCCTCAGATTGGCCGCTCATGTTTACGTCCGAAATCGCGGAAAAAACGAAGACTACAGGTACCAAAAGATGAAAGAGGGGTGGGGGAACAGGGCCTGGTGGAAAAGTTTTACTAATGTGTTCATGCTTCAGGGGATCCTGATGCTCTCCATCGCCTACCCTCTTTTGATAGTCAATGTCTTTTCTCCACAGGGTCTCATTTATCTGGACTACCTGGGAATATGCGTCTGGGCAGTGGGCTTTGCTTTCGAAACGGTCGGAGATTATCAGCTATGGCGTTTCATCAAATACGAAAAGGAACATTCCGGCCAGATAATGACCAAAGGGCTCTGGAAATACACCCGTCACCCCAATTACTTCGGAGAAGCTTTGCTGTGGTGGGGAATCTTTCTAATGGTTCTTCCCGTACGGTATGGCTTCTTGGCCGTTTTTAGTCCACTAATAATCGACTACCTGGTACTCCGGGTATCGGGGGTTCCTCTACTGGAAGAGCGCTACAAAGACAACGAGCAATTCCAGCAGTACGCCAAGCGAACGAACAAAGTGATTCCCTGGATCCCTCGGGAAGAAGACTAATCTTTCCAGTTGCGGGAAGCTTCCACAAGCCTAGAGAACAACCGGCCATGCACAGGATATTTCTCCCACATTCGTTCCGGATGCCATTGCACACCTAACTGGAAAGCCCCGTTTTCAGCTTCAATCGCCTCTATTACCCCGTCCCTTGAGGTAGCAGATATCCTGAATCCCCGGGCAATCTCCCTGGCAGACTGATGGTGAAAGCTGTTCACTCCCAAACGATCCCTACCAAGAATCGCCCGAAGCAGAGAGTCGGGACGTACCTCGATTTTATGAGTTGGGTACCAGCGAGGTGCGTCCTGATGATGTCGGAGAGGGTCTTCTATTTGGGCTTCTATGTCCTGATAAACACTTCCGCCGGCAGCAATATTGATAGTCTGAACCCCCCGACAGATGCCAAGTATGGGCATCCCCGCTTCGACAGCCTCCTGCAGGAGAGCTATTTCCAGGCGATCCCTGCCCGGCACTATCGACGCCAACTCGTATCGAGGTTCCTCATCAAAAAAGATTGGATCGAAATCAGTTCCACCGGAGAAAAGTACACCGTCCACTTGGGCGAGAATCTCTTTGGGGCTCAACTGTTCATCCCCAGAGTGGGGGACGATAAAAGGCAGAGCTCCGTTTTCTACTAGGGCATCTACATACCCTCGGTGTATTCGAAAGACTTCGGTATCTTCGTCGAAAGAACAACTGACGGCAATTGTTGGACGCTCAGGCATGCTCCACTTCCTTTATGACCAAGTTAATTGGAGCTGTATTTAAAAACCAACAGAGAACACAAAAGACTAGAGCTCCTCTGCTAGCTGGTAGGAATCTTTACCGGCAACCAGGTGCTGGGAGTTGGATTCCGAAAACAAATCACTCTCGACACCGTCCCAGCTACTCAAATCCAGCCCGCCTCTCCTTCGCCGAGCTACCTCGTAGGCATCGTAGGCACTGTAAGCGGACCAGGCGAGATGCAGAGAACCCAAGAGGTAACTATTTCCAAGCCGTCTATA
Source organism: Candidatus Acetothermia bacterium (assembly GCA_046543285.1). Lineage (GTDB taxonomy): Bacteria > Bipolaricaulota > Bipolaricaulia > M55B111 > M55B111 > JBKGZS01. The sequence goes on along the minus strand of JBKGZS010000025.1, from coordinate 8,287 downwards.
CCCCACCCAGTAAGTGACCGTATCGATCCCCACAATAATGGCAAAGTGAGTTAAAGCCTTATTGGGCTGGTTATTCAACAGCTGGCCGGCTCCCGGTATGATAAAAGAACCGATCGCGGGAATAATTGGTTGTAGCTGAGCCCCTAAGCCCTGAGTGGGACTTAGTGTGACGATAACCCCGACCAACAACAGAGTGGAAATAAACAATGTCTTGTCGAGACTATATTTCATCAAAAGACCCCCCCTTCGGAAGTTGTAATTCATGGTAATAATGTCGAGAATAAGATGCAAATTCTGGGTTTTTGGCCCTTGTATTCATCTCAGCAACATCTGGAGGGAGAAAATTATGCCCGAGTCAGGACTTAGTTCACCAGTAAAGCAGCTTCACAGACGATCGATAGTGATCGACGCCCACAACGACACGGTGTTGAACCTTATTGAAGAAGGTCCATTTATTACCGATAGCAGGGGTAAATTCAGCAAGTCCGGCCAGGAAAAGAGATTTCTCCAGCCCTCGACGACTTTGAGCGAAGATTCAGAGAGGGGAGAAATTGACTTGCCCAAAATCGAGGAAGGAGGGTTGGACTGCCTCATCTTTTCTTGCTGGGTATCCCCGACTTACGAGAATCCGCTATCAAGACTGATGCAGTATCTTGATACACTTCACCGCGAATTGAGAGAAACAGAGGGCATTGAACTGGCCACCAATTATTCTGAGCTGGAGGACATTCTCCAGAGCTCCCAGGTCGCAGCTCTTATCTCAGTAGAGGGTGGCGTACCGCTCAATCAACAGACCTCCGCCTTAAGAATGATCAACAAGCTGGGGGTCTCCTCGCTGACCTTTACTCATTTCGATCGAAACGCCCTGGGTGACGGATCGGGCAGTGATTTCGAGTCGCGATTGACTGACTTCGGTCGGGAGGTCGTCGAAGAAATGAATCGATTGGGAATGATAATTGACCTGGCTCACTTTAACCGTAAGGGATTTTACGATGCCTTAGAGGAGAGCGAAGATCCAGTTATCGTTTCCCATGCAAACGTTGATGGGGTAACCCCTCACCACCGAAACTTAACCGACAGACAACTGCGCAAACTGGCGGAGGCCGGAGGAGTTCTAGGCCTCAGCCTGGTTCCGAACTTCATCAAAGACGTCGATAATCGAACTGAGGTAACCCTCGCGGACTTTCTAGATCACGTCGACCACATCAGGGATTTAATAGGAACAGACCACATTGGATTGGGTTCGGATTTCGACGGCGGTGCCGGTTTTCCCGAAGTCAGTGATGTTCGCGATTTTCCGAAGATCACGGAGGGGCTTCTCAGCCGAGGGTACTCCGACGGGGATATCGAAAAGATTCTGGGAGGAAATCTTCTTAGGGTTTTTGAGGAGGTTCTGCCATAGCCCGGAACTCCAGTCTCTCCTGCGAACCATAACACAGTTACAATGGGGTAAGGGGACTTTCGCCCCGCGCTCAGAATGGAACGTTTATGACCTTTACTAACTTGACAATAACTTATGGTAATTCTATCATCTATCATGTTTTAAATCCTTTACACTGGTAGTCTACGAGTATAGTTAAGCCTGATAGTGGAAGACACTTGTAGACATTGGTTTCCCAGCTACCAAAATTGTTCAGATACATCTACCAGTTGCATGATTTAAGCGCCAACAGCCGAAGTATCTCAAATTTCGCCTTGTTGAGGGAAGGATTGCTCACCCGCTCTCCTTCCCTCAGCTGTTTTTCTTTATCCGCACTTTGGGAATGAGTTTGGCATCTTTTCTGAACAGTTAAGGGTCTTATGATTTCGACCTCCCCACAAAGTTACGGCTTCAGTGAGATATAAGTACTCGGCGATAGTGCTGCAAGAATTCCGCTCGATCGACTCCAGTAGCGATTTTTGTGGAGATGTTATTAGCGGGTTCTACCAAACTAGTTCGCCCCTTCCAGCCATCTTCACATAATTCCACCTCCACTCCGTGTTTTGAATAGCTGCAAAGATCGGGCCGGAAAATGGTGGCGGCCGCAAGGGGATCATGTAAGGCCATGTGTTCGTGTCCGTCCCACCAAGATCGAACCAGATCCTCGAGCAAGTTGGATTGACCCTGAAAAAAGACTTCCATCATCCACTCTCGGTTAACGGAGCATTGCCGGGTAACATCGAAACCGATTGACCACAATTCCTGAACCTCGCTTCCATATACGATCGCCGCGGCGTGAGGATCGAGTGAAGCATTTGTTTCAATCTTTTTTTCGGAAAAACAACCGTTCATCATCACTACTCTTTTAGCCAGGTTAGGAAGATTCCGCTCCAGTGCAAACAGGAGTGCCACGTTTGTCAAGGGGCCAACTGCCAAAATTGTTACCTCACCAGGATTTTTCGAGAGGGCCTCCCTCATAAATCTCACGGCTCGGTTGTTCCGAAACGAATAGTCCAAACCTCGGTCCTTCAGCAAATCTGCCTGAGGCGCTTCAGTCTGAACTTGATCCCCAAGTAAAGGCTTTTCAGCTCCGGAACACACTGGAATATCATGTCCCAGGGACGTCGCGAGAGCATCCGCGAGGGCTGCTCGGCGCCCTGCCCTTCCAGTAACCGTAGTCACACCTAACAATTCGCAGCATTCCTGACACAACAGATAGGCCAGACAGGCGGCGTCATCGATATTGGTACCGATGTCCGTATCAAGAAGAACTTTTTCTTTGCACATCTTAACCTCCTAAAACATCGCCTCCCTAGACTTACAAAAGATTGTGAAGTCTCGGATTTCTCCAATTATCCTCAAAAAGACACTGCTTATTGCAAAAAAATCCTCATTGGGTGAAAATTGGACGTGCGGAAACTATACGGCAAAATTCCCTGGAGGTCGATAGCCAAGTGAAGTTTGAATTAGAGGATACAACGATATTAGTAACTGGGTCAACAGGAGGGATTGGCCCCTCCCTTACAGACCGACTCGGTAAATTTGTGTCCCATTTAGTCGGAACCTACCGCAACGAAGAAGAGCTTGACGAGGCTCGAGATAGGGCAAAGAGGGATCAAGCAGTAGACTACTATTCACTTGATTTGACCGACGAAAAACAGCTACTTTTTTTTAAAGACAGACTGTCGAATCAGAACATCGAAATCGACGGAATAGTTAATTTGGTAGGTGGTTACTCGAGAAGCTCACTTCGGGACAGTTCGCCACAACTTCTCAAAAACTCCTTCGAGCGCCAGGTTACAACTTGTTACCTGGCAATAAAGACTTTCGCCGATGTTCTCGAATCCCACAGGGGGTCAGTGGTTAATTTCTCCTCCGCAACCGCCCTTCAAGCAGAAGCCGGACAACTGGCCTACAATATCGCAAAAGCAGGGGTATCCACTTTAACAAGAAGCATAGCCAAGGAATTTGACCAGGCACGGTGTAATGCGATCGCCCCGTCAATTATGGATACTCCAGCCAACCGCCAAGCGATGCCCGAGGCCGATACTAGCACCTGGGTCGAACCCGAGGAAGTCGCAGATGTCACTGCATTTCTCTTATCGGAGCGGTCCCAAGCACTGAATGGACAAATTTTCCATTTATAGGCTCAAGTGCTCGATCGATAAGATAATGAAGCAGAGAGGCCGTAACTCACAAAATAGTATCCTGATTGCCAGAATATGAAAATGGAGGCGGATTTTTTCCAATGGAGAGCATAGAACTGTTGAAAACACTTTCGAACGCATTCGGAGTTTCCGGACGCGAAGAACCTGTAAAAAAGACCATCCAGGAAATTGTCGAACCCTTAGTGGACGAAATTCGAACCGACAGTTTGGGCAACTTCATCGCTACTAAACACGGTCAGGGAAAGAAATCGCTAATGCTAGACGCTCACATGGACGAAATCGGGTTTATGATCAATTACATTGACGATGACGGCTACCTGGGCTTCGTCCCGCTGGGAAGCTGGGATCAGCGAATTCTCCCCTCTCATCGAATGGAGGTACTGTGCGAAGATGAAACTACTGTGACTGGAGTAATAGGGACCGTCCCTCCTCATATTCAAGATGAAGAAGACAGGAAATCAGTTATCGACATGGAAGACCTATTCCTCGACGTGGGAGCCAACTCCAGAGGAGAAGTAAAAGAACTGGGAATAAAGGTGGGCTCTTTTGCCACTATCCATTATCCTTTCCGACAGTTAAATGACAACTATGTTCTGGGAAAGGCCTTCGACGATCGGGCAGGCTGTGCAGCGGTAATCAAAGTACTTGAAGAATTGAAGGATCATAAACTAGGCGCCACACTGGTGGCAAACTTTGCAATCTGCGAAGAAACCGGCCTTCGAGGTGCCAGAACCGCGGCGTATCAGATTAATCCTGATGTTGCTTTGGCCCTGGAAGGCACGATAGGAGCAGATATTCCCGGGGTGGAGGAGAAGCGGCAACCTGTTACCCTGGGCAAGGGACCGGCAATTACCCTCGCAGACAAATCCATAGTGGTAAAAAAGAACTTGACGGATGCCCTTGTTAACCTTGCTCAGGAAAAAGGAATCTCATATCAATTCAAAAGGCCTGCTTTTGGGGGGACGGATGCCGGCGCAATTCACCTTTCTCGCGAGGGAGTGATCGCCGGGGTCCTTTCGGTACCCTGCAGATATATTCATTCTCCGAACAGCACTCTGCGCCTGGACGATTTTCGGGAGACAGTGAGCCTAACTGCTGAATTTGTAAAAGAGTTCCCCGGCACAGTGAAGTAAGTCCACGAGAAAAGCTTTGTATCCTAAACTGGAGGAAATAATCCTGTGCAACTTAGCATTCTGGAGGAATGGATATGACCGGTGATCCTCGGGCTGAGATGGAAGTTGATGGAGCGAGGGGCACCAAATCTGTCACTTATCCGCCGAAGGAAGAGGTCGCTAACGTAGTTACCCACGGCCTTGGTTTAATCCTCAGCCTGGTTGGGTTGGCCTGGCTTCTGACGAAAGCGATCCCTGGTGGCAATCCTTGGAAAATCAGTAGCCTGGCCGTTTACGGAGCGACTCTGGTAGGGGTCTATCTGGCCTCTACACTGTATCACTCGTCCCGGAAAAAGCAGACGAAGACCGTGTTCCGAATACTTGATCACTGTGCCATCTACCTCCTGATCGCCGGTACCTATACCCCGTTTTTGCTGGTGGCTTTAAGATCTCGACTGGGATGGTCCTTATTCGGAGTAGTCTGGGGACTGGCACTCGGAGGAGTAGTTTTCAAAACTTTTTTTATTGCCACGTTTCCCAAAATGGAATCAGCGACTTACGTAGTGATGGGGTGGTTATCAGTTGTCGCCTTGAGGCAATTAATCCAGCAGATTACCCTTCAGGGGGTCCTCTGGATCATATTAGGAGGGGTCGTGTACATGCTGGGTTTACCTGCTCTCGGCTGGCATCGGCTCTCCTACAATCACGCTATCTGGCATGTATTCGTATTAGGCGGGGGAGTTCTTCACTTCATCGCTATAAGCCTCTACATTTTGCCGGCGGGTTGAGGGAATCTAACTTTCTTACTCCTTCGATAGGGCGGTGAAGCGTTTTCCTGAAAGCACCTTTAGGCTATTTTCGGAGCAAAACGGAGATTGAGTTTTGGACAGATTACAGTTATGGTAGTTATTGAAGTACTGTTAAACAATAAGGAGGTAAAATATGGCTCAATACCATGAACCTACAGATGAACTTGACACAGAAACTAGAGATATGGTTCGGGCTTTAACCAGTTTAAAAGAGGAGATCGAGGCAGTTACCTGGTATCAGCAACGAGTTTCGGCCGGAGCTGAAAAGGAGCTAAGCGAAATTTTGGCGCACAATCGGGATGAAGAGATTGAACATGCCTGTATGGCATTAGAGTGGTTACGCAGAAATATGAGCGCCTGGGACGAAAACCTCAAGACCTATCTGTTTTCCGACCAGCCCATCACCGAACTGGAGGAACTGGAAGAGGAAGAAGACAAATCTCAAACCACGAGTGGTGGCGACCTGGGTATCGGAGACATGAGCACCAATAATTAAGGAGGTATGACGTGGATCTTTTAAAGCGCAACCTGGCACCGATAACTGATGAGGGCTGGGAAGAAATAGATGAAACGGCACGGGAGGTCCTTTACACTCACCTCTCCGCAAGGAGATTCGTCGACGTTAGCGAGCCTCAAGGCTGGGAGTTCTCGGCTTTACCACAAGGTAGACTAGAGATACAAAAACAGACGGAAAATGACGAGGTCAACTTCGGCATTCGAAAAAACCTCCCTGTAGTGGAGACTCGACTGTCTTTCGACCTTGAAATTTGGGAACTGGATGACATCGTTCGCGGCGCGGAGGACATAGACCTTGATCCTCTGGAAGAGGCCGTCGAAAAAGCCGCACGGTTCGAAGAAAAGGCCCTTTATTCCGGGCTGGAAGAAGGTTGCATCGAAGGACTCAGAGAAGCCAGTGCTCTCTCCCTGAAGATGGAGCCCAACCCCCAAGGAATTCTCCAGACCTTGTCCGAGGGAGTGGCGACTTTTCGAGATCAGTCGATCGAAGGGCCATATTACCTGGTAGTAAATCGGAGATCGTGGCAAGACTTAAACGCCTTCACCAAAGGCTATCCGCTCAAGCGCCAGACCAGAGATCTGCTTGATGCACCCATTATCTATAGCCAAAACGTCGAAGATCCGTTGCTTCTCTCCGGACGTGGGGGAGATTTCGAATTGACACTGGGAAAGGACTTTTCTATTGGTTATCAGAACCACGACAAGCAAACAGTCACTCTATTTGTCACTGAATCCTTTGCTTTCAGGGTTCTGGAACCTGCCGCAGTCATCGCTCTGGAAACTACAGAATGATCGGTTTACCGAACGGGATCCGGTACACCATGTCGGATCCCGTTCACCTATTACCAGTTGAGGAGTTTCTTTCATATGGATCCCCGGAAAAAGCACTCTACTGACTCTCGCAAATCCTCCTCGAAACCGCCGGAAATTCTACCGCCGCGGGATAAATGCGGCGTCGTTGGACTGCGACAGAGCTCAGGTTCAACCATCGCCCTCACTACGTATTACGCACTCTACGCACTTCAGCACCGTGGACAGGAAGGGGCTGGGATAGTTACCCATGACGGCTTTCAACAGCACGCCAAAAAGGGGTTGGGTCTGGTAGGGGACGTATTCTCGGACGAAGATCTTCAAAATATGGCCGGCAATGCCGCAATCGGCCACATCCGCTACCCAACCTACGGTTCTATTAACCAGGAATCCTGTCATCCCTTCACCGTCAATACCAAAAGAGGCTCGCTTGCCCTGGGCCACAACGGCAACTTGATTAACGCGGACGAAGTCAAGAGTGACTTAGAGGAAAATGGCCATATGTTTACCACGGACTCGGACACGGAGGTAATGGTCCACGAATTGGCCCGCAACCTGTTATCCTATGATATCATCCAGGCGATCAAAAAAACCATGGACAAAATAGAGGGCGCTTACTCCGTGACCCTGCTGTATAATGACACCGTAATCGGGATCAGGGATCCTCATGGAATCAGACCTCTTTGTATAGGGGAAATTGATGGAGGTCATATCGTGGCCAGTGAGTCAGTAGCCATTGACGTCCTTGAAGGAAACCTCATCCGGGACGTTAAGCCAGGAGAAGTGGTGGTCGTCGAAGGGGGGGCAGTGGAATCTTATCAACTATTTAACCGTTCCCCAAGCCATTGCTTCTTCGAACATGTATACTTCTCCCGGCCTGATTCACAAGTAGAAGGAGCTATTGTCTACGACACGAGGAGGAAGCTGGGGCAGCTGCTCTACAAGAACCACGGTGTAGACACTGATATCGTTTCTCCGGTACCCGACTCGGGTCGATCCTTCGCAACGGGGTACGCTGAAGCCGGCAACCTGAGGTTTGCCGAATCGCTCATGAAAAACAGGTATGTGGGACGAACTTTCATTATGCCCACTCAACAACAACGGCAGACAGGGGTGCACCTTAAGCTCAATCCCATAAGATCCAATATCCGGGGCAAAACGGTAACTTTGATCGACGATTCCATAGTCCGGGGCACCACTTCAAAGCAGCTGATAACAATGCTTCGAGAAAAAGGGGCAGAAGAGATTCATATGAGAATTGGCTCACCACCAATCGTCTCCCCCTGCTTCCTGGGGATAGATATGGCCTCGGAAGAGGAACTGATCGCTCACGGAAGATCCATAGAGGACGTGCGCAACAAACTGGGTGCTGATTCTCTAGATTATCTGACAATCGAGGAAGTTTCGGATGCCCTAGGTACTTCGCTAAAACACCTCTGTACAGGTTGTGTC
>JBKGZS010000099.1:0-4231 GCA_046543285.1 Candidatus Acetothermia bacterium | reverse complement strand
GCTTCCAGCAGGTCTATTCTTCTTACCAGGCCGGCCAACATGCCGTCTTCGTCGATGACTGGCACTTGATTGAGTCCGTTCCTGATAATCAGATCGGCGACATGAAGATCTTCTTCGTCTTCCGTAACCGAGACTACTTCCGTGGTCATGTGTTCTTTAACCGGTTGCTTTTCTATTTCCTCCAATTCACGGGACAGTTGATTTATATCCGGTATGTAGAATGCGGTCCGCAGCATTTCAAAATAATCCGGCAGAGCGGCCTCGATCACGTCTCGTTCGGAGATGAAACCTACTACCTCACCTTTGTCGTTTACTACTGGGACTCCGGACAACTCGCTCTTGTTTAGCAGATCGATCAGTTCTTCGATGGAGGCCGTCTCGTAGACGGTGGTAAGATCCCTGGTCATGATATCTTTGACTTTCATTGGGGGGTTTCCTCCAACTTTTGCACTGTGATCTTGTCCAACTCGGCCTGGATCAGAGAGGTATCACGGCACATTTTTGCGTAAGTTTCCACGCTAGCGGAAGCTGAAGCCATTCCGTATTTTACTGCCTGAACAATGGGACTGCCTCCTGTCAATTTGAATACGATACCTCCGACCAGGGCGTCTCCTGCCCCGACCTTGTTTTTGACTTCCAGGCGGTCTCTTTGCACCTCGAGATCCCAATATCCGTCATGAGTTGCTAGAATGTCTCCGGTGATCTCGTGGGAGATAAGGACGTATTGGGTCCCCATTTCCAGCATCTTCTGTGCTACCCGAATTATTGATTCTCTGTCATCCAGGTTTTCTCCAAGTATTCTGTTAGTTTCCCGGATGTCGGGCTTTAGGAGAAAGGGACCGGAAGGTATGACCTTTTCCAGCTGCGGGGGGCCGGTATTGACAAAAGTTTTTACGTCGGCCTCCTGAGCCATGTCCACCAGTCTGGCGTAAAAGTCATCGGGAGTGTTGGGAGGTAAACTTCCGGATAGCACGGCATGGGAGACACGGTCCAGCATCAGTTTGTACTGGTCCAAAAACCTGTCCAGATCCTTCTCGGTAATAGGGGTACCGGCTTCGTTAACCTCAATAGGCTGATCCTCTTTGCCCTTGCGCAGAATGGCCACGTTGGTCCTTGTTTCACCGTCAACCCAGTTGAAGTTGGTGGTAACGCCTTCTTCCCTGAGCGAGCGTTTGATGGCCCTGCCCGTATGGCCACCGATAAATCCCATTGCGATGTTGTCCATTCCCAGCCTCCCGAGGTATATGGAGACGTTGATCCCTTTTCCCCCTGCGCTGGAGTGAGTACGATGGGCACGAGAGAGGATAGTTTCTCCGTCAAATTTCAGTTCTTTTACCCAGTATATTTTGTCGTAAGCCGGATTGAGAGTTACTGTAAGTATCATTAATCCTCCCTTTCCGCGTATAGAGTTCCTTCTTCCACATCACGGATGGTGACCTCTACCATTTGCCCCACCAGATCAGGTCCACCGTCGAATACAACGGTTTTGTAGAACTCGTTCTTGCCGTACATATTTCCGTTTTTCCGTGCCGTTCCTTCAACCAGGACCTCGCTGTGCTCCCCGATATAGTTCCGATTGACGTCCTTGACCCGATTCTTCTGGAGGGTTAGTAGCTTCTCCAGGCGTTCCTCCTTGACCTTCTGTGGAACCTGGTCTTCCAATTTTGCACTTCTGGTACCGGGTCGAGGGGAGAACTTCGCGGCATAGATAGAGCCGAAGTCCACCTTTCTGATCAAATTGAGAGTTTGCCGAAAATCCTCTTCCGTTTCACCGGGATGGCCCACGATGATATCTGTGGTGATATTTATGAGGGGGTCCATAGCCCGAATCTGGTTCACCAGATTTAGATAATCATTCGCCATGTAATTCCTGTTCATTATTTCCAGGACCTTGTCGCTCCCTGACTGTAAGGGGAGGTGTATGTGTCTGACCACGTTAGAAGCGTCCTCGAGCACCTCCAGAGTTTCCTCGTTCAGGTCGGCCGGGTGAGGTGTAGTAAAGCTAAGGCGGGGTGGGCCCAGTAAATCCACCTGCTCCAGCAAATGGGCAAAGGAAGCCTCGGATTCATTCAGATCTTTGCCGTACGCATTTACGTTTTGACCGAGCAGTTGGATTTCTTTATAGCCTTCCTGAACTAGCTCGTCTACCTCCTCCAGTACTTCTTCCAGCGGGCGACTTCTCAACGATCCCCGCACCTGGGGTACTATACAGTAGGAGCACGAATTTGAACAGCCGTCCGCTATGGTAACCCAGGCAAAGTAATCGGAGTTGCGATTGTAGGTCAGGTCTTCAAAATGGGCCGGCGAGGGCGTGGAAACCGGAGAGAGACCTTTTCGGGTTTGGGCCGCGAGTTTTGGAACCTCGGTTAGATTACCCGTTCCAAAAACGAAATCCACCCCGGCAGCGTCGGAGAGAAGTTCTTTTCCTGAATGTTGAGCCATGCAACCCCCTACTCCTAGCAAACTTCCCTTTTTGCGCTCCTCTTTGATTTGCCCTATCCGTCCTTTTACTTTCTCCTCCGACCGTCCCCTTACTGCACAGGTATTGAACAGAATCAAATCCGCATCCCCCAGCTCAGAGACGGGTTGGTATCCGGATCGCTCCAGTTCGGCTGTAAGGGCTTCCGAGCGATGGTAATTGAGCTGACATCCCCATGTTTCCACATATACTTTTTTCTTGGACATAATAGTTATTAAGCTGGGTAGTGCTAAAGGCTGATATCACCTGAAAGTACAGGCTCGCTGGAATTTTACAAGAGCTGTGGCAGGTCCTATGCCTCAATATTGTAGACGATCCCTTCATGGATATCCAGTGCGAGTCCGGGTTAGATCGTCAACCTTCCCCACCGGACCCAGGGGGTTCAGGAAGGACAAGCTGGACCAACCGGGCAAACCCTCGACTCGGGGGAGGAGACGTTGACAAAAACCTTCGATTGTGATACACAAAAACGATTTGAATAATAAGAAACGTTTCCCTGGTTGAGTTGTTCTTTGTTTTAGTTGAGGTCAGAAAATCCACGGGGCTTTATTTCCGACCATCTGACAACAACTTTTTCTCTGGAGGGGGGTGATATTTGAACGGAGCAACGGTAGGATCGCGGAGTTCCGCGTTCCTTTTTCCAAGTAAAACCCGTTTTTCGAGGAGGGGATTGATCATGGAGCCCGATTCTTTAACCAGGAGGAATTTCCTCAAACTACTCGGGGCCGGGAGTGTAGCGATGCTCAGCGCGAGCCTTCCCAACATTTTTGGATTTGGTCAACGCCCTACGGTAAGGGTGATCACTTTCGCTCAGGGTTTTGCCTGGCCGGAGCTGTTTGGGAGTGAAGGTGCCACGAAAACCGATCGGTTGAAGGAGTTTGAAGCCGAGGAAGGTGTTAACGTACAGATCGAGTGGGGCGACGAGACCACGGTCCGACAGAAAGTAGCCACTGACCTGGCCGCGGGGACGGGACGTTTCGATATCCTGCTTGCGGGAAGTGACGGAGGGGTCCAAACCTACGGATCAGGGGGCTTTCTGGAATCACTTGACGAGTACCTGGAGGACGAGCCCACGGAGTATTTCGACCCCGACGACGTGTATCAGAAATTTCTTGACGCAAACCGGATGCCGCCATTGTAGACGGGGCGACCCGCTGGCAAGTATTGATTCACGTTGTAATTCCGGTTAGCGCTTTGGTCTTTCTCCTCCCCTGGAACGAGTTTTTATTTGCCTTTATTTTGACCTCTCAGTCAGCGAGAACCGTCCCCGTTCTGGTAAGTTCCCTGGCTGGGACCATGCAGTTCGATTTTCCTTTGATGAGTGCGGTGTCAAATTTTGCTCTGCTTCCTGCTTTTCTACTGGTTGTTTACTTGCAGAAACACATAGTACGGGGTCTGACGCTCGGAGCAGTCGAGTAGGAGGTCGTTATGAAATTAACAGAGCGAATTTATCTGGTGGGTGGCGGTCAGCTGGGAATTTCTCATGACTACGACTGTCACGTTTATTTGGTGGATGGCGGAGGAGAACTGGCCCTGATCGATTCGGGAGCAGGAGAAGAAACCGAGCAGATCATTTCCAATATAGAAGGGGAAGGATATGATCCCGGCCAGGTGGGCAAGGTTTTCCTGACTCACGCGCATGCCGATCATATAGGAGGGGCGCGGAGCCTGAAGGAAGAATTGGGGTCTGAACTGTGCGCCTTGGAGGGGGCTGCCGCTTTGATTGAGGGAGGCGACGAGGAAGAACTGGGT
>JBKGZS010000098.1:0-4242 GCA_046543285.1 Candidatus Acetothermia bacterium | reverse complement strand
TTGCCAAATCCAAGATAGTCCATCTCCGCCACGCCCAGGAGATCAAAGACATAGAGGGTTTGGCTTCCATCCTAGAGAAGGTCTCTCTCAAAGAAGTATGTTTGCTCATCGAAGCTGACTCTATTTCCAAAAATTCTCGCCTCTTCCGTGCAGCAAAAGAGAAAGGAACAGTTGAAAAATTTGATCAAATCACCAACCGCAATCTACCAAAGTACATCGCGAAAAACCTGAAACAGCACGGGGTTTCTCTTAACAGGGAGGCCCGACGATGGTTCATCCAGGTCATGGATCCAGATTTACACCATCTACACAACGAAATTGAAAAACTCAATCGATACCAAAACGGAGAACCGCTTTCTCTTGAGGAAGTCAAAAGTATCGTATGGGCAAAAGGCCAGGGAAAAATATTTGACTATCTGGATAGCTTTTTCGCCAGAGAAATCTCCCAATCCCTTCGAACGCTGTCCGAGCTACTGAATCGAGAGGTTCCAGAGAGCAAAATTTTCTTTATGCTGGCCGGAGAAGCTCGATTGATGCTGCAGGTCAAATCTCTGGCCAATGTTGAATCCCTTTCCAGCAAGGAAATTGCAAGTAAAACGGGCAAAGCCAAATGGTTGATCTCCAAGAAAATGGACCTGATCGACAATTTCACCACAGAAGAATTGCGTTCTCTCCTTCATGCCCTCCACCGCTGCGACCAAGGAGTGAAAGGAGGCCGAAAAGAGCTAAAGGACTGCCTCTATCAACTCACCTTCTCCTACACCCGGCTGCCCCAAGCAACCACAAGGTAAGGTCAACGAACGAGAGAACTTGATGGCCTGATTCCATTCATTTTCCTTTTTCAGTTGCAAGCATTTCGACTCCAAGTTACTATCATAAAAATGACTCTGGCAAACAAGGTTACTATTGTTCGCATACTGTGTATACCCGCAATAGTCTATTTCCTTATCACGGGGCGGATCTGGATCTCCTTCGGCATATTTTCACTGGCACTGGCCAGCGATGTGGTGGACGGTCTAGTAGCCAGAAGTCGCAATGAAGAGACAGAACTGGGCAAGATGTTGGATCCTTTTGCCGACAAGATACTCTTTCTATCCCTCACCGGCACTTTTGCCTACCTCAAGGTCATCCCCGTCTACCTCTTCCTGGCCCTTCTGATACCCTACACACTCCTGATAATTGGTAGTATTTTCCTGCACGAGCGCGGAAGGAGCATTTTAAATGCAAGAACCTGGGGGAAATTCAGTTCCCTGGTGCTTGCCACGGGACTTGCTCTGTTATACCTCAACGCTCCTTTCAAACTGCCGGTTATCTATAGCGGAATTGGGCTGGCTTACGTGGCGACACTGTATTACATACTTTCTGCCAGGGGATGCCCGGAATGTACGATAAAGACCGATAAGGACTGATGGCTTCAGGTGATATCCTTCAAACCTCTATGCTGAAAATACCGGGGTACGGGAGCCTTAATACTGATCCGATCTTTTGACGCCGGGTGGTTGAAAGATAAAGAACGCGAGTGGAGCATCAACCGGGGAGCCGAGCTGCCGCCGTAGTGCTGATCACCGACGATCGGGTGATCAATGTAACGCATGTGAACTCTAATCTGATGGGTTCTACCGGTGATCGGTTTTACCTTTAGCCAGGTTCCCCCTCGAGCTGAATAAAGAACCGAAAATTTAGTTTCGGCATCCTTTCCAGAAAGGGTAACTGCCATCTTAGTTCTGTCCTTTCGAGACCTCCCGACCGGAGCTTCGATCACTCCCCGATCTTCTTCAAAGGTTCCTTCAACCAGGGCCAGATAAGTTTTATCTACTTCGCGTGCCTTAAACTGACCGACCAGACTTTCGTAGGCTCGGGCGGTTCTCGCAATCACCAGAGCTCCGCTGGTGTCCTTGTCCAGCCGGTGAACTATTCCAGGGCGTCGAGGATCGTCAGTCTGGGGCAGTTCTTCGTATTTATCCAGCAGGGCGTTGACCAAGGTTTTATCGGGGTGCCCGGGTGCGGGATGGACCACCATAGAGGTCGGTTTATCAACTCCAACCAAGTGAGCGTCTTCAAATACAATTTTCAGAGGTATTTCCTGAGGATCAGGCCTTTGAGGTTGAGACGGTATACGATAGTCAACCCGAATTAAATCACCTTCCCGGGTTCTTCGGCTGGCTTTCACTCCGTTATCGTTGACCGTGATTCTACCTTCCTCAATCATCTTTTGAACCTGGTTGCGAGAAAGGAGATCAAGCCAGGAAGCCACCAACTTATCTACCCGGGTTTGACTTTCGTGGGAATCTACCGTTCTGGTCAACCTTCTCTCTTGGGAGTTCATAGAAGCAAAAATACAAATCACGCCGGGTTAGCTCAGAAAACCTACAACTTGATCTTCAGGAGGAGACTCCTCGCGAAACACTGCTCGGTGGTCCCGGAAAAGTATAATTCGGGTTAATGATCCTGTAAAGTTGAGTCAAGCTCACTATTTAACTATAATAAGCTCGTCATGAGTAAAAAACGAGACGACCTGAAGCAAATAGTCAACGAGGCCCTGGCAAATGAGACCTACACACTCTATTCTCTAGACTGGGGAAAGAAGGGGCCAGACTGGAAACTAGAGGTCTACCTCGATAAACCAGGCGGGATCAGCACGAAGGAATGTGTGAACTTCAGCCACAAACTGTCCGAGATACTGGACGAAATCGATATCATCGACCGCTCGTATCAGCTAGAGGTCTCGTCTCCGGGCGTAGAGAGGACTTTGGAAGCTCCTAGACATTTCAAATCTGCCATTGATTCTAGGGTACAGATAAAAACCTACTATCCGGTAAAAGACAAGAAAATTCATACAGGTATACTGAAAGATTTCCAGGAAGAAGAGGAAAACGCCCGTTTGTTACTAAGCATCAAAGGGGAAAAGACTGACATAGCCCTTTCTGATGTCGCACACGCCCAGACCAAACCGAAACTGGAAATGTAATGCGTCAATTTAAGTACCTCACCCACAAGTGATTCTATGAATATCGAATTTTTAGAAGCTTTAGAAGACATGGCCAAAGAAGAGGGGATAGAGCGCGAGGAGCTCTATGAAATGGTTAAAAAGGGGCTTGCCGCGGCCTACGAGGAGGAGTTCGAGGTAGAGAGTGAGGTAGCGGTGGACATCGATCACAATTCCGGCGACATCTACTTCGACGGAGAGCGGATTCCTCTGGATCAATTTGGTAGAATAGCTTCCAAAAAGGCCGAAGATATTATCAAACAGGAGATAGCCCAACGCCAGAATGAGCTCAATTACGAGAACTACGTCCACCGCAAAGGCGAGCTGGTGAATGGATCAGTTCACCGCTTCGAGGGCCGGGACGTGTGGCTCAACCTTGGCGAGGTGGAGGCCAAACTACCCGAAAAGGAACGGATTCCCGGAGAAAGATATTCTCAGGGTGCTAATCTTAGAGCATATCTCTACGACGTAGAAAAGATGAACGGCAGTCCTCTGATACTGGTTTCCAGATCAAAGAAAGAATTTGTGATCAAATTAATGGAACTAGAAGTGCCCGAAATCGAAGACGGCCTGCTTGAGGTTGTAAAAGTGGCACGAGACCCCGGACGAAGAAGCAAAGTGGCAGTTAAATCTCTTGACGACCAAATTGATCCCGTAGGCACTTGTGTCGGAGCCGGAGGCTCACGGGTGAAAGAAATTACTAGAGAACTGAACGGGGAAAAAATCGATGTCATCCGCTGGAGTGATGATCCCGCCCAGTTGATCCGAAACAGCTTGGAACCGGCAACTGTGCTTTCTATAGACTTTTCCGAAGGAGAAGACGGCAAACGGGCTCTAGTTTTGGTACCTCAGGAAGATCTGGCTTACGCGATTGGGAAGCGAGGCCAAAACGTTAGATTGACGGTGAACCTTACCGAGTGCGAGATCGACGTTCGAAGCCCTCAAGAAATAGAGGAAGAGAAATAACACTCTAAAAAATCTCCTCCAGCGGGAAATGTCGGCCGGCTACCAATTTTTATAATAGCTCCTGCGCTTTAGAAGCTGGAGTTTTCTACCGTAACCCCCACTCCCGGCTTCCGAGCAAAACACCGTAATTTTTAATTTAAATGATGAAGGAGAAATTTCTTAATTTCCTGTACCGCTTGATCCGCTATCGTGCCTACTGGATTCTGGCGGTTTGTTTTACACTAACCATACTCGCCGCTTTCTACATCTCTGATTTGGAGATGAAGAGCTCTTTTCTCGATCTACTTCCC